>CAZCVP010000004.1:0-40316 GCA_964501915.1 uncultured Enterobacterales bacterium
GGATATCGTCGGCCGCGTGCCTAGATCGGGCCAATACCGCCGGAACTCAGGCCCGGCAGGGTGAAGACCAGGTGGAAGTGAGGACACGGCAGCAGGCGCTGCTGGCGCTGGGCGACCTACTCGGCCTGGGCGAGGGTCTGGCAGCTTGGAGAGTGCCGGTCCCGGCAGGCGTTCCAGGTCTTGTGGCGGTAGCCGCAGGTGACGCAGTCGTGTACGTGTTCGCCCAGGGCGGGTGTGCGACACAGGGCGGGCCTGGCCAGGAGCTTGATGATGTGGGGGGCGAGGGTGTGGCGAGGCCTGTGGTGGAGACGACCCACGAGGGGCTACACCGTGGCCCCCGGTTCCAGTCGGTCCCGTGGGCTCCTGGTCTGGCGGAGCACCTCGGGCCGCACGGCCAGGTAGACGCTGGGGGAGTCCTCGGCACCCGAGGATAGGGCAGGGCCGCAGCAAGGTCGGGTCGCTCGAGGGTGGTGCCGTAGAGGAAGCGGAGGGCAGCGACGTGGAGCTTGACGTTGGCGGGAGAGGCCATGCAGTCCCGCTGGAGGTGAAGCAGGAACGCCCTGACGTGGTCGAGGTCGAGGTGTTCGGGTGAGCGCCGGTGGTAGCGGGCCAGTCGAGCACAGGCGCTGACGTAGGCGAGGATGGTCGTGTCTGCACGGCTGCGGAGGTCGAGGTCGTCGATGAGCTTCTGGCGGAGTGGGGTCATGGCACGCTCCTTGGTGTTGCAGCGACGTGGAAGGCGTCGGCAGGTCCAGGAAGCGCGCACGAGGAGGACGCTCGCCCCCACGCCAGCGGTCGTCGTTCGGCTGGAAGGTGAGAGGAGTCCGGACACTGACCACGGCTCGCCGGGCCGTCGACTCCGAGCCCCGGTGGCCGCGCCCCGACCTCACCGCGGCCTCACCCCCGCACGAGCTTCCCCCGCGCCGAGCGCTCCAGCGCCTCCACCCAGCGGATCCGGCTCGGCACCATGTACCCGGGCAGGCGCTCCCAGCACCACCGCAGGAGCTCCTCCTCGCTCCCCCCACCCACGACCCGAGCCTCCAGCCGGATCGCACCCTCCTCGTTCCGAATCGGCACCACCACCACCTCCGAGACCTCCGGGTGATCGCCGAGGACCCCTTCGACCTCCTCGGGCTGGACCCGGTGGCCCTGGACCTTGAGCATCGTGTCCAGCCGACCCACAAAACGGAGCTGTCCGTCCTCGCCGAGCGCCACCCGGTCGCCGGTCCGGAGGTAGCGCACCCCCTCCCGCTCGGCGAAGGCGGCGGCCGTGGCCTCCGGATCGCCGTGGTAGCCGGCCATCACCGAGGGCCCCGCGACCCAGAGCTCCTCCCCCTCGAGGTGCAGCGTCGCCCCGCTCGCGGCCGTGCCGATGGGGATCTCCTCGCTCGGTGGACCGGGCACCTCGAACCAGGTGCACACGTTGGTCTCGGTGGGACCGAAGAGGTTGGCGAAGCGCGCCGAGGGCAGCAGCTCCATGAGCCGGGCCAGCCTCCGGTGGCCGAAGACCTCCCCCGCGAAGAGCACGGCCCGCATGGCCGACAGGTCCCGGTCCGACAGCTTCGCCTCCAGCAGCCGCGAGAGCACCGAGGGCACGGAGTACCAGACCGTGATCCGCTCCTCCTCCCAGAGACGAGCGAGGGTCGCGGGAAAGGCGGAGGCCCCCGTCGGCGCGATCACGGCCGTGGCTCCCGCCGCCACGCTCCCGTAGACCTCCAGGGTCGACAGGTCGAAGTGCAGCGGGGACACACCGCTGAGCCGATCCCCGGGCCCGATCCCGAAGGTCTCCACGGCCCAGTCCACGAAGGCCCCCACCGCACCGTGGGAGAGGGCCACGCCCTTGGGCCGACCCGTGCTGCCCGAGGTGTAGAGGAGGGTGGCCAGGTCGGTCTCCGCCCCCCCCTGACGAGCCAGGGAGCCCTCCGGCAGCCCGCTCCCCCAGCTCGTGGGGACCGACAGCGAGGGCCAGCGGCGCGGCCGGGGACCGAGCACCAGCAGCGCGGACACCTCGGCCCGCTCCAGGAGCGGCCCCAGGCGCCTCCCCCAGCGCCCCGCCGAGACCAGGACCTGGACCCCGGCGTCCCGGAGGATGACGCCGTTGCGGGTGGGGGGCGCCACGCCGTCCAGCGGCACGGTGACGCCCCCGACGGCCATCACCCCGAACAGCGCGGCGAAGGCCTCCGGCGAGCGTTCCAGGAAGATCCCGACCCGATCCCCTGGACCCACCCCGACCCCCCGCAGCCAGGTCGCGACCCGCCCACTCTCCCGTCCCAGCTCCGCGAAGCTCCACTCCGTCCCCCCCGCCCGAACCGCGGGCGCCGACGGCCAGCGCTGCAGGGCCGCCTCCAGGTAGCCGGAGAGCCTCACCTCAGGCCCATGGAGCTGGCCACGAGGTCGTGGAGCACCTCCGAGGTCCCCGAGTAGGCCTGGCTCATCAGGGCGTTGCGCAGCTCCCGCTCCAGCCCGGCCTCCCGGGTGAGCCCCATCGCACCGTGGACGCGGAGGGCGCCCAGACAGACCTCCACCAGGGCATCGGCGACCACCAGCTTGCTGGCGGCAGACCCGGCGCCGAGCCGACCACCGTCCACCTCGGAGGCGGCCTCGTAGAGCGCCAGGCGAGCACCCCGCAGCCGAAGCTCCATGTCCACGATCCGGTGCGCGACGGGCTGCCGGGAGGCGAGGCTTCGGCCCCCGAGCTTGCGGTGCTTCGCGTGCTCGCTGGAGGCGCTCACGAGGCGCTGCATCACGCCGAGCGCCGGCGCCAGGATGCCGATCCGCTCCCAGGCCATCGCGGTCATGAAGACCAGCGCCCCCGCGCCCTCCTGGCCCAGGACGTGAGACGCCGGGACCCGGCAGTCCTCGAAGACCACCGTCCCCAGCGGCGCGGTCCGCAGGCCCACCATCTCCTCGTTGGCTCCCAGCGCCAGCCCCGGAGTCCCTGCCTCGACCACGAGACAGGAGACCGCCCCCAGCGGCGGCCCGGACCCGGTGCGGGCGAACACGAGCACGAGATCGGCGTGGGGACCGTTGGTGACCCAGGCCTTGGCTCCGTTCAGCACGAGGTGGTCCCCGTCCCGCTCGGCCCGGGTGGCCATGGCGTAGGCGTCGGAGCCCGACTCCGTCTCCGTCATGGCGTGGGCCGCGATGACCCGACCCGAGGCCAGCGAAGGGACCCACCTCCGCTTCTGCTCCTCGCTCCCATAGGTCAACAGCGGCACCAGGCCGGCGAAGAGGTGGGCGGAGGCCGCGAACAGGAGCCCGCTGTCCAGGCAGCCCTCCCCCAGCCCCTCCAGCATCAGGCAGGTCTCGAGCAACGACAGTCCCCCCCCACCGAGATCCTCCGGCACCAGGGCACCCGCCAACCCGAAGGCCGCGGCACGGTCCCAGAGCACCCGCGAGAAGAGACCGTCCCGGTCCCGCTCCAGCAGCCCGGCGTCGCCGAGCTCCCTCCGCGCGAAGTCCTGGGATCGGGCCCGGAGGGCCTCCTGCTCGGCGGTGAGCCCGAAGCTCAGGCCCGCCCCCCGGCCGCGCGCACCTGGTCGGCCACCTTGGCGATCGTGTCGAAGCGGTCCATGGTGATGTCCCGCATCCGGACCTGCACGCCGAAGGCGTCCTGGATCCAGCTCAGCAGCAGCATGAACCCGAAGCTGTCGATGACGCCCTCGGCGAAGAGGTCCAGGTCGTGCTCCAGGGGGCCCTCTCCCCCGAGGAACTGGTCCACGAGGTAGCGCTCGACCCGAGCGGCGACAGGGTCCTGGTCTCCCACTCCATCCTCCTTGTGACCGAGAGTCTACCCCCCGACGATGGCTCGCAGCACGGCGAGCAGGTGGGAGGGCGAGGTCATGAAGAGCACGTTGCCGAAGGCATACCAGCTCACCGTCGCGGCGATCCCCAGCCCCCGGGCTCCCCGTCCCTGCAGCGCCTCGCGCAGCCCGGGCCGCTTGCGCTTCTGGGCCTGGAGGAGCTGCCAGGCCACCATGGCGAGGCCGTGCCACAGGCCCAGGGCGACGAAACCCGGTGTGAGGTCGTGCCAGACCTGGAAGAGGAAGATCGACAGGGCCGCACCCGCGTACATCTTGAAGGGGGTGGCCCGGAAGCCGAAGAGCGGGAAGAAGACGTAGTCCCGGATCCAGGTGTAGAGGGTGATGTGCCAGCTCCGCCAGAACTGGGCGATGTTGGGCTTGGTGAGGGGCCAGTCGAAGTTCTCGGGCACCCGGTAGCCCAGGAGACGACCGAGCCCGATGGCGATGTCGGTGTAGCCGCTGAAGTCCAGGTAGAGCTGGAGCGCCACCCCGTAGACCGCCAGCAGCACCAGCCCGGGCGCCTGCGAGGAGGCGTCCAGGAGCACGGGCTGCAACAGCAGCCCCAGGGTGTCGGCCAGCACGGCCTTCTTGACCACACCGACGCCGATGCGCAGCAGGGCCCCGTTGGCCTCCGCCAGCCGAGGCCGCGCGACCGTCTGCTCCGTCCACTCCCCGAACCTCATCAGGGGACCGCACAGGAACAGGGGGAAGAAGAAGAGCCAGGCCAACACCTCCGACAGCGGCCGGTCCGGCAGGTCCCCCCGGTAGCTCTCCACCAGGTAGTGGATGAGACGGAAGGTCAGGTAGGAGATGCCCACGGGCACGGCGATCTGCTCGTAGGAGGGGATCGCGGCCCGGCCAGCGGCCCCCTCCAGGACCGCCCCGGGGGCCAGGACGAACTTCCACAGGACCAGGTCCACCACCAGGACCACCAGCCCGGCGATCAGCAGGCGCTGACGGGACTCCAGGGAGCCCCGCGAAGAGAGCCGCCCGCCCGCCCACCAGGCCCCCACGCCGAAGAGCAGGTAGAGCCCCGTCAGGGCCGGCGCGTGGGTGGCGCAGAACAGCACGCTCACCAACGCCAGCAGCGCCACCCTCCAGCGGGTCGGCACCACGAACCAGTAGAGGATCGTGGTCCCCGCCACGCCCGCGAAGAACGGCAGGCTGAGGACGTGCATCAGCCCCGCACGATCGCGTCGCTGCCCCGGGAGTCGAACAGCCCCTCGCAGTAGCCGCAGGCCTCGCAGGCGAAGTCACAGGCCCACTGCTTGTCCAACAGCCCCCCGAGGCGGGGGTTGTCGACCTGGATGAAGCGGGCCAGGCGGCTGTCGAGCAGCTCCACGAAGTTCCCCGCCCAGCTCCCGCGCTCATAGGCCGCGACCCGCTCCAGCAGCACGTCGATGGGATCGGTGCGCCCCAGCACCTTGATCTCGTCCACGAGGTGCTCGTAGCGGTGCACGTCCTCGGGGCGGATGGCGTTGTTGGCGAGGACCTGCCAGGGACGCTGGAGGAACTCGGACTTGCACCGGAAGTGGTAGTCGAGCTCCCGCCCGCCCGACGCCGTGCAGAGGTAGTGACCCGCCCGCCACACGCAGCCCCCGAGGCAGTGCTCGTTGACCATCAGGACGAGCCGTACCCCCGGGAGCTGCTCCCGGATCCGTGCGAGCTCCTCGGGGTCCTTGTTGATCTCCACCGAGGGCACCAGGGCATCGGCCCCGAGCTTCGCCCACCGGGTCGCCGCCCGCGCCGAGGAGACCTCGGCGATCGTGGACACCGTGACGGAGAGCTCCGAGACCTGCTTGACGAGGTCGAGCAGGAAGGGGTGGCAGACGATGACCCCTGTCGCCCCGGTGGTGGCGATGTCCCGGACCTGGGTCTCCAGCTCCTTCCACCACGGTGCGTCGTCCCCCGAAGCCACGTCCGGCGCGTTGAGGGTGACCTCGAAGCGCACGCCCCGATCCCGGGCCAGGCCCGCCTGGCGCTCCAGGGACCGGTAGCCCTCCACGTGCTGGCGTCGCCCCCCTCCGAGCCCGTCCGGAGGCGGACCCGTGTAGACCCCCCGGATGCGCTCGGAGGCCGACAGGAGGCGCTCCAGGTCCCCCTGCTCGCCGCTGTGGCCGACGGTGATGCCGAGACCCATGGGGGGATGCTACGCCACCCTGCTCTATCCTCCCCCCGATGGGACGTGGACTCCCCGCGCTCGGACTGCTGGTCCTGGCCGCCTGCTCCGAGGACTCTCCCCCGCCGGCGGGGCCCGCTCCGGCCACGCCCCCCAACGTGGTCTTCATCTCCATCGACGGGCTCCGCGCCGACCACACCAGCCGGGAGGGCTACCGCCACGACACCACCCCCACCCTGACGGCCCTGGCCGCACGAGGGGTCACCTTCCGCAGGGCCTTCAGCCAGGCCAACGAGTCCCTGCTCTCCCACGCGGCGCTCTTCACCGGTCGCTACACCTCCGAGGTCGCCTGGCCCGAATTCCTGGAGTTCGAGGTCCCCGACGACGCCACGACCCTGGCCGAGGTCATGACGGCCATGGGCTACGAGACCGCTGCCTTCGTGGGAGGCGGCCACATCCGGGGCAAGTTCGGCTTCGAGCAGGGCTTCGGGACCTACTTCGAGTCCGAGAAGTCCTTCGGGAGCTTCCACGACTCCGTGCCCGTGGCCCTCGACTGGCTGGATGCAGACCGCAGCGTGCAGACCCCCTTCTTCCTCTTCCTCCACGGCTACGACACCCACCGTCCCTACCTCCAGAAGGGGATCTTCGCCCACCCCTTCTCGGATGGCACCCCTCCCGACCGGGCCTTCGAAGCACTCATCCGGGTCCACGGCTTCACCGACCATGTCTACCAGGGTGCCGTCCATGCCGACCTGGAGCTGGAGACCGTCTACCACGCCAGCGGGACGGACCTGTTGCCGGCCACGGTCTACGAGCGAGTCGCCGCCCACGCCGCGGGACCCCACGAGCCCGGCACCACCTATGCCCTCTCGGAGTGGGACCTCCGCCATGTCGTCGAGCACTACGACTCGGGTGTGCTCGCGGCCGACACCTACGTCGGGCTCTTCCTGGAGGGGCTCTACGAAGCGGGCCTGTGGGAGGACACCCTCGTCGTCATCACCTCGGACCACGGCGAGGACCTGCAGGACCACGGCTACTACAACCACCGCCCCGTGCTCTACGACTCCACCACCCGCGTCCCGATGCTGCTCGCGGGGGGCGCGGTTCCGGCAGCCTGGCGAGGACGAGAGGCCCCCTGGACGGCCCAGGCCATCGACCTGGTGCCCACCCTGACCGACCTGCTGGACACGGTCCCTCCGGCGGGGACCCGGGGCCGCTCCCTCTGGGCGCTCCTGGAGCAGGACACCTGGCCCACCGAGCCCGACGACACGCGGGTCTTCCAGGAGGGGGTCCTGGGGCAGTCCTCGGTGCGCACGGATCGGTGGCGCCTGGTGTTCGACGGCGACCGCCTGACCCGACCCGACTACGTCGACCTCCTGCGAGAGGCCCCCCTGGCCGGTGGGCGCTTCAGCCTCTTCGAGGTGACCCGGGACCCCACCGAGCAGGCGGACGTGCTCGGCGCCCACCTCGAGCTCGCCGAAGGGCTGAGGAAGGAGCTGGCCGCCTGGCGAGCGGGACTGGACCTGGGGACGGCACGCCTGGTCCTGGACGAGGAGACCCTCCAGGAGCTGCGCGAGAGGGGGTACTGGAAGTGATCGCGCTCACCTGGGCCTTGGTGGCCGCCTGTGGGCAGGCCGAGGTGACCGCGGAGCCGACCCTGCCCGGTCCCGGCGATCCCGTCCCGCGCCTGATCGCGGTGCTCGACGACGACGGCGACGGCTGCCTGACCCGCTCGGAGGCCCACGCGGGGGGGGGCTGGGAGGCGATCCTCGATGCCTACGGAACCCCCGAGACCCCCGACCGCCTCTGTGCCGCCGAGGTGCGAGCGCTGCTGTGGTCCCAGGGCCCTGGGAGGAGGGCGGGCCGCCAGCCGCGGGACGAGGCCCGGGACTGGTCGGAGGTCCGGGAACGCCTGGCCGACCGGGTGAGGGCGCTGAGGGCAGACCGAGGCGAAGACTGACGCAGCGCCCGGTGAGTCTACGGGACCGTGTGGCATGATCGCGTCGAGAGCCAACCCGGGACGGGAGGTGAACGTGATCCTGACGCTGCTCCTGGCGTGTCCCTCGGACCCCCTCCCGCCCCCCCCGGACGCGGAGTGCCAGTGCCCCACGGACACCGCGACGCCCGACTCGGGGGACACCGGGGACACCTTCGAGCCCGTGCGGGTCGCGAGCGGCGACGAATTCGCCTCGATCGACGGCCTGACCTCCCAGCCGGGTCACCGGGGAGCCCTGGTCGGCGTCGGAGACGTGACCGGGGACGGCCTGGACGACCTCTGGGTCGGAGCACCCGCCTACGGCCCCGAGAAGTCGGCAGGGACCGGCGCCGCCCTGCTCTTCGCGGGCGCCGTCTCCGGGGATCTCACCGAGAGCGCGGCCCACATGCTGTTCGAGGGCGTGGCGGACCAGGGGCGACTCGGGACCCGGGTGGGGGGCGGTGGAGACCTGGACGGCGACGGCGTCCCCGACCTCTGGGTGTCCGCCCCCGACGCTGCGGGCCAGGCCGGCGTCGTCTACGTCCTCTCGGGTGCCACGACACCGGCGGGCCGGAGCACCGTCGACGAGGTGGAGCTCACCATCACCGGCCAGGAAGGCGGCCGCACCGGCTACCACCGCTCGGAGGGCCACGGAGACGTGGACGGAGACGGCATCGACGACCTGCTGCTGTCCTCGATGTACGAGACGGAGACCAAGGCCACCCCCTGGTGGCTGGTCCAGGGCCCGATCACGGCCGCGATGGACATCCAGGACGCCACCTCCGTCCGCCGAGAGCTGATCGAGGAGGAGGGCGTGCCCTACACGGCGACGGCGGGGGTCGTCGGCGACGACGACGGCGACGGCTACGCGGAGGTCATCATCGGAGACCGGGCCTCGCTGATGGGTGCGGGCCGGGTGCTGGTCTACGAGGGCGAGGAAGGGGGCCTCGGGAGCGTCGCGGCGCTGGTCATCGGCGCCGAGTCCTCGGATGCCATCACCCTCGAGGGTGCGATGGCCTCCGCCGGCGACGTGGACGGTGACGGGACCGCGGACCTCCTGCTCGGGGCCGCCAGGGCGGACGTGTCCGCCACCGACAGCGGTGCGGCCTGGCTGCTCTTCGGCCCCCTCGAAGGCGTCTACAGCCTCGCCGCGCACGGCGTGCGACTCGCGGGCGTCGAAGAAGCCGGCGTGGCCGGGTACTGGGTCTCCTCGGCCGGTGACACCAGCGGCGACGGCCTGGACGAGGTGCTCGTGGGGGGCAGCGGCAAGGCCTGGATCGTCGAGGACCCCGTGTCCGACGTGTCGCTGGAGCGGGCCGAGGTCCAGCTCGAAGGCAGCGTGGCCTACCCGACGGGCGTCGGCGATCTGAACGCCGACGGGCGGGACGACATCGCCACCGTGGGCTCCGACGAGGTCTACCTCTTCGGCGGCTGGTGACGAGGCTCGCGGCTCACCCCACGTCCCGAGCCACCAGGAACGACCCCATCACCAGCGCGTCCATCTCGGAGTCCTCGTAGCAGCGCCAGGCCTCCTCCGGGCTCCGAACGATCGGCTCGCTGTCGTTGAAGGAGGTGTTGAGCACCATCGGCAGGCCGGTCCGGGCCGCGAAGGCCTCGATGAGGGCGTGGTAGAGCGGTGAGGTCGCCTCGGAGACGGTCTGGATGCGACAGGTCTGGTTGACGTGGGTGACGGCGGGGATCTCCGCCGCCTTGTCGTCCCGGATCCGGTAGACCATGAGCATGAAGGGGCTGGGGCGGTCGACCTCGAAGTGCTCGCCGACCCTCTCCTCCAAGACGCTGGCGCCAAAAGGCCGGAAGGGCTCCCGGTGCTTGATGACCCGGTTCAGCCGCTCCTTGATCGACGCATCCCCCGGGTGGGCGAGGATGCTCCGGTTGCCCAGGGCACGGGGACCGAACTCCATGCGTCCCTGGAACCAGCCCACGATCTGACCGTCCGCCAGCCGCCGCGAGACCTCCTCGATCAGCTCGGCCCGGGACAGCTCGGTGTGCTCCGTGCGCCGGTTGCGCAGCAGGACCTCGATGGCGTGGTCGCTGAAGGAACACCCGAGCGCCGCGTGCTCCATGGTCCAGCTCCGGGGGAGCCCGTGGAGCGCGTGGGTGACATAGGCCGCGGCCCCCAGGGCCGCCCCGGCGTCGCCGACCGCGGGCTGGATGAAGAGGTCCTCGAAGGGCCCCTGGTCCCGGAGCACGCTGTTGGCCGTGACGTTGAGGAAGCAGCCGCCGGCGAGGCAGGCGTGGCGCTCCCCGGTCTCGGCGTGCACGTGGCGGACCATCTTCAGCAGCACCTCCTCGGTGAGGCGCTGGAGGCTGCATGCGATGGCCGCATGGCGGTCCGTGAGCTCTCCCCCCTCCTCCCGGGCGGGCCCGAAGAGCTCCAGCAGCTCGTCGCCGTGCATCCGGTCCCCCCGGTTGAACCGGAAGAACGAGCTGTCGAGGCGGAAGCTCCCGTCCTCGGCGAGGTGGAGGAGCCTGCGGAAGTGCTCGTCGAAGTCCGGCTCGCCGTACTCCGCCAGGGCCATCACCTTGCCCTCGCCCGAGAAGACCCGAAAGCCCAGGTACGCGGTGAAGATCGAGTAGAGCAGCCCCAGGGAGTGGGGGTAGTGCATCTCCTTGTCGATGGTGATCGAGGTGCCCGAGGCGCGACCCCAGGTGGCGCAGGCGTACTCCCCCACCCCGTCGACGGTCAGGATGGCCGCCCGCTCGAAGGGAGAGGGGTAGAAGCTGCTCGCGGCGTGGGAGAGGTGGTGCTTGACGTGGAGCACCGGCCTCTTGAAGCTCAGCTCGTCCTCGACGGCAAAACCGACGGCCAGCCGGTCCCGCAGCCACAGGGGCATGGTGTCCACGAAGCTGCGCAGGGTGTGGGGCCAGCCCGAGAGGTGGCTGAGCACCGTGCGCTCGAACTTGAGGTACATCTTCTCGTAGAAGGCGACCTCGTCCACGTCGTAGATGGTGACGCCCGCCTCCTGGAGGCAGTAGTTGATGGCCTGGAGCGGAAAGACCGGGGAGTACTTGTCCCGGTTGAAGCGCTCCTCCTGGGCCGCGGCCACGACCTCGCCGTCCCGCAGCAGTGCCGCGCAGGCGTCGTGGTAGTAGCAGGAGATCCCGAGGACGATCATCTTGGGGGAGGTCCTGGTCAGAACTGCTTGAGGAGCTGGTCGCGGTCGCCGTCATAGCCCTCCGCGTCCAGCCAGTAGGTGGGCCGGTCCTCGCTCGCATAGAGTCCCAGGCCCCGCCGGAAGAACACCGTCGCCAGCACCCTCGTGGCCCCCAGGCCCACGACGTAGAGCCCGACCAGGAGCACCGTCACCACCACCTGCTGGACCCGCCGCCCCAGGGCGCGGCTCCCCTCCTTGAAGCGCTCGAAGGCGAGCGACAGCCGCTCTCTCATCGGCCCAGCTCCTCGTGGACCCCGTCGAGGATCTGCTGGCCGAAGTCCAGCCTCAGGACCTCCAGCGCCTCCTCCCGGGTGGTCAGCCCCATGCGGATGAGGTTGCTCATCTCGATGTGGTAGACGCTGTAGCCGTAGTTCTGGACCGCCAGGGTGGTGGCGAGGAAGTTCATGTCGCAGTTGGTGGACTTCTTGGGGTAGGAACGCTGGGGGTAGTCCCAGCCCAGCTCCGTCTGGATGATCGGCACGTACTCTTCGGGTCCCCCCGGCACGAACCAGTGGGGTGAGAGCACGATCGCCTTGGAGCGGTACTTCTTCTTGGCGATCTTGAGGACCTCGTCCATGGACCGCGGGAAGTCCCGGTACTTCGGGTCCGTGCGCACGTGCTGGTCCATGAACTCCTGGGTGGCCCGGCTCATGGCCTTGAATTCGTCGGGGTCCTGGTCGCACGCGCACTTGGAGAGGACCGAGCGGGAGCCCCCCGTGGTCTGACCCTTGGTCCAGCCGGAGATGATGATCGGGACGTCGAACATCGCCGCGATCTCGTAGGTCTTCAGCATGTACCAGAGGGAACACACCGGGCAGATGACCACCTTGGACTTCGTGTCCACGATCTTGCGGAAGAGGTCCTTCATGAAGTCGGTGTGGAAGTAGATCCAGTCCACGCCGAGCTGGTCGACGGTCCTCCGAGCGCTGTCCAGGTGCTCGTCGGGCACGAAGCCGTGGTTGAAGGTGAAGACCAGGGGCTTGAGCCGGTAACGCCGCACCACGTAGTAGAGGGCCGCCGTGCTGTCCTTGCCCCCGCTGAGCATGCAGAGGCAGTCGTACTCCTTCTTGCCCCGGTGCTTGTCGAGGATCTTGAGGAAGTCGGTCTCCAACAGCCCCCGCTCGTCCGAGGGTGCCGCGCTCACCTGGCGGTCGTAGTTGTGGCAGATGTTGCAGACGCCGTCGCCGTCCAGGAAGATGTCGGGGGGCGCGTGGGGCAGCACACAGCGCACGCAGAGGGAGGGGTTCACCGGATGTCCCCCACCTCGAGACCCAGCCGCTCGAGGATGCCCGCCAACAGCTCCTCGGAGAACGCCATGTCCAGGTTCTCCAGGGCCTCCTGGCGGCTCATCACCCCCTCCCGCACCAGCTTGCTCGCCTCCACGTGGTAGTGCGTGTAGCCGTAGTCCCGCATCGAGTTGTGGACCGAGATGAAGTTCAGCAGGCAGTTGGTGGACTTGCGGGGATAGCTCACCTCCGTGTAGTCCCAGTCGAGCTTGTCCTTGATGATCCTCACGTAGTCGTCGGGACCATAGGGCAGGAACCAGTGGGGGGAGAGGACCGTGGCCTTGTGCCGCTTGCGGGCCCGCTTGAGCATCGACTCCATGGTGCGCGGGAAGTCCTTGTACTGGGGCATGCCCGCGAGCTCCTCGTCGAGGAAGCGCTGGGTCTCGGCCGCCATGGCCTTGTACTCGGCGTCGTGCACGTTGCAGCCGCAGCTCGACAGGACCTCCTGCTTGCGGGACTGCCCCTTGGTCCAGCCGGCGATGATGAAGGGGGCGTCGAAGCGCTTGGCCATCTTGTAGGCCAGGTCCATGTACCAGATGGAGCAGGGGTGACAGATCACCGCCTTGGACTTGGAGCGGATCAGCTCCTTGAACATGTCCTTCATGTAGGTGGTCTTGAAGAACACGTAGTCCACGCCCAGCTTGTCGACGGCTCGGCGCACGTTGGCCAGGGAGTCCCGCTGCTCGAAGCCGTGGTCGAAGGTGAACGCCAGCGGGTTGCACTTGTAGCGCTCCTTCATGAAGTAGAGCGCCGCCGTGCTGTCCTTGCCGCCGCTGCACATCACCAGGCAGTCGTAGCGGTGCTTGCCCCGCTTCTTGTCGAGGATGCGGATGAAGTCCGACTCCAGGTAGATGGGGGTGGACTCCAGCCGCTGGTGCTCCCGGCAGATGTTGCAGACCCCTTCGGAGTCCAGGGTGATGTGAGGCGGGATCCGGGGCAGCACGCAGCTCTGGCAGATGTCGGGGGCCACGTGGGGGGGGATGGAGTGGGCGGACACGCTCAGATGCCCGCGTAGATGAAGGTGATGACCACCGTGGGGCCCACGTAGTAGACGAGCACGCTCAGGGTGACCAGCGCCAGGAGCACGGGTGCCAGGAAGTAGAGCTTGTGCTCGCTCACGAGCTGGAGCATCTCCCGCATCATGCGGGTCATGAAGAGGAGCTTCCTCACGGGGAGCCCTCCAGGATCTCCGCCAGGGCCCGCTGGAGGGCCGCGATGTCCGCGGCTGTCGTGAGGCGGCCCAGGGAGATGCGCAGGGCGTCGTCGGCCGAGGCGTCCGTGTGGCCCATGGCCTTCAGCACGTGGCTCGGCGTCAGCCGGGTCGCGTGGCAGGCCGAGCTGGCGGACACCAGCACCCTGCGGCGATCCAGCGCCTTGGCCAGCTCCTTGCCCGTCCAGCCGGAGATGGACACGTTGAGGATGGTGCACAGCCCGCCCCGGGCAGGCCCGTTGAGCTCCACCTCCTCGGGCCGAGCGAGGAGCCAGTCCACCAGGTCCTGGCGCAGCGCCCTCATGCGGGAGAGGTCCTCCGCGGTGTAGCGGGCGACGGCCTCGGCGAAGCCGGCGATGCCCGGCGCGTTCAACGTACCCGAGCGCAGACCGGACTCGTGGCCACCCCCGTGGAGCAGGGGGGTCAAGGACAGCCCACCACGCACCACGAGGGCACCGACCCCCTTGGGTCCGTGGACCTTGTGGCTGCTCAGGGTCACCAGGTCGATGCCCCAGCCCACCAGGTCCAGCGGTGCCTTCAGGAACCCCTGGCAGGCGTCGACGTGCACGGGCACTCCCGCCTCTCGGCAGACCCTGGCGATCGCCTCGACGGGCTGGATCGTGCCCACCTCGTTGTTGGCGTGCATGACCGAGACCAGGCTCGTGTGCGGTCGCAGGGACCTCGCCACCTCCTCCGGGTCGACCCACCCGCTGCCGTCCACCGGCAGGACCGTCAGCTCGGCCTGGCCCGAGGCCTCGAGCCAGCGGGCCGTCTCCAGCACGCTGGGGTGCTCGACACCCGAGACGACCAGGTGCTTGCGGGGGCGGGGATCGGCCAGCACGAGCCCCTTGAGCGCCAGGTTGTTGGACTCGGTCGCGCAGGAGGTGAAGATCAGCGCCTCGGGCCCGCACCCCAGGCGCATGGCGATGCCCAGGCGAGCCTCCTCGATCACCAGGGATGCACCGACGCCGCCGGTGTGGACCGAAGAGGGATTGGCGGCCGCGGAGCCGGCGACCTCGGTCATGCGCTTCGCGACGACGGGATCGATCCGCGTGGAGGCCGCAGCGTCCAGGTAGACCCGATCCCAGCCTTCCTCGGCGTCCTGCTGCGGCTCCTGGATGGGACTCAGAGCCGTGCTCATCGCCCCAAGCTACCACGCAGGGCCCCCGCGCCCCACCCTGGACAGGCGAGCACCGCGCGGCACATGATCCCGACCGAGACCGCCCATCCCGGGAGCCCACAGTCCAGATGACCCGTGCGGATGGCGACGACAGCCGCCTGCGCTCGCTCTCGCGCGTGCTGGCCAAGGCGCTGGCGGCGACCCTCGTCGTCCTGCTGGTCGTCGAGGTGGCCCTCCGGATCGGAGGGGCTTTCTTCCTGGAGCAGCACCGCTCCGACGACCTCGCCGGCGGCGACGAGGTCTTCACCATCGTGGCCCTCGGGGAGTCGAGCACGGCCCTCTGGGGAGAGGACGCCTACCCGAACCAGCTCGAGGGGCTGCTCCGGGAGCGACTGCCCGGGCAGCCGCTCAAGGTCCTCAACCTGGGCATGCCCGGGGTGGACTCGGACCACATCATCGAGCACCTCGAAGAGACCCTGGACGCCCACGAGCCCGATCTCGTGACGGTCATGATGGGCATCAACGACGGCGAGAGGGCCTTCGACGCCCTCTCCCCCCACCAGGAGCCCTCCCGCCTCCAGCGCGCCCTCCAGGGCCTCAAGCTCTATCGCTTCTGGGCCTTCACCAGGGGCAACGTGGAGCTGGTGCGCTGGCGGGAGGAGCGCCTCCAGGCGGCGGCGGAGCGGGTGACGGACCTCCGGGCCGAGCAGGCGCACACGCCGACCCTCGAGACCGCGATCCAGCTCGCCCTGGCCCTGAGACAGCAGGGGCTCTACGTCGAGGAGCTGGAGGTCCTGCGCCACGCCATCGAGGAGTGGCCCGGGCCCCGGAGCTACGGACTGCTGGCTCGCGCCCTCTGGGACCGGGGGAGCATCGACGAGGAGGTCGCCCTGCTGGAGACGGCCCTGGAGCGCTTCCAGCCCTCCCACCTGGTCTACAGGTTGCTCTCCACGGCCTACCGGCGCCAGGGACGGGGTGAGGACGCCCTGGCGATCCTCGAAGCCCGGGCCGAGGCCTTCCCCACCTCCCCGGCGAGCCTGACGGACATCGCCGACGTCCACCTCGGGCGGGGCGACCTCCGCCAGGCCCTGGCGTGGTACCGCACCTCCACCGAGCTGCGGCGTCTCGACTATCCCAACGACGACTACGCCTTCGTGCACATCGCCGAGTGCGAGGAGCGCCTCGGAGACCCCGAGGCCGCCGAGGCCGCCCTGCGCCGGGCCCTGGAGGTGCGAAGGAGCGGGGAGGCGCTGACAGCCCTGGCGATGTTCCTGGACCGCCAGGATCGACCGGACGAAGCCCAGGAGGCCTTCGAGGAGGCCATCACGGGGGGGGCCGAGACCTGGCCCTTCTACAAGAACATGCCGGGGCGGGACTACGCCCTCCACCTCCGCCCCGAGGGCGTCGGCGAGGCCATCCTGGAGCTGGCCCGCTTCCACCAGCGCCGCGGCGATCCGGAGCGGGCCCGCGCGACCCTGGCCAGGGGCGAGGCCAACCCCCGGACCCTCCACAACTACGGGGTGCTCAGCGACGTCGTCCTGGAGCGGGTGGGCCGCCTGGTGGCCATCCAGTACCCGATGCGGGACCTGGAGAGCTTGGAGGCGCTGATCCTGCCCCGGGAGGGCCTGGTGCTCGTGGAGACCCGGGAGCCCTTCGAAGAAGGAGTGCTCCGGGAGGGCTACGGGACCTGGTTCATCGACGACTATGGCGGCGACTTCGGCCACTGCACCCGGGAGGGCAACCGGTTGATCGCCGAGGAGGTGGCGGAGGGGATCGTGGAGGCGTTCTTCTGAGGCTCACCCCCCGCCCCGCGCCACCCGGAACCCCAGGGCGTAGTAGCGGAAGTAGTACCCCCGGTAGTAGCGGGACGCGATCCGGCTGATGTCGGGGGTCCCGTTCCAGGCGCCCCCACGGTAGACGTGCACGGTGCCCGTCTCGGGCCCCGTCGGGTCCACCGACTCGCCGTCCGGGTACTCCTTGTCGTACCAGTCCCAGACCCACTCCCAGACATTGCCCGTCATGTCGTAGAGCCCCCAGGCGTTGGGCTCGAAGCTGCCCACGGGCGCCACCTCGTCGTGGCCGTCGGAGCAGGGGAAGGGGTCGACCGTGACCCAGGGGTAGCGAGACCGGGTCTCCGGGTCCACGACGTTGGCGAAGCGGCAGACCTCCTCGGGGTCCGAGGTGCCGGAGAAGACGTGGGCGGTGCCCGCCCGGGCCGCGTGCTCCCACTCGGCCTCCGTGGGCAGCCGGTAGCCGTCCGAGGTCCGATCCCAGGTCACGCTCCGACCCTCGATGACGTAGGCAGGCCGCAGGCCCTCGAGCTCGGAGAGCCGGTTGCAGAAGCGCGCCACGTCGAACCAGTCCACGCAGAACACCGGGTAGGTGTCCCCGCCCCCCCACTCCGAACAGGCCCCGTGCTCCCCACCCCCCCAGTAGCGGGTCTGGTCGGCCACGGGGTCGGTGCCCATCACCTCCCGCCACAGCGCCAGGTGCACCTCGGTGGCGCCGAGGAGGAAGGGCTTGGAGATCCGGACCGCGTGCCGGTTCTCGTCGTAGTCCCGACCGGCCTCGCTCGTCGGGCTCCCCATCTGGAAGGTCCCTGCCGGGACTTCGACCAGGGCGTAGCCCTGTGTCGTGAGCACCGAAGGGGAGGGCGGAGCTGCCACCACGGCGCAGCCCCCGAGCAGCAGCGCGAGGAGGATCACGGCGTGGCCTCCGCCGCCAGCCGGAAGCCCACGTTGAAGTGCTGGAAGCGGGGGGCGATCCCTCGGCGCACGAGCACGCCGCTCCCCGCGGCGTCGCTGAGCCAGCCCCCGGCCCGCAGGACGCGGGTCCCTCCGGGTCCGCTGGACCAGGCCTTGGCGCTCGCCGGAGCGCCCTCGTGGCTGGCGTGCCACTGGTCAGCCACCAGCTCCGCCACGTTGCCGACGACATCGCAGAGGCCCTGTGGCGTGGCGCCCTCCGGACGGCTGCAGACCGGCCAGGTCCGGTCCTCACCGCAGCCATCGCCCCCCTCGTCGAACACGGCGCGCTCGCAGGTGACAGGGGTCTCACCCCAGGGCCAGCTCGCCGTCGAGCCCAGGCTGCGTGCCGCGTACTCCCACTCGACCTCCGAGGGCAGCCGCGCCCCCGTCCAGCTCGCCATCTGCCTGGCCTGGAGCCAGGTCACGCAGTTGACCGGGTGGTTGTCGCGGTCCGGGCGGCCCCAGTTGCAGTAGCGACCGGTCTCCGGGGGGGTGCACGCCCCGTCCTCGACACAGGCCCCGTACTGGGCCACCGTGACCTCGGTCCTGGTAACGCGCAGAGCGCGGATGGCCACCCTGTGTGCGGGGCTCTTGGGCTCATCTCCTTCCCAGGCTCCGGCCCGGAGCTCCCCCGCGGGCAGCTCCACCCACTCGACTCCGGGGGGAGCGAGGGGCGGGGCCTCCGTCTCCGGGGGCTCCTCCACGGGGGGACCCGCGCAGCCGGCGAGCCAGAGGGTGCCGAACAGGGCCCCGCTCATGGACCCCGCTCGTCGCTGTGGAACTGGTGGAGGTCCCCGGACTCCTCTGCGCCCGCCGACGGGCTCTGCCCGACCTCCCCGGCGTCGATGACCCCGTCGCCATCGACGTCCATGCGGACGAAGCGGGTCTCCGGTCCCGTGAATTCCTGCCGCGAGACCACGCCGTCCCCGTCGAGGTCGAAGTAGGGGATGAAGCCGGTCCTGCCTCGGGGGGCCTCGTCCAGGTCCAGGTAGCCGTCGTGGTTCTCGTCCATGAGGTCGAAGCGGCCCGCATCCCCCGCCCACTCGATCTTCGTCACCCGGCCGTCCCCGTCCTTGTCCGCGAGCGCGATGAAGCGGTGGGCCCGCTCCCGGATGGCGGCCAGCGCTGCGCCGGGGCCCTCCGAGTCCCCACCCGAGAAGAGCGCGATGCCGAAGCGCTGCCCGCAGTGGGGGCAGGTGACCTCCGGGGAGACGTCCAGCTCGACCTGCTGGGTGATGTCCGGGCTCTCCGGGCTCGGAGTGTCCAGGGCGCGGGCCGAGACGAATCCCAGCACCGCGCCGACCAGCAGCAGCAGCAGTCCGACCGCGAAGACCCGGAGGGTCATGGTTCACCTCGGTGGTTCCGGGGCGCGGGTGCGGCGCGCACGCCGGCGTCGCGCTTGGGACCGACGAAGGTGTCGGGAAAGCGGCCACACCGCGCCTTGTAGAGGTGGGGGCGGGCGTGGAGCTCCGAGCACCGCTCCGGGTCCGGGGTCACCGCGCAGAGGCGGTCGGCCTGGTGCCGATCGAGGCGACACCCCTGCTCCTCGATCACCCGCCGGGCCACCACGGCCGCCACCAGCTCGTCTTCGATGCGGCGTACTGCACCGATCCCCTCCTCGACCTGCCCGACCGCGAAGAGCGCCGGGATCTCCGAGACCTCGTTCGACCCGGTCGTGGACGCCGGGCACGCAGTGAGGACCATCGCGAGGACCAGGGGTAGCACGGGGTCCGATGCTAACCCAGCGGGTGGAGCGATAGAGTAGTGGGGTCCCCGGTAGGCCAGGAGGGCCTCCGACAGCCGAAGGAGAAGCTCCAGCTTGGCCTCACACTGGGTCCATGTCCAGGTCCGGGCACACACCGAGCTGCACGTGGGGCACCTCTACGCACACGTCCAGGCCCTCGATCTGGACCTGGGGGTCATGCTGGAGGAACAGCGCAGCGAGACCGAGTGGGCCTGGGTGGGCGACGTTCAGATCCCGGAGGCGGTCCGCTTCTATCGGATCCAGCTCCGCTGCGAGGACGTGAGCACCTCGAGGATCTGCTTCGAAGCCGTGCGCTTCCCCGACGACCTCCAGAGCTCGACCGTGGCCGTGCGGCTCGTGGGCCGACCCAACGGGGTCTGGGGTCAGCTCGACTCCCCCTCGGGGGAGCCCCCCCTGAGCCTCCAATTCGGGTGGGGCCTGGCGGTCCTGGGCCTGGCGGGGGTGCTGTTGCTGAGGAGGCTCCGTCTTGGATGAGGCCGCCCCCAGGGAGATCCTCCTGGTGCTGGAGACGGCCGGGACGCCAGAGGTCCAGCTCCACGCGGGCGGCGGCAGCATCGAGGTGGAGCTCAACCCGGTCCAGAGCTTCCGTCACCACCGGGCCGCGGCGGTCGTGGTGGGGGACATCCCGGCTGTGTCGGACGGGTGGCTGGTGGTCGGGGGACGGAGGATCCCCCTGGAACCCGAGGCGGGCGTCGTCGAGATCACCTTCACCGAGCAGGGCTGGGAGGAGGGCCTGGTGGCCATGGATCCGATGCCCGTCCTGCCCTTCGAGGACACCGTCTGGCAGGTCCCGGCCCTCGGCTGGGGGAGCTGGCTCGGGCTCGTCCTCCTGCTCGCCGTGGCGGTCTGGAGGGCTCGGTGAAGCCCGGCCTGCGCATGGCGCTCTGGGGGTTGGTGGCCACCGTCATCGGGACCTGGCCCCTGGCCTCTCCCGGGGAGGCCCTCGTCCAGCGCAACGTCGACGGCTACGGCAGCGCGTGGCTGGTCTGGAGGTCCGCCGCGGAAGGTCTCGGGCTCGGCCACCTGGAGTGGATCGACACCCTGCTCTTCGGCCTGGTCGCGCCCCTGCTCGCCCCCCTGGGCATCGTGACCGCCTACCACCTCGTGACCTTCTTCGGGGTGTTGCTCGCCGTCCTGGTGACGGAGCAGGTGGCCCACCACCTGTTCACGGTCCCCAGGCCAGCCTCCCTGGCGGCGGGGGTGGCCTTCGGCCTCAGCCCCCTGGCGGGCACCGCCATCGCCGAGGGCCACGGAGGCATGTTGCTGGGCGCGGGCCTGCCGCTGCTGCTGGGGGCGCTGGAGTGGGACCCGGCGGGCCGCAGGCTGAGGTGGGCACTGGCGGTCACGGCGGCGGGAACGATCTGCGCCCTCCAGAGCGGCTACTTCGCCGTGCTGGCGGCCCTGGTGGTGCTGGTCTACGGCGGCCTGCGCCGCCGGCCCCTGTGGCTGCTGGCGCTGGTGGCCGCGGCCCCGGCCTACTACTACGTGGCCTTTGCCCTCGGAGGTCTGGGGCTCGCGGAGGTGACCGAGGCCACCGGGCGGGTGTCGGGCCTGGTCGCGACCGTGGCGACGGCGGACAACCTCGCGGGCATCCCTCCGGGCTTCGACCAGGGCTTCTACCACGTCCGCTATCCCCTGCTCTGGACCCTGCTGGCCTTCGGCCTGGTGGTGCCGCTCCTGCGGCGAGAGCGCAGCGATCTGCCGCTGCTGGTCTGCGGGGTGGTGGCGGCCCTGCTGGCCCTGGGTACCCGGGCTCAGGTCACCGCCTTCCACGGGGACTTCGAGTCCATGCGGACCGGGGCTCCCTGGGGCTGGATCCGGCACTGGATCCCTCCGCTGTCGCTCTTCCGCTTCCCCAGCCGCTTCCTGTGGATCTGGTATCTCTGCGTCGGCGTGGCGGCTGCCCGGTCCCTGGCCTGGCTCCTTCCTCGCCGCACGATGACCCTGGTGGCCCTGGTGTTCGTGGAGGCCATGGTCCTGGGCATGCGACCCCTGGAGCCTCGCCAGACCCTGGCGGCCGTGCCCTCCGCCTATGAGGTCCTCCAGCCCGAAGACGTGGTGCTGGACCTCTGGCCCTGGTTCCCCGACTCCCTGGCTCTCCAGCTCCTGAACATCTCCTGCTACTACCAGACGGGGCACGCGGCGCAGCTCCCCTACGAGTGCCTCACCATCAAGACGAGCGACAGCCCCTTCCGGGGTCAGATCGACGGGCTCCTGCCCGCCATCCTGGAGGACACCCCCCCGCGGGCCAACGCGATCCTCGCGGGGGGGAAGGTCACCCACGTGGCGGTCCACGTGGACGCCTTCTCTCCGTCCGGCCGGGCCAGGCTCCGAGAACGCCTGGGGACCTGGTGGGGGCGGCCGATCGCCAGCAGCAGGGACGGAGGTGAGACCGTCGAGATCTACCGTGTCCGCAAGGGAAGGCGCTCACCGGTCACACCCCTCCAGCCGACCGCTGGGAGCGAGCCCCTGGAACGGGGATGCCCGGCCCACGCGATGTGCCGCAACGGGGCGAGCATGGTCCTGCCCTCGCCGGATCCCGTCCCCCTCTGGGTCCTGCCGAGCCTCGCGGGCGTCCTGGGTCTCGGCTTCCTGCTGCTCGGAGGATGGCGCCGCCCGGAGCGCGAGGGCGCGGAGGAGCTAGTCGATAGAGGCCTCCCAGCGGAGTAGCTTCGCCTGGAGCCCGGCCGCGACCTCGGGGTGCAGGTCGACCAGGTTCGCCTGCTCGTCCGGGTCGGCCTCCAGGTCGTAGAGTTCCCACTCCGCCCGCTCCACCGGGGTCCCCGAGAGCCACCCATACCAGCTCACCTGGGCCTCGATGTCGCGCGCCTTGCGGTGGATGAGCTTCCAGCGGGTCGTCCTCAGGCCGGTGTCGCCGTAGATGTCCCGATCCAGGAGATCTCCGACCCGGTCCACGAAGGAGCGAGGCATCTTGGTGCGGTGGCGGAAGATCTCCTCCCAGAGGGGAATGCGCTCGAAGTAGGCCACCTTGTCCGGATCGCCACGGCCCGTGGCGAGGGCCTCCACCGCGCTCTCCCCGTCCGCACCCTCCAGGGGGGGCAGCCCGAGCAGCTCCAGCAGGGTCGGCGCCAGGTCCACGCCCTCCACTTGCTCCACCACCCGCCGCCCCTCCACCCGGTGGCGGGGGTCGAGCACCACGAGCACGCTGCGGACCTCGGTGTCGTAGATGTCGTAGTGGCCGAAGTAGCCGTGCTCTCCCAGGTCTTCCCCGTGCACGCCGTGCAGCACGATCAGGGTGTCCTGGAGGACCTCCGGGTCCAGCGCGTCGAGCAGCTCCCCGATGAACTGGTCGACGGTCCACAGGCCGAAGTCGTAGCGGCTGTTGATGAACTCGGTGTCCTCCGGACCCAGCTCGATCACCTCGTCCGTGCGGCGGGGGTAGTAGCGGTCCTGGTAGATCCGCGACACGACCGGGAAGTTGAGTCGCTTCACCCGGGACAAGGGGCCGTCGTAGCCCTCGGGGTCGAACATCGTGCGCAGCGCCGGGTCGCCCTGGTGGCCATAGGGCCAGTGCAGGGACCCGAGGATCAGCCAGAGGAAGAAGCGCTCCTCTCCGTGCTGCTCCAGCCAGGGGATGGCGTCCGTGGGCACGTTTCGATTGCCGGTGAAGACGAAGCGGTCGAACCCACGGCCGAAGCTCAGGCCAGGCTTGAGATCGTCCCGGTGGAAGCGCGCCGGCTTGTCGCCCATCGGCAGGGACATGTCGCTCATCACCTCGAAGGAGGAGCCCATGGCGACGGTGTGGTAGCCGGCGCCGGCCAGGGCCTCCGGGAAGGTGGGAATGTCGTCCGGCAGGCGCGAGGTGAAGGAGACGAAGCCGCTGCTGGAGGGGTAGCGCCCGGTGAAGAGGGCCATCTGGCTCACCGGGGTCTGGTAGGCGTGCACGATGAAGTTCTCGAACAACGTGCCGTGCTCGATCAGCTCGCACATGCGCGGGGAGGTCTCGTGGTCGCCACCGAGGCACTGGAGGTGGTCGGGACGGAAGATGTCCAGCGAGATGAGCAGGAGGTTGCAGCCCTCGCAGAGGGGGTCCTCCCCCGCCCCGTCGGCGAAGCGGTCCGCCCAGTCGATTCCCGCGGGCTCGGGTGGTGGGGCTGGGGGAGGGGCCTCCGGTGGCTGTCCCACCAGCAGCCAGGCGATGCCACCGACCACCAGGAGGTTGGCGAGGCCCAGCAGAGCCACCAGGACGGGCCGCCGGCCGATCCCCCTCATCGGACCCGCACCTGGCCGAGCAGGTCCAGCCCGGCATCGTGGGGGTCCTCGAGATCCGAGAAGTACTCGATCCGGTAGAGGCGGCCGCTCGACTCCCCGTAGAAGAAGCCCATCGAGGCGTGGTAGCGCAGCAGGTCCAGGCTGCACCCTCCGTAGCCCAGCCGATCGTTGGCGAAGAGCGTCACCAGGTCCAGGGCCTGCTCGGGAGGGTCCAGGGCCTTGGGGCGAAACCGGGCCGGGCAGCGCAGGGTGTTCGTGAGCTGACCCGGGTAGGGTGCCTGGCGATCTTCGAAGAGGTCGTCCAGGAGGTAGCGCTCCTCTTCCACCAGCTCCCGGGCGCCACCGGGCTCCAGGTCGGGGGTGATGCGCACCCGCAGCCGGTCGGCGCCGAGGGTGAAGACGGCCTCCGACAGGTCGCCTTGGGCCTCCACTCTCCGGAGCAACACCGCCTCGGGCGGGAGCGCGAGGTGGAGGCCCGCCTGCTCCAGCAGCCCGGCGGGGCCTTCGGGGACCGCGGCACGGCGGCTCCAGAGGGCGCTCAGCACGAGCAGGCCCAGGACCAGGGTGACGCTCAGCGTCGGGACGAGGCGGCTCAACGGAGTCTTCGGGTGACCGGCAGGAGGTCGCGCTCGGAGGCCAGGAGGTTCGATCTCACGCCCCGAGCCTACACCTCCCCGCGAGCCTCTCCCCACAGGTCCTCTGGGTCGCCGTGGGGAGCAGACCGGCAGGTTCCCGTCGACCTCGCCTCGCCGCGTCCCGCGCCGCGGGGCCAGGGCCGGCGAGGTCGGCCTGGCGGGTCGACCCCTGGTGGCCCATCGGTCTCCGGTCGCGGGGCCGGTCGGCCTTGGGGGATCGCGCCCGTCAGCCCCTCTCAGCACCCCCCGCCTTTCTTCACCTTCCGTTCCACCGCTCTGGGCGGTGGCGGCGGTGCGGCGACGGTCTCCACGCCCGTGAAGTGAGCGTGCAGGGCACTCCGCCGGCTCCAGGCCTCGATCTGCGCTCGGCTGGGAGACCCGGGCAGGGGCGGCTCGGCGAGCACCCGGGCCGCGAAGGCCGCGTACCCCCCCGCCAGGGTCGCCACGCGCCCCCCGTAGGAGCTCGCCGCTCGGGGCGCCTCGACCTCGCCCACGCCGTAGAGCACCAGGGTGCGGGTCGGCGGCAGCGTGGCCAGCAGGGACCCCTCGGGGTCGCCTTCGGGGAGACAGAGGGCGCCGGCGATGCGGGCCTCGGCACAGGCGCCCGGGTCCCGCAGGTCCACCAGCCAGACCGCGTGGGGGCGCTCGACGAGCACCTCGGCCAGCTCCAGCGGCTCGATGCTCCCCGTCTCCGCGACCCTCCGCTCCGGCTCCGCGCTCGCCGGCACGGCCGACACCCCGAGTCCCACGAGCGCCGCCACGGTGAAGCCCGCCAGGACCCGGTTGCGCTGGACCCGGTCTCGGGGTCCGGCGTCCGGGGGGCTCGTGCCGTCTCGGACCGCCAAGCGGCGCTCCAGCAGCTCCGCGCCGAAGAAGGCCCCGATGGCCATCGCCACCACGCCGGCCGCCACCATGGACCAGGACACGCCGAGCAGCTCGGGGAAGGCGAGCACGCCGAGGTCCCCCGCGCTGTAGACCCCCTCGACGAGCGGCCACCCCAGCGCGAAGAGCAGCGCCCCGGCCATCACCCCGGCCAGCGACCAGAGACCGTCCACGTTCCCCGAGCCCGCAGCCACGAGCGCGGTGCCGGGACAGTAGCCGGACACGACGAAGCCGGCGCCCAGGAGCAGCCCGCCGACCAGGTGGGCCACCCAGTAGGAGCCGGGCACGGTCAGGGCTCCCAGGTCCACGACCCCCAGCCCACCCAGCAAGCCCAGCCCCACCGTGGCCGTCACGATGGCCGAGAACATGACCTTGAGCACGCGGTTGTCCCGCCCGTAGAACTGGGCCGTCAGGTTGGTGGCGTGGCCGAAGCCGGCTCGCTCGAGCACGAAGCCGAAGCCCAGGCCCAGCAGGGTCGCCAGGGCCATGGCGGTCGGGTAGCCGAAGGCCTCCGAGGGGTAGAGGGGGAAGGTCATCGCCACTGCCTCCTCACCAGGGGTGCGGTCGCGTAGCCGCCGGCGAAGACGGCCATCATGAAGATCCACGAGCCCACGGCCAGCACGGCGCCGCCGGTGAGGGCCTGGCCCGAGGTGCAGCCCCGGGCCCAGCGGGCCGCGAGGCCCATGAGCACCCCGCCCGCCAGCGCCAGCACCAGGCGACGGGCCCGGGAGGCGTGGGGTCCCCTGCTGACGGCCCCCGGGCGGAAGCGTCCAGCGGTACCGGCCCCCAGGATGCCGCCCAGCAGCACCCCGAGCACCTCGAAGACCATCCAGTCCTCCAGGATCGAGGCCCCGCCCGCGAAGTAGGGCCCTGCGTAGCCGTTGGCCTCCAGGGCGGCGGGCGCCGCCAGGTGGGCTGCCCAGTACGCCAGGCGGGTCGGGCCGCTGGAGGAGCCCAGCCCCCAGCCCATGGTCACGAACGTCGCCAGCAGCAGGAGCCCCAGGGCCAGGCCGGCCACGTAGGGGTTCCAGAAGGTCCTCTGGGTCGTCATGGGAGCATCCCCCAGGAGAAGTCCTGGCCCGCGGCGACGAGCACCCAGCGCAGGGCGAGGCCGCCGATCAGCACCAGGACGGGTGCGGTGTGGGTGGCGGGGAGGCGCCGCAGGTGCACGGTCGCCTCCAGGGCCAGGGGTACGACCAGCCCGCCGAGGACCACCGCTCCCCAGAACCAGGGGGTCCAGGGTCCGCCGAGCAAGAGCGCCGCCGCACCGCTCGTCGCGGCGCCGCCCCCGGAGAGGTCGACGAGCAGCAGCAGCAGGAGCACCAGCTCGACGCCGATGGCGGCCATGTCCCAGCGAGCGAGGGTGGCGTGGTGGGGCCGGCCCTCCGGGGTGAGCATCAGCAGCGCCGCCCCCGCGGAGAGCCCGGAGATCAGGAACAGCGGACCCAGGAGCGCGGTGTTCCACAGGGGCCTCGCCACCAGGGTGCCGAGCAACAGCCCGGTGTAGGTGCCCAGGCCGATGCCCGAGGCGACGGAGGTCCAGAGCACGCCACGCCGGTGGCGCTCGGCGAAGGCGACCCACTCACCGAGCCGGCCTCCCCGGGCCTGGAGCCCTCCCAGCCCGAGCAGTCCCAGGGCCGGGTAGACCAGGAGCAGGATCCAGGCCCCCCAGGACATCGGTGAGGTCGGGCGCAGGCTCAGGTAGAAGCGGTAGACGTTGGGCTTGTTCTCCAGGTCGAGCCACAACGCACCCATGCCGGCGCTGATCAGCCCCAGGGCCACCAGCGGCAGCCAGGGTCCACCGCGCCGCCTTGTCCGCAGCTCCAGGGCAGGGACCAGCACCAGCAGCCCCGCCACGAGTCCCCCCAGGAAGAGGTAGACCGGGACCTCCCAGCCCCAGACGTGCAGGGCGGGGTCGACGCCCGGGTTGGCCCGGGTGCTCACCAGCTCCACGAGCTCGGGTCGCATGCTCACTCCGGTCAGGCGAGGAAGAAGAGGTTGGGGAGGGTGCCGGCCGCGGGGTGCTCCACCTCCCAGTCCCGGGTGGCCAGCAGCCGGGAGACGTCCGAGGTGTGGTCGTCCAGGTCGCCGACGGCCAGGCTGCGGGTCGGGCAGACCTCGACACAGGCAGGCTGGCGGCCTTCGTGGAGCCGGTGGACGCAGCCGCTGCACTTGTCGACGTGGCCGTCGGGATGGACGTAGCGGGCGTCGTAGGGACAGGCGGCGACGCAGGCCTTGCAGCCCGTGCAGCGCGACGGGTCGACCAGCACGAGCCCGCCCTCGCCGATGAAGGTGGCGCCGGTGGGACAGGTGCGCTCGCAGGGCGGGTCGTCGCAGTGGTGGCAGCGCAGGCTCCGCACCCGGGCGGTGAGATCGGGGAAGCGACCCCGGGTCTCCTGCTCGACCCAGCAGCGGGCGTGGCCCTCGGGCACGGCGTTCTCCGCCTGGCAGGCCAGGACACAGGCGCTGCAGCCCACGCA
The DNA here is from genome assembly GCA_964501915.1 of uncultured Enterobacterales bacterium. Lineage (GTDB taxonomy): Bacteria > Myxococcota_A > UBA796 > UBA796 > CAJQPC01 > CAYFPX01. The sequence goes on from CAZCVP010000004.1 coordinate 27,429, forward strand.
CTTGCGGGTGTCCATCACCATCGCCTGGCGACTCATGTCCGCCCCTCCTTGCGCACCACCACGAAGGTGGCGTTCAGGCCGGTGCCCCCCATGACCGGGTCGATGGGGGTCCTCGTGATGAGCGCCGCGTCGTCGGCGCCCTTGTCGTGGGCGAAGGTGAGCTGGCTGGCGCGGCAGCCGAAGCCGTGGGCCAGGTACACGCAGTCGGGTCGGATCCGCTGGGTGGCCTTGAGCCGGACCGGGCCCTCGACGACCCCGTCCTCGTTCTCCAGCACCACCTCGTCGCCGTCGTCCAGGCCCAGCTCGGCCGCGACCTGGGCGTTGAGCCACAGGGCGTTGTCGTCCTGGACCTGGCCCAGCACCCGGTTGTTGGCCGTGCGCCCGAAGGTGTGGGTCGGGCTCCGGCCGTGGAGCAGCCTGAAGTGCCCGGGGGGCGGCTCGTCGGGGGGCTCGTAGACGGGGATCGGGTGGAGGCCGGCGGCGGCCATCTGGGGGGAGGACAGCTCGATGGTCCCCGAGGGCGTGTCGAAGGAGGGCGCGAGGCCCTCGTCGTAGTAGACGGGCTGAGCGGGGCCCTCGATGACGCCGGCCTCGGACAGCTCCGCCAGGGAGAGCCCGGCGAGCGACAGCCGCTGCTCCAGGTAGTCCTCGGCGTCCGTCCAGGGGAACCAGGCCTCCAGGCCGAGCCGGGTGGCCAGCTCCCTCGCGATCCACCAGCCGGGGCGGCTGTCCCCCGCCGGCTCCACGACGGGCTGGCGCAGGGCCACGTAGGGGTCCCGGAAGGGGGGGGCGTGCAGGTCGTCGTGGCGCTCGAGGTAGGTCGCCTCGGGCAGGACCACGTCGGCCCACCCCGTGATCTCGGCGGGCAGCACGTCGACGGCGATCACCGTGTCCAGCGCCCGCAGCGCCTCCAGGGTCCGCTCCCGGTGGGGCAGGGACGTCAGCAGGTTGGTCCCGTAGACCAGCCAGGCCCGGATGTCGGACGCGTGGGTTCCGGGAACGCTGGCGTCCCGCAGGCCGTGGGCCAGGAGCTTGTCGGCGAAGGGGTAGACGACCCCGGGGGGCATGTCGGGAGCGGGAGCCGGCTGGTGGTCCCAGGGGGGCAGCTCCAGCTTCGGCACGTCGAGTGCGGCTGGCCGGGTGAACCCCCCCCGGCGGCCCCAGGTGCCCAGCAGGGCGCCGAGGATGGCGATCGCCCGGCTGCGCTGGGTGTCGGTGCCGTACCAGGAGCTGCGACGTCCGGGGTGGACCAGGGCCGCCGGGCGAGCGCCAGCGATGAAGCGAGCCGTCTCCACGATCCGCTCCGGGGCGAGCCCGGTGCGGGTCCAGGCCCACTGGGGCGTCTTGTCCGCCACGTGGGCCCGCAGCTCGTCGAGACCGGTCGCGTGCCGGGCCAGGTACTCCGCGTCGTGCAGCCCTTCGGCCAGGATCACGTGCATCCAGGCCAGCAGCAGCGCGGTGTCCGTGCCCGGCTTGATCGGCAGCCAGTAGCGGGCCTTGCCGGCGACGGTGGAGAAGCGCGGGTCGACCACCACCAGCTCCGCGCCGCGATCGAGGGCCTGGGCCAGCTCCTGGACCTGGGTGTTGTGCATGTTCTCGCCCAGGTGGGAACCGATCAGCGTCAGGACCCGGGCGTTGCGGCTGTCGGTGCACTCCGGCGAGCCGACGGGGCTGCCGAAGGTCAGGGTGAAGCCCACCTCCCGAGCCCCGCGGCACTGGGCATAGGACGGCGCGGCGATGTTGGCCGAGCCATAGGCCCGCACCAGGGTCTTGAACCAGGAGCCCCCATAGCCGTGGGAGTAGAGCGCCAGGGCCTCGGGTCCGTGGCGCTCCTTCAGGGCCTGCAGGCGCTCGGCGACCTGGTCCAGGGCCACCTCCCAGCTCACCTCCCGGAAGACCTGGTGGCCCCGGGCCTCGGCCCGCAGCAGGGGCCTCGTCAGGCGGTCGGGGTCATAGAGCAGCCCCGTGCCGGCGGTCCCGCGGGGGCAGAGGCGGCCCCGGGACAGCGGGTGGGCGCCGTTCCCGGTGATCTTGGTGACCCGGCCGTCCCGCACGTGGGCCAGGACCCCGCACTTCCAGAAACACAGCTCGCAGAAAGTGGGCACCACCGTGTCGCCGTCGGTCCCGGGGGCCGGCGAGCGAGGCTGGCCCAGGCCCCAGGCCTGGGCCGCGCCGGTGGCGGCCACGGCGGCTCCAGCGGTCATCGCACCGCCGATCTGGATGAACTCACGCCGGTTCAGGGCCACGACAGACCTCCTGGAGGGGAGGGGGTCGCAAGGGGTGTGCCAGCGGAGGTCGGGGGCGACGGCGAGCCAGGATCGGGGGACGGGAGCCCGACCTGCCGAGGGCGGCGCGGTCGCCCAGGACGAAACGTCCCAACATCTGGTGTTCATGTTGGAACGTTTCGTTTCTACGGTGGGTCGAGCGCCTGTGGCCGGAGCCGGCCGCTGCCCGCCTCGACGCGCCGTCGAGTCCCCGGACACGCCGCCTCCCCCTTCGTCCACCGCCCCACCGAGCCTGCGAAGTCCCCGTAGACCGTGTCCTCGGCCTCGCCGTGACACCCCACGCAGCGTCCCACCCCCAGCATCCTCCGCTGCTCTCCGGCGTCCAGCGACCGCAGACCGACCCGGGTCCCCACACCGGGCTCGACCGGGAACAGCTCCACCCATCCGTCGCCTGGACCCGCGGGCGTGAAGGAGACCTCGGGCCAGCCCCCGAGGTCCAGGCTCCCCGGTCCCAGACCGAGGGCCTCGGGAGCACCGTGACAGGATCCGCAGCCCCGCCCCAGCCGCGAGGTCGTGTGGGGAGCGGCGCGGGCAAAGAGCCTCGTCCGGACGGTCGTCTCCAGCTCCAGGGTCGCGATCATCCCGGGCACGGCCGGCACGATCCGGTCCTCCCCGGTCACGGCGAGGGCCGGCGGACCCCAGCCGAAGCGCTGCGCGGTCTCCACCCAGCGCCCGGGCCGCACCGAGGCGGTCCCGAAGTCCCACTGCTCGGCCGCCGGGTCCCAGGCCGTGTGGCAGTCGGGACAGCGGGGCGCCCAGGCGGCGTGACAGGCCTCGCAGGAGAGGCGCTCGTGTCCGGCGAGCCGATGGTCGGCGCCCCGGGGCGTCTGGGGCACGGTCCGTGACCGTCCGTCCAGCTTGCCGGTCAGGACCCAGCCGGCCTCGCTGCTGCGCAGGTTCCACAGCGGCGTGCCCCGCACCCCCCGCCGGACCGCCTCCTCGGCACCGGGGGGCTCCCCTCGTCGCGCCAGGATCCGCGCCGTCACCGGGTCGTCGACCTGGCCCCAGCGTCCTTCGAGGGTCTCGTCGACGGGGCCGTGGCAGCTCTCGCAGCGCACCTCCACGGCGTCCTCCTGGTGGGCGTAGGACCGCCCGTCGCCCATCAGCTCGGTGTGGAGGTGGCAGTCGGTGCACGCCAGCCCCGCGGCGTGGTGCAGGTCGGGCTCGACCCGGCAGCCGGCACGACCGTCGTGCAGGGTCGCGGGGACCTCGCAGGCCGACAGCGGCCGCACCTCGGCCAGGCCCTGGTAGGACAGGGAGATCCGTCCGCTGCGGCTGTGGCATCCGAGGCAGCGGTCGTCGGGCACCGCGGCATCGACGGGGGGGTGGGGCCCACCCTCGGCCCGCGAGGCGCTGTGGCAGGCCCCGCAGCCCGACCCCGTCCCGGTGACGGCGTCGTCGCGGTTGTCCCGCCGCGTCCCCAGGTGACAGCCGCCGCACAGCCGCCGCAGGTGGTCCTCGGCCGGCGTGGGGTCGGCCCGGGCCAGCACCTCTCCGATCGCCTGCTCGCCGTCGGGCACCGCCAGCTCGCCGAAGGCCCACCGGTCCACCGCCACCAGCCCCCGCGCCGTCGCCATCGGAGAGGCCAGGACCCGCTCGGCCAGCTCCCGATGACAGCCCGCCCTCCCACAGGTCTCGTCGAGCGTGTCCAGGGCCCCGGGCTCGCGCTCCAGGCCGACGTGGGCAGCCTCGGCCTGCTGGGCCCCGGGCTCCCCCAGGTGACAGGCCTCGCAGGAGATCCCCCCGTGCAGGTCCGGCGGTGCCTCCGACACGGTGCCGTGGCAGGACCGGCAGCCGGCCGGAGGGGGAGGCGCTGCGCCGCCACCGCAGGCCAGGACCCACAGCAGGATCACCGGATGCCCAGCTCCCGCATCCGGCGCCACAGGGTGGTGCGGCTGATGCCGAGCGCTGCAGCCGTCTCCGCCCGTCGCCAGCGGTGGGCCGCCAGCGCGTCGAGGACCTCCTGGCGTCCGGGGAACCCGATCCCCGGCGCCGGGGGAGCGGGCCCGGGGGCCGGCGCCGGGGCCTCGACCTCCAGGGGCAGGTCCGAGGCGTGCAAGGTCTCTCCCTGGCAGACCGCCACGGCGTACTCCAGGGCGTTCTCGAGCTGGCGCACGTTGCCCGGCCAGTCCTGGTGGAGCAGCTCCCGCAGGGCGTCCGGTCCCAGCCGCAGACGCCGGCCCTGGCGAGCCCCGACCCGGGCGAGCAGGTGCCGTGCCAGCGGCGCGATGTCCTCGCGCCGGGCTCGCAGCGGGGGCAGCTCGATGGGCACCACGCACAGCCGGTAGTAGAGGTCCTCGCGGAACGCGCCCTCGGCCACGGCCCGGGCCAGGTCCCGGTTCGTCGCCGCGACGATGCGGGCGTCGGCCGTCCGGCTCCGGCTCTCCCCGACCCGCTGGTAGGACCCCTCCTGGAGCACCCGCAGGAGCCCAGCCTGCAGTCTCGGCGACATCTCCCCGACCTCGTCCAGGAGCAGGGTGCCGCCGCCGGCCAGCTCGAAGCGCCCCACCCGGTCGCGGACGGCCCCGGTGAAGGCCCCCCGCACGTGACCGAACAGCTCGGCCTCCAGGAGCTGCTCGGGCAAGGCGGCGCAGTTGACCGCCACGAACGGCCCGGCCTGGCGAGCGGAGCTGGCGTGGATGGCCCGCGCCACGACCTCCTTGCCCGTCCCGCTCTCGCCGGTGAGCAGGATCGTCACGTCGGAGTGGGACAGGGTGCGGATCAGCTCGAAGAGCGCCACCATGGCCGGCGAGCGCCCGATCAGGCCCTCGAAGACCGTCGGCGGCGAGGTCCCCGTCCAGGGGTCCTCGTCCGAGGGTCGCACCACGACCAGGTAGTGGACCCGCGGATCGCAGGGGGAGCCCGGCAGAGCCACCCGCGGCGCGACCGTGATCGAGACCTCCCGGCGCTCACCCCCCTCGGAGCGCAGGGCCGCCAGCCAGCCTTCTCGGCGCTCCCCCTGGAGCAGGGCGTGGCGCATGGAGCCGCCGGGCCCGAACAGCTCGTCACCCAGCAGCTCGGCGACTTGCCGGTCCAGGAGCCTCTCGGCAGCCTCCGTGCCGATCAGCTCGGCGATCACCGGGGAGAGGTGCACGACCTGGAAGTCCTCGCCCAGGCAGACCAGCCCGCGCCCCAGCGACCCGAAGGCGCTGCTCATCGCCGAGAACACGGCGTCGAACAGCACCTGGACCGGGGGGAGGTCGTCCACAGCAGCTCCCTATGCCGACAGGGTCGTCCAGGAGGTGATCGGGGCGGTCCGGCTGGTCGACCGCCCGACGCTCGACGAGTCGATCGAGATCCTGGGGGTACCCGCGACCTGTCGGAGATCACCTCCGAACGAGGTTGTCGTGGCCGGACGGCCTCCACGGTCCGATCCGAGTCAGCCCGAGCCTCGTTCGCGACCGATGTCCGATGGTCCCGGTCGGCTCGACCGACAAGACTCCGGTCTCCTTCCTATCGACACACGGAGAGAACTCCATGGGCTTCATCGCCGAGGCGCAGCGCCTCGAACGTGGCTCCGGGTGGGAGTCCCGGTACTTCTGGCTCGGCCTGTCGCTGACGGCGGCCGAGACCGTCACCGGCCTCTACCTGCTCTGCATCGACGACCTCACCCACCTCGACATGAGCCTGCTGCTCTTCCACATCCTGGCGGGCTTCCCGTTCGTGCTGCCGTGCATCATGTTCTGGCGGCGCCACGCCCGCTACGCCCCCCTGGTGGGCCGATCCGGCTTCGCCTGGCTCGGCTGGAGCTGCGTGCTGGCGATGGTCTTCACCCTGATCTCCGGGGTCTGGCTCACCTTCCGGGGGATCACGGGGATCTACTGGCTGTGGCTCACCCACACCATCGTGTCTCTCTATGGCGCCGCGGCCCTCATCCTCTACGTCGCCCTCACCGTGAAGATCTGGTTGGGCGAGCTGCCGGTCGACTCCAAGGCCCGGGTCTTCTTCGTGGGCCTCCTCCGGAGGATCTCCTGGAAGACGGCCATCGGCACCGCGGTCTTCCTGTTGGCCTGTGGCGGCTTCGCCCTCGCCTACCAGGAGCCGGAGCCTGACCGTGAGGTGGCCGACTACGCCTACTCCCTGTCCGACGACCCCTTCTACCCGAGTCGGGTCCAGACGGAGTCCGGCGGCTTCTACGAGCCCGTCACCTTCCTCCGCTCCGAGACCTGTGGGCTGTCGAGCTGCCACGTGGAGACCCTGCGGCAGTTCCAGGACTCCGTCCACTTCCGCAGCCCACCCGCCGTCTTCGGGGTGGTCGAGCAGGTGTTCATGGCCGAGGCCGCCCAGGGGTCCTTCCTCGGCGACCGCAACATCCTCCAGATCGACGCCCTGCGCGAGATCGACGGTGGAAAGGAGAGCTTCCGCTTCTGCGCGGGCTGCCACACCCCCGTGGCTCTGATCGCCGGGGAGATCGGGCCCGGCCAGGGCCTGCCGGACTTCGAGACCTGGGAGGGAGACTCCTGCGTCCTCTGTCACCGCATCACTTCGGTCGGTGGCAAGAACGGAGGAGGAGGCGGTGACTACGAGGTCGCGCCCCCTCCCAACCGCTACCTGTTCGCCTTCTCGGACCATCCGGCCCTGCAGTGGCTCTACAAGGTCCAGATCAACAACAAGCCCGAGCACCACCAGGCCACCTTCGACCAGCCCTTCTACGACGAGTCCAGGTACTGCGTCGGCTGCCACCAGCGCCTGCAGTTCTCCTACTGGGAGCTGAGTCCCTACAACGACGAGCACACCGAGGACAACGAGACCTGTCAGACCTGCCACATGCCCCAGGTGGAGACCCACGACGACGTCTCGGCCCTGGCCAAGGGCACCATCTCCGACCACCGGACGCTGGCCGCCAACCTCGTCACGCCGCTGATCTACGGCCTCGACGAGCAGGCCCGCCTGACCCGGGAGTTCATGCAGGACGACAAGATGGTCGTGGAGGTGGTGGCACCGACCCTGACCCACGGCTCAGAGGAGGGGGGAACCCTCGACTTCGTGGTGAGGGTGATCAACAAGGGTGTCGGGCACATCTTCCCCGCGGGTCCCGAGTCGGACCTCGTGGAGGCCTGGCCCCAGGTCTCGGTCACGACCTCCGATGGCCAGGTGCTGTTGGAGTACGGCGAGCTCGACGAGAACGGGCACCTGGACCACGAATCGACCTACGTGTACCACGTCACGCCGTTCAACAGCGACGGGGACGTCCTGGAGCTGGACAGGCATCGCAACTGGATGATCAGCGAGGACCGGCTCCACGTGGTCCCAGCCCGCTACTACGACGAGTTCCCGTTCTCGGTGGAGCTGCCCCCAGGGCTCACGGAGGCTGAGCTGACCATCGATGCCGGTCTCCCCTTCCGGAAGTTCAACCAGGCCTTCCTCGACTTCGCCGCCGAGGGCGGGTTCTGCGACCGGCTGGTGGCGCCCGTGGTGGACCTCGACCGTGTCGAGGCTCGGGTCCAGGTCACCTCCGACGACGCCACGGTCACCGCGGCGACGGAGAGCTGGCTCCAGGAGCTGCGCTCTCCTGCCGACCTGGAGGGCTACACCAAGAAGCCGCGCTTCGACGACTACCTGCTCTCGCGGAAGCTCTCCCTGGAGGACCGCATCCTCATCGCCCAGGCCAAGGACCTCTACCGGGACCTCCGCTACGACGAGGCCCTGGCGATCCTGGACTCCCTGGCCGAGCAGGACCTGGGGGCCCGGCCGGGCCTGGCCAGCCTGCGAGAGGCTCTGGTCCAGTCTCGTGCCGAAGCCCAGGAGAGGGCTGCGCCCTACACGGTGGATCCCTTCGCGCCCACGGGGGGGTAGCGCCCTCTCGGGGCCGGGAGTCCACCCTCTCAGACGAGGACCAGGGCTCCCACGCCCAGGGCGACGGCGACGACCAGCAGGACGAGGGCCGTCGCCTCCTGCCGCTTGGAGGGACGCCCCACCTCCATGGCCCAGAGGATGGCCACCACGGTCCCGCCCAGCACGGCTCCGCCGAGGGCGTAGAGCAGAGACGTCGCCCACACCGTCTCCCAGAGCAGCGCGACGCCCAGGGTGGCGACGACCGCGACGCCCGCCGGGAACAGGGGACCGATCCAGCGCCGTCCCTCGCCGAGCCCGTGCGCGACCCGCGACCGGAACCGCATCAGCGCCCCTGCACCGCCGAGGCCCAGCACGAACAGCGCCACGCGGAGCGGGCCCGAGAGCGGGGGGAGGATCGAGGCGCCCTGCTCCACCGGGGCCTGCTCCGCCGTGCGCAGCGGCTCCGGGTCGGGAGGGCCGGCCGGCTCCGGGGTGGTGGGAGACGACCGCGGCCGGGCCTCCGCCTCGCCCGCCTCGCCCGCGGGGATCTTCCCCTGCAGCTCCTCGAGCCTCGCGGCCTCCTCGGGGGGGCCTCGGACCGGAGCAGCTCGGCCACGGCGAAGCCCAGCACCATCAGGGACACAGTCACCCCTCCGGCGACGAGGGCCTTGCCCCAGGGCGGGCCGTCCGCTGGCCGGCCTCCGCCGGCGCCCCGTGACCTGGAGGTCACCCCGAGCTTGCCCTGCATGTTCTGGAGGGGATGGAAGCCCGCGTCCTCCAGGGTGAGGACGAAGCCCGCCGCGGAGAGGGGGGCCCAGATGCGCTGGAGGTCCTTGCGGGAGTCGGACCGTGCCACCACGACCCACTCCTCGAGCACGACCCCCCGCGGGGCGGCCAGCAGGGCCCGGCGATCGAGCATCGCGGGGAGGGGACGGAGCACACGGTCCAGCTCATCCACGGACAGCTCCGGTGCCTGGACGAGGGAGAGCCGGTAGCGGCAGGTCATGGCAGCGGAGGTGACGGGGAGTGTAGCGCGGGGCCTCGAGCGCGCCGTGCTGGGCACGCCGAGCCTGGAGATCAGCCCCGAGAGCTGTTCGGCTGGCCAGATGGGCCGCAACAGGTGAGAATGGGGTGTGCTTCATGACGAGGCTTGGGTGCAGCTCCTCTTCCGTGGCATCGCCTTGTGGCTCGTGGCGGCCACCTTGTTCGCCTCGGGCCCCGCCCGCGCCGACGAGTCCAAGCTCCTCAGCAGCTACAAGGAGGAGCTGTCCTCCTTCGAGCAGGAGGAGAAGTGGACCGACAAGGGGGAGTCCACCTGGCGGTACGACGGGGGCACCTGGAGCGAAGTCGAGGGCGAGCCGGCCGCCGATGCCGCCTCCTCCCAGCCCGCGAGCGACTGGAAGTCCAGCGTCTACGTCGAGCTCTACCGGGATCGTGAGACCTGGAACGATGCCTACTTCAGCCTGGACGAGGGCGACGCCACCCTCAACGTCCTGGGGGTCAAGGGGACCCAGTACTCCGAGGCGCGTCTCGCCGCGGACTCCAAGGACCTCAAGGACACCGGCCTGGACCTGCTGGGGTCCCTCAGCGGCACGGCCTACCTGGTCGAAGGCCGCTACGTCGACAGCTCCTCCGTGGGGGACGACACCCTGGGCCTGGCGGGGGCGATCAGCCTCATCGGCATGGCGGGCTCCGAGGCGGGGGCCCGGTCCAGCGCGGAGATCGACCGGAGCCACGCGGAGGCCTCGGGCAAGCTGAAGCTGTTCATGGGGGTCAAGGCCACGGCCAGCCTGCCGCTCACGGTCAGCCTCTGCTACATGACGGCGATGGCCAGGTTGGGAGGCTCTGTCTCCGCCGGCGTCGGTGGCTTGATCAGGGGCTCCTTCGACATCGACTGGAAGACCCTCACGGCCGACCTGAGCTGGGGGGGCGAGGCCACCCTGGGGGCGGGTGGGGGCACCTACGGCGAGATCCGGATCAACCTGTCCCAGCTCGTCCGCGACTCCGCCTCGGTCCTGGACTGCCTCGACGAGAAGCTCGACGCCCTCGCAGCCGCGGCGGCGGAGCTGGGAGAGTCCCTGGCGGACAGCGCCAGCCGCTGGCTGGACCGGATGGGCGCCGACCTCTCCTCGGCCCTTGCCGCGGGTCGGGCGGAGTTCGTGGAGCCCGTCGATGAGCTGGCGACCCGCCTGCTCGAAGCGGTGGAGTGCAGTCTCTTCTGCCCCTGATCGCGCTGCTCCTGGTGGTGGCCTTCGCCGCGTCCCCCGTGGCCCCCGAGGCCGCCCTCCGGGCCGAGGTCACGGCCCACCCGGAGGCCGTCGAGGCCTGGATCGACCTCGGCAACCTCGCCCTGGCTCGCGAGGACACCGACAGCGCCCTGGAGTCCTTCCAGAGGGCCCTCCAGGTCGCCCCGCAGTCGGCGGACGCGCTCAACGGGTTGGGGGTCGCGCGCCTCCAGCAGGGTGGGTTGCTGGCCGCCCAGGAGTGGTTCGAGCTGGCGGTGGTGGCCCAACCCGACCACGCCTCGGCGCTCGCCAACCTGGGCAGGGTCCACCTGCTCCAGGGCGATGCGGCCGAGGGTGTGGAAGCCCTCGCCCTGGCCCTGCGGTCGGACCCTGGCCACGTCGGGGCCGCAGTCACCTGGGGGGAGGTCCACCGGGCGGCGAAGGTGCCCCACGAGGCCCTCCCAGCGGTACGGGCCGCCCTGGAGCGACATCCCGAGGACCCTCGCCTGCTCCTGGCGCTGGCGCAGCTCCTGCAGGCCGAGGGTCGCCACCTCGACGCGGTCCCCGTGCTCCAGCAGGCCCAGGAGCGAGCCCCGGACAGCGTCGAGGTGAGGCGGGCCCTGGGCCTGAGCCTGCTGCACCTGGGCCACTGGCCCGGGGCCGAGGAGGCCTACCGCGCCGCGTTGAAGCTGCGGCCAGAGGACGCGCAGCTACACCTCGAGCTGGCGACGGTCTATGCCCGGTCCTCTGAGGCTCCAACCCGGGCACTGGCCTATGCGGCCCGTGCGGCCGAGCTGGACGGCGAGCTCACGGAGGCCTGGACGCTGTTGGGTGATCTGCTCGAAGACCAGGGCGACCTGGCCGGCGCGGAAGAGGCCTGGCGGGCGGCGCTCAGCGCGGCTCCCGGGGACTGCGCCACCGCGACCAACCTCGGCCGGCGGCTCCTCGAAGAGGGCCGCCTGCCCGAAGCCGAGTCCTTGCTGGACCAGTGCCTGGAGCGTGACCCCCGGTTCGTCCCGGCCCGACTCAACCGAGGGCTCGTCCGTGCTCACCAGGGGCGCTGCGACGAGGCTGCCAGAGACCTCGCCCTGGTGTCCGTCGAGAGCGAGGCGATGGCGGAGCTCGCGGAGCAGATCGCCGCTCGCTGCGAGTAGACCCTCCGGGGTCAGGACAGCTTCGCGACGGCCGCCGCCGCCTTGGCCGTCTCCTCGGCCACCCCCAGCTCTGACCACTGTGCGTGGGCGAGACGCCAGGCCGTCCGGGCCCTCCTGGTCCGGCCAGCCGCCGCGGCCAGGCGTCCAGCCTCCGCCAGCACCCAGCCGAGGTCCGCCTCGACCTGCTGCGTGCGCTCCTGCTCCGCCTGGACCACGGTCATGTGCGCGTCCCAGTCGCTCCAGGCCTGGAGCCCAGCGTCGCAGCAGAGCAGGCCGGCATGGAGAGGCCCGATCATGCGCCGGTACGAGAGGGACTCCACGGCATCGAGGCAGGCGATGAAGGCCTCCCGCGCCTCCGCGAGGTCGCCCCGCTGCACCTGGACGAGGCCCAGGTTGAACCAGGGGTAGACCCGGGTTCCAGAGCCGATCGCCGTCCACGTGGAGAGGGCGGCGCGGAAGTGACCTTCTGCCTCGTCGAGCTCGCCGCTGTGCCGGGCCAGGTCTCCCAGGCAGTTCCGGGCCCAGGCGATCCCATAGCGGGAGCCCAGCCCCTGGTACCCGGCCAGCGCCAGCTCCAGGTACTGCCGGGACTCTCCGAAGCGATGGACGATGCGGTAGAGCTCGCCGAGGCTGCACTGGATCCGGCACCGGAGCCTGGTGCGATCGGGCCCGACTGCCTCTTCCAGGGAGCGGAGGCTGGCGGCCTCGGCCTCCTCCATTCGCCCCAGGTAGGTGGCGATCGACACCAGGGTGCCGCGGCAGGGCAACGTCAGCTCGGGGTCGCCGATGACCTCCGCCTCGGCCACCACACCGCGCTGCAGATCGTAGGCCGCCTCCAGCCTCCCCTTGGCGATGGCCACCCGGCTCCGGGCGTCGCCGATCCGGCAGCGCAGCCTGTCCCAGTCCTGGCCGGAGCCATCCGCCCGGATCGCCGCGAGCCGACGACTCGCCTCGTCCAGGTTTCCGCGGGACCGCTCGATGACCGCGCGTTCCACCTCCAGCGCCGCGCGCAGGAACTCCCCACGCCCCCGGCCCAGGCGATCGAGGGCCCCCTCGAGCTGGGTCAGGAGACCCAGGGCCCCCTCGTAGTCCGCGTCCATCCTGCGTCTCCTGGCCGCCGCATCGAGGGGCTCCAGGGCGGCCGCGTCGTCCCCTGCCGCGAGCAGGTGGGACGCGAGGCGTTCGGACGGGACGGGTGCCCCGACGGACTCGAGCATCGCCGCACAGCACCGATGGTGGGCAGCGAGCCGGTCGGCGTCACGAGCGAGCCCTACGACACACTCCCGCAGCATGGCGTGCACGAAGATCCACCCGCCCTCCGTGGGGAGAGCGAGGTGGCGCTCGAACATCCGCTCGATCAGTGGGTCGGGGGGGGGGGGGCCGGGCCCCGCGCGCCCCCCGCCCCCCGCCCCCCGGCGGCCCGGGACGCCCACGCCCCCCCCCCCCCCC
>CAZCVP010000004.1:40326-96184 GCA_964501915.1 uncultured Enterobacterales bacterium
GCTAACAGCCGCTCGAGCAGTGGGGCGGGGACCGGGACCCCTGCCAGCCGGCAGACCCGGTCCCACTCCGAGGTGTCGACGTCGAGGCCCAGGACCGCGGCCAGCTCCAGGGCGACCTGGTGTTCCGGCGGGCGGCCCTCCAGCAGCCGCCCCACTCGGGTCGCACAGACCTGGGCCAGGCCCTCGGGCAGCTCCGGCACGACGCCGTCCTGGAGCTCGAAGCCCCGCGGTCCCGGGATCAGCCACCTCCTCTGGACCCAGTCCCCGAGGAGCTGGACCGCGAACAGGGGGTTTCCGCCGGTCCGTTCGCTGACCTGGGCAGCCAGCCAGCCCTCGAGCCCCAGGAGCTCCTCCACGAGTTGCCGCCGATAGGCCTCGGGGAGCGGTCCGAGCTCCAGGACCCGAACGGCAGCGTGGGCACTCAGCTCCTCCAGGAGCCTCGACTCGAGGTCACGCTCTTGGAGCGTCTCCTCCTGGACGGTGAGCACGATCAGGACACCCGCGATGTCCTCCGCCGCGAGGGTGTCCACCAGCCCCAACAGGTCGGCTCCCCACTGGACGTCTTCCAGCCGCAGCACCACGCTGCGCTCGCGAGCCAGGGCCGCCAGGTAGCGGGCCACGAGGAGGTGCCGCTCGCGTGGGCCCGAGAACGATGCCTCCCCGGGCTCCCCGCCACCGGCCAGCCAGGCGAGCGCCCGGGCATCGTACCGCTCCTCCCGCGAAGACGGAGCCAGCTTCTCCAGGACCCGGGCGGCGATCGCCTCCTGGTCCAGCCCGCTGCAGCGCAGGTGCGATGACAGCATCGGCCCCACACCGTCCATCGGTCCCCCCGACATCGAGTGGGTCGCGGTGAGGACCTGGGCACCCGCGTGCTCGTGGGCAGACTCGCTGATCCAGGCGGCCAGGCGGCTCTTCCCACTCCCCACGGACCCCCGGAGCACGATGACCCGGGTGCAGTCCCCCTCCCAGGCCTCCCGGAGTGCCCGCCACAGGGCCTCTCGTTCCTGCTCCCGGTCGACCATCGGGATCTGCCGGAGACCCACGAGGCCGAGCCCGGTCCCAAGCAGGCGGGCCGTCTCTCCCCGCGACTTCGGACGTGGACACTCCTCGGGGAGGGCCCGCGATGGTTGGAGGTCGGCCGGCTGTGGCCCGGTCACCTCTCGGGCCACCAGGGGTCCCATGTAGACGGTGGGATCGGCCTCGTCCCAGTCGTCGCTCGGCAGGGCGCGGGCCTCGCCCTCCAGCGCCGACAGCAGGCGGATCGCGTCCGCTGCGCTCTGGAGGCGATCGCCAGCGTCCTTGGCCGTCAGCCTCCGCAGGAGCTCCTCGAAGCCGGGCACGACCGGCGCGTCCGGATCGAGCGGGGGCAGGGGCCGGGACAGGTGTCCCCAGAGCGCGGTCCGCCCCGTTCCGAAGGGTGGACGTCCGGCCGCCATGGTCCAGGCCACGCATCCCAGCGAGTACAGGTCCGTCCAGGGCCCCTGGTCCCGCCACTGGTTCTCGATCTGCTCGGGAGCGATCCAGGACATGGTTCCGAGGAGATCGCCCTCCTGCTCGTGGGGGGACTCCTCGCCGAGCAGGGCCTGGGCGATGCCGAAGTCCGCCAGGAGCACCCGGCCCCGCGTCCCGCTGAAGAGCACGTTCTGCGGCTTGATGTCGCGGTGGACGACCCCCCGCGCGTGGGCGTGTGCCAGGCCCTCGAGCAACTGGAGGAGGATTCGCCGCGACGTCGGCCACTCCAGGACGCCCAACCTCCCGGCGAGGGTGCCTCCCTCCGCCAGCTCCATCGCCAGCCAGGGACACCCGGCCGACAGCTCACCCCGGGAGACGCCCGCCTCTTCGGCCGTGACCTGGCCGTAGTCGAACACCCTGACGATGTGGGGGTGGTCGAGCCTGGCCACGGCCCGGACCTCGCGGCGAAAGGCGACGCGGTTCTCCTCTTCCTCGGCGGCACGGGCCAGGAGCACCTTCACCGCGACCTGCGTTCCCGTGCCGCGATGGACCGCCCGCCACACCCGACCCATGGCGCCGCGCCCGAGCCCTGCCGTGAGCTCGAAGGAGCCGATCGGGGTGCCTGACATGAAGCCCTGTAGCGTGTCAGACCGTCACGGTACCGCCGGACACCGAGCGGAAGCTGCGCTGGATCTTCAGCCTGGTGTCCAGCGAGGTGGTGGCGCCTCGAGCACCATGCCGGTGTCAGTCCCTGCGCTCCCGTCCGGACAGCCAGTCGACCAGGTCGGGGAAGACGGGCACGGGACGCTCCGCGGCCAGCCCGTCCAGCTCACGCTGCAGGCGGGCCTCGAGCTGCCGGGCCAGGGCACCGGGGTCCAGCCCGGAGGGTGTCAGCGGCTCGAGCACCGCCGTGGTCAGCTTGGCCGGCAGGGGCCAGTGGGGTGGGAAGCCGCCCACGGACAGCCCGAAGGGGAAGGCGAGGCCCACCGGCAGCACCTGGGTCCGCACCTGCCTCGCCAGGCGGGGGAGGCGAGCGGCCAGGCGGCTACCTCGCGCGAGCACGAGCCAGGTCTCTTGGGCGCCGGCGTTGACCACCCCCACCACCGGCACCTGTTGGCGGACCGCCAGCCGGGCGTAGCCCTGGCGGCCGGCGAAGTCGATACGGTTGCGGACCCGGAACGGGCGGAAGCTGTCCCAGTCCCCTCCAGGGTAGACCAACAGGTCCATGCCGCTCTCCAGCACGTGGCGAGCCGTCTCCGGGCAGGCGCGGAGGATGCCCAGGGACTCCACGAAGCGGCTGAAGCGCGGGTGCAGGCGGAACAGGAAGTCGTGTCCCAGGAAGGCCAGCGGGCGCCCGGCGCCGTGGGCGGCATACCACTCGGCCACGAACACCCAGTGGTCGACGTAGACGAGCCCTCCCGAGTGGTTCCCGACCAGCAGGCAGGGCGCTTCGGGGACCCGGTCCAGCCCCCGGACCTCGTGGCGGAAGTAGACGCGGCTCAGCCGGCGCAAGAGCCCCAGGCCGGGCTGGAGCCACCGCCAGGTCGGTGGACCCGGGTGCAGGGTGGCGTCGATGGGCAGCAGCAGGCGCCAGCGTCGGCGGTAGAGGACGAGCACCAGGCCCGTGAGCAGCAGGGCCAGGCTGAAGAGCATGGAGAGACCTATCACGGGTCCTGCCTGGGCAAGGCGCCTGACCGCGGCGCTCCGGTGGGGCGGGGGGACGGCGCGGAGGGCCGTCGAGTCAGAGCGCAGGGTCCAGGATCAGGACCCCCTCCTCGGTGACCACCAGCAGGTCGGGCCCACCGTCGCTGGTGGCGTCGCCGCCGCCGGCCCCCACCGACATGCCCAGGTGAAGCCGCTCGACGTCCCCCTGGACCTCGATGGACGCCGCTTCGCTCAAGGTCGACGTGCCCGAGACAGGACCCAGCACGAGGTAGGCGGAGCCTCCCACCTCGGCGGCTGCACTCGTGGAGCTGTCGCCGGCCCACAGGTCATCGACACCATCGCCGTTCACATCGCCCGGACTCGCCAGCTCGTCCTTGCCTGTCAGGTGACCTTCGAGCTGCCCCACGGCAGCAGCCGACGTGGTCGCGCTCGGGATGGGGGACTCGAACACGGCGGCACCCGCGCCGGTGCCGAGGGCCGGGATCGCCAGGGAGACTGCGACATCGGTGAGTCCGCCGCCGCTGAAGTCCGCGGCGACCGCGCTGCCGAACACGGTGGGCGTCTGGATCCAGCTATCCGAGTCACCCGCGTCGTAGGCACCCAGCAGGGGCCCGTGCAGCACGTACACACCCGCCAGGGACAGCACCAGCAGATCCGCCAGGCCGTCGCCGTTCAGGTCCCCCAGGCGGACCGTCTGTCCCAGCTCGCAGGCTGCGTCGGTCCCTGTCACGACGGCCTCCGCGTCCTCGAGGGAGCCCGTGAGGGTGGCCGGACCCAGGACCAGCCGGACCTCACCGTCGCTCTTCGAGCCGTCGCAGTCCCCCGTCGCACCCACCGCCAGGTCATCGAGACCGTCGGCGTTCACGTCGCCACCACCCGCCACGTCCCACCCCGCCCCGCCGTCCTGGGTCGCACCTTCCCACTTCCTGACGCCGTCGCCGGGTTCGAGGTCCAGGTCCCCTGTGACGGGCCCGGACACGAGAAAGGCCATGCCGGGGCTCTGGGTGTAGGAGTCCAGGTCGAAGGGAGCACCCACCACGAGCTCGGTGTGGCCATCGCCGTCGACATCACCGACCGCGGCGAGGGACCAGCCGGCCTGGGCGTCCGGGACTACGCCGCTGAGCAGGCTGTCCGTCCCCGTCTCCAGGTAGCCGCGGGCGACAGGGCCGGACAGGAGGTGGACACGACCATAGGGGCCCGTGCCGAGGGGAGCCGCGAAGCTGGCCACGGCGAGGTCATCCTGCCCATCACCGCTGAGGTCACCCACCGTCCGGGCGAGGGTGGCCCAACCGTCCAGGTCGACGTCGGCGTCAGCCGGAGACAGCAGGAGGGGGCCCTGGGGCTCCCCGGTGTCGGAGGTGTCCGCGGTGTCCGCGGTGTCCGCGGTGTCCGCGGTGTCGGTCCCACCGGAGTCGATGGGCCCGGTGTCGCTGGCGCTGTCGTGGCCCGGGGCGCTGTCCACCGACGCCGCCGTGTCGGGGGTGTCCTCCGTGCAGGCCTCACAGGCCGTGCAGGCGCTGGCGATGAGCGCCACCACGGCGAGCCGTGGGTGGTGGTGCAACATGTCCGAGCTCTCCGAGACGATGGAGTATGGCAGCCGCCCCGCGAGGACCGGACCCGAAGTCCGTGCCTGGACGTCCACGGAGGCGAGGCCCGGCGTCGGTGGAGGACCCGGAGCTGTCGTGGGACCTGGAGGAGGGGTGACAGGTGGCAGGGATCGGCCGCATGCCCCTTGCCTCGCACCCCCTTCCCGATAGGGCGCACCGGCTCCCAGGACCGGAGGCCTCTTGCTCCTCTCTACCCTCGCCCTGTCCGTGACCTCCACCCTGTTCGCCTGCGGTGGTGGATGCGTCGAGGGTGGGTCAGGCGACGACTCGGGCAGACCGGGCGACACCGAGACGACCGGTGACTCCGGAGACACCGGTGACTCCGGAGACACCAGTGACACCGACTCTGTCGTGGTCGACACGACCTGGAACGCCGTCTACGACGGGGGGGCCCAAGACTACTTCAGCTCGGTCCAGCCCACCCGGGAGGGGGGCTTCATCGTGGCGGGCACCACCGAGCCCGATCCCACCCACTGGCGGACCTCCGCGGCCTACCTCAAGCTCGACGCCTACGGCGCCGTGGAGTGGACCTTCCTCTACGGGGCCGACTACAGCGACTACGGGAGCGACGCCGTCCAGACCACGGGCGGTGGCTATGTCCTGTTCGGGGACGGCTACTCCTTCTCTTCGGGCAGCGGCGGCGTGCTCACCCTGGTGAGGGTCGACGCGGGGGGTGTGGAGGTCTGGTCCGACACCTACGGGGATCACGACGCCGACACGGAAGCCCAGGCGGTGATCGAGACCGCCGATGGTGGGTTCCTCCTGACCGGCGCCACCATGCCCGATGGATACCTCAACGACGCCATCGTGGTCAAGGTCGCCGAGGACGGCGCGGAGCAGTGGTCGACGGTGCTGGGCAACGAGGCCGACGACTACGCCTGGGACGCCCACGAGGTGGACGATGGCTACGTGGTGCTGGGCTACGCCGAGCCCGCCTTCGACGTTGCTCACGACCTCTGGATGTTCAAGCTGGACTTCAACGGAGAGCTGGTCTGGGAGCAGACCTACGGGGGTCAGAACTACGACTACGGCTACGACTTCGTGCCGACCCGCGACGGCGGCTACGCCATCTCCGGTGCCACCTACTCCTACACGAGCCAGATCAAGAGCGACCTCTGGATCGTGAAGACCGACGGGGACGGCGTCGAGCAGTGGATGCAGGTCATCAAGGGCGAGGGGCACCGCTACGGGATGGCCCTGGCCGAACGACCTGGAGGTGGCTTCATGGTGGCGGGGACCGAGGCCATGCAGGCGGACGGCTCGGTCGATCTGCTGGTCGTGGCGACAGACGCTGCGGGCGAGGTGGAGTGGGAGCGCGAGTACGGTGGCGACGACCTCGACACCGCCTACGACATCGAAGCCGTCGGTGCCACCGGCTACATCGTCGCTGGCTCGTCCCAGTCCTACGACCGGCACTCCCTGTCGGACGGTTGGCTGCTCCGCATGGACCAGGACGGAGACCTGCCCGAGCAGCCGGTGGTCGTGAGCTTCTGACCCGGGCGTCAGCGGCCCTGGCGGCCGCGTACTCGTGCTCGGCGGCGGACGAGGAGGAGGCCTGGCGTCCAGAGCCTGGAAAACCGTTCTGGAAGTTGACTTCTCCCGTGGTGGACGTCTCCGGATGGTGCCGCAGCGCAGCCTTGGGGAAGCCAACCCCCCCCCTCGGTTGTTATCAGGAATGTATGGCTAGCAAGCGACCCTCAGTACAGAAGCGGAACAACGAACTCGCCAAGCGTGAGAAGCGCCTGGCAAAGGCCGCCAAGCGCGCGGCCCGCGAGGCCAGGAAGGCCGAAGCTGCCGAAACGGTGGTCGAAGACGGCATCGATCCCGACCTCGTGGGCATCCAGGCGGGGCCCCAGCCTCCTCGTGAGGATGAGCTCCTGGACATCTGACAGCGCGGCCTAGAGTCCGACTCCCCTCACCACGACCAGCGGGCCGTCGGGGTTGGTGTCTCTGCGCAGGTCGATGGTGCCGTCGATGGACCACTCGTCGTGGTCCCGGTCGTCGATGAGGACCTGGGTGACCTCCCACCGGTGGGGGGCTGTGCGGCGCACGGTGGTGTGGTGGGCCAGGCGTGCCCGGTGGTCGAAGGTCACCTGGCCGTACTCCTCCAGGTAGTCCGCCAGGGCGTCCTCGAAGTCTCCCGCTGACCAGGTCGCGCCTTCGGGGTCGGGCCTGACACAGGCCGCGGCCTCCTCGTAGTCCCCGCGGGAGAGCGCCCGCACCAGCGCGTGCAGCTCGGCGCGGATCCGGGCCTGGAAGGCACGCTTGTCCTCGGAGATGTCGACGGGGCGCTCCGGCTCGCTGCCGGGTACGTCGCGGCCGGCCACGAGCCGCTCCCACTCCGTGACCAGGCTGGCGTCGACCCGGGCCAGCATCGCCCGGAGGTAGG
Source organism: uncultured Enterobacterales bacterium (assembly GCA_964501915.1). Lineage (GTDB taxonomy): Bacteria > Myxococcota_A > UBA796 > UBA796 > CAJQPC01 > CAYFPX01. The sequence goes on from CAZCVP010000004.1 coordinate 47,440, forward strand.
CCAGCACCTCCAGCAGCTCCTCGGTGCGACGCTCGGCCGGTACGTTCTGCATCAGGGCCTTGTAGACCTCGGTCAGGTACCGCAACAGCACCCCCTCGGAGCGCTGGAGCCCGAAGTCCTTCACGTAGTCGGAGAAGGAGGCGTACTGCTCCACCATGTCCCGCAGCACGGCCTTGGGCCGGATGGCCTCGCCGGCCACCCAGGGATGGCGCTCGGCGTAGGTGGCGAACAGGGCCTCGATCCAGTCGGCGCCCGGCTGGGGCCAGCTCACCTCCTTCAGGGCCTCGATGCGCTCCTCGTAGGGCACCCCGGCCGCCTTGAGCTCCCAGTGCAGGGCGTCCCGCGCCTTGTCCGCCTGCCGGAAGAGCACCGCCCGCGGGTCCTCGAGGATGGACTCCGTCAGCGACACGACGTCCAGGGCGTAGGCCTCGCTCTCCGGCTCCAGGGCGTCCAGGGCCTCGAGCAGGAATAGCGAGAGGCTGTGGTAGAGCGAGAAGTCGCGCTGCAGCCCGGGATCGAGCCCCAGGGGTCCCTGGTCGGCCTCGCCGTGGACCACGCCGGCCGCGACCAGGTCCGCCAGGAGCTGGACGGCCTGCTCGCCCAGATCGACGCGCTGGCGGTTGGGCACGTGGCTGCGGCCGATGAGGTCCAGCAGCGCCTCCAGGCCCTCCCGGGCGTCGCGCCCCTGGTCCTCGACGTGCTGCATCAGCGTGAGCAGGCGCCCGTGGTCGATCTGGAACCGCGGCTCCAGCCGCTCGGGCGGTCGGCTCACCATGCGCTCGAAGATCTCGCGGTCCCAGTGCTTGTAGCCGCGGGTGGGCGCCTTCTTCAGCGAGGGCTTCTTGCGACCGCGCAGCGCGGCCCGGTTGGCGATGCGCTTGTTCTCGATGATGTGCTCGGGGGCCTGGGCGACGACGTAGCCGACCGTGTCGTGCCCGGCGCGCCCGGCACGCCCGCTGATCTGCTTGAAGTCGCGGACCCGGAGCAGGTCGACACGCTGGCCGTCGAACTTGCACAGGCGGGTGAAGAGCACGGTCCGGATCGGCACGTTGATGCCCACACCCAGGGTGTCCGTGCCGCAGATGAGCTTGAGCAGGCCCTGCTGGGCCAGCTTCTCCATCAGGAGGCGGTAGCGGGGGAGCAGGCCCGCGTGGTGCAGGCCGACCCCGTGGCGCACGTAGCGGCGGATGGCCGGTCCGAAGGGGGAGTCGAAGCGGAAGTGGGCCACCGCGGCGGCCAGCGCCCGCTTCTCCTCCTTGGTGCAGGGGTCGATGCTCATCAGCGCCTGGGCCTGCTCCGTGGCGGCCCTCTGGGTGAAGTGGACGACGTAGACGGGGGCCTTGTCCTGCTCCAGCAGGCGATCGAGGGTCTCGTGGATCGGCGTGAGCCTGTAGTCGTGCTCCAGCGGCACGGGGCGCTGGGCGCTGCTGACCTCGACCGCCGTGCGCTCCGTCCGGGCTTCGAGCTCGTCGCGGATCGAGGAGGTGTCGCCCAGGGTGGCGGACATGAGCAGGAAGGTGGAATCGGTGAGCAGCAGCAGGGGGATCTGCCACGCCATGCCCCGGTCGCGGTCGGCGTAGTAGTGGAACTCGTCCATCACCACGCTGTCGACGCGGGCTCGCGTGCCCTCCCGCAGGGCGATGTTGGCCAGGATCTCGGCCGTGCAGCACAGGATGGGGGCGTCCCGGTTCACGGCCCCGTCCCCGGTCATCAGCCCGACGTGCTCGGCTCCGAAGACGTGGCAGAGGGCGAAGAACTTCTCGCTCACCAGGGCCTTGATCGGCGCGGTGTAGACCGTGCGGCCACGCTCGGCGAAGGTCTTGAAGTGAAGGGCGGTCGCCACCAGCGACTTGCCGGAGCCGGTGGGGGTGTTCAGCACCAGGTGGTGGCCGCTGAACACCTCGAGCACGGCCTCCTCCTGGTGGTCGTAGAGGGCCAGGCCGCTCTCGGTCGTCCACTCCAGGAAGGCCTCCAGGGCTTCGTCGGCGTCGGCGAAGCCCTGCTCGGGGATCAGGCGGTCGAGGCGGGGGGGCTCGGCGGTCATGGCCGAAGGGCTGTATCCGATGTGTGCCGTCCAATTGCGGGCGGATGGGCCGGCGAGCAGGTAGGCGGAGCACATGGGAAGTGTGCTCGCTCTCGTCGTCATCGCCTGTCTGCTCTATGTCTTCGTCCAGGTCGGCAGCATCGCCTTCCAGCTCACGGGACTGGACCGGGCGACCGCCCAGTTCCAGGCGCTCTCGGCCGTCACCATGACCGGGTTCACGACCCTCGCCTCGGAGCGGGTGGTCCGCGACCCCCGCCGCCGCCGCATCACGACCGGGCTGATCGTGATCGGCTACGCCTCGACCGCCTCGATCATCGCCGCCATGGTCTCCACCGTGGCCTACAACACGCCGCTCCAGACCGCCATCGACCTGGTGCTCATGGCGCTCGGGCTCGTGGTGCTCGTCCTGGTGGTCCGCAAGACCCACCTCGCAGCGCGCATGGAGCGCTCCGTCCGGCGGACCCTGGTGAAGCGCCTGATGCCCCACCCCGTGCCTCACGAGGAGCTGTTGCTCTACCAGAAGGGCTTCGCCATCACCCGCATCGAGGTGCCCCTTGGGTCCCGGCTCGCCGGGCGGACCCTGCGGGACGCCGCCCTGCCACAGCGTCGCATCCAGGTCCTCACCATCGAGCGCGAGGGAGAGGTGATCCCCATCCCCCACGCCGACGACGTGATCGAGGTCGGCAACCACCTGGTGCTCTACGGCGAGCCGGACAACGTCCAGGCTGCCTTTGGCACGGAGCCGATCGCTGCGCTCGGGTGAGGGGCGTCAGGGCCGCGCGGTGACGAACCAACCGAAAACCCGCCATGGGGGGCCCGGGGTGGACCCCCCCGTGCGTCTGGGGGGCGGGGCGTGGGCGGGTTGGTCACCCAGTGGGTACGAACGGCCTTACTCCGGACCTTCGTCACCGATGGCGCCGGTGATCGCCCAGGCGAACGACGGGCAACACCCACCACAGGGCCGCCACCGCGGCACCCGCCACGCCGCTCAGGGTGGCGAGCCCCACCGTGCTCAGCACGGGCGTGTCCGCGGTCACCAGGCTGCCGAAGCCCGCCAGGGTCGTCAGGGCACTCAGGACGACGGCGTGTCGAGTCGTGTCGCCGTGTCGCCGGTCGGCCGACTCGACCATGAAGACGCCGTAGTCCAGGCCCAGCCCCAGGATGAGGACCATCGCGCTGACGCTCACGGCGTTCCAGGGCACGCCCGTCAGCGCCATCGTGCCGAAGGTCCAGGCCACGGCCGTGAGACAGGGGAGGGCGGCCGCGAGGGCGCGACGGGGTCGACGGTAGCGCAGCGCCAGGAGCGCCAGGATGCCTGTCGCGGCAAGGCCCCCGAGCCGCACCAGCTCCTGCTGGATCTCCTCGACGCCCTCCCGGGCGAGCTGCGCCGGGACCAGCAGCCGGGCCTCCGGGGCCACCTCGAGCACGGCCCGCTCGGCGGCCGCGGCCGTGACGTCGTCGTCGAACACCAGGCTGAGCATGACGTCGGTGCCGTGAGCGCCCTGCCGCACGTGCAGCCGGGTCAGCTCCTCCAGCGGCGTTCCGGTCCAGGTGTCCAGGGGCAGCTCGGTGGGGCGCGGGATCAGGGCACCGGCCGTGGCCCCGGGCGCGAAGCCGGCTGCGAGCGCCGCCTGCTCGAGGTCCCCTCGCAGGACCGTGTCATCCGGGAGGGCGCCGACTCGCCGGGCGATGGTGGACGGGCTGGGCAGGGCCGCCAGCGGACCGGCGATGTCCACCCCCGGGAGCGAGGCCGCGGCAGCCTGGACAGCCGTGGCGAGCTCGAGGGCCTCGCCGAGGGTGGTCCCGCTCACCACCGCCATGCCTCCGGTGCCGAAGCCGCCGTAGCGGTCGGCCAGCTCGGCCTCCAGGGCCGCCGTCGTCGCCCGTCGCCCGGTCAGCGAGCGCGGGTCTCCGTCGAAGGTCGTCGCGGGCGACAGGGCGAGACAGCCCACGGTGAAGGCCAGGGCCACGAGCCCGGGAGCCAGTCCGCTGGCACCGAGGCGGAGCAGCGGAAAGGGCCGCTGGCCGACGAGGGCGCACAGCCAGGGGCCGAGCAGCCAGGTGCCGGCCAGGGCCCCCGACACGGCGGTGGCGCCGAGGATCCCGAGGTCGGCCACCACCGGGAAGCGGCTGGTCGACAGCACGGCGAAGGCCAGCAGCGTCGAGCCCCCGCCGAGGGCATAGGCCGGCAGCAGCCGGCGGCGGGCCGCCCGCGCCCCCTCCAGGCGCTCCTCCCAGGACGCCCCCGGCTCGGCCGAGGCCTCCACGTAGAGGTGGATCCAGTAGTCGATGCCCAGGCCCAGCAGGGGTGCGGTGAAGCCCAGGTTGACGCCGTGGACCGGGCTGAGCAGCGCACAGGCGGCGCCCCCGGCGGCGATCGCCAGCACCAGGGGGGCCAGACCCCCGAGGGCGGGACGCAGGCTTCGAAACCCGACGGCGAAGATCACCACCAGGCAGAACACACCGAGGGCGCCGCTGCGGTGCAGGTCCAGGTGGATGTCGGCGGCGTTCTCCGACGCGATCCGGTGGCCACCCAGGTAGTCCCCGGGCAGGCCGCCGAGGGCCAGGTGGTGGTCGATCCGCTCGAGCAGGGCGCCGTCCGGGTCGGCGGCCAGGGCACTGGTGACGGGCCGGGCGAAGATCACGGCACGCTCGCCGCTGGCGTCGAGGAAGTGACCCCGCCGCACTTCGACGCGGAAGGGCCCCGGGGCACTCCGGAGCTGCTGGGTGGCCAGTCCCCAGAGGTCCAGCGGGTCGACCCGGAACGCCGGCTCGTAGAGGCTGGCGGCGGGCCCCGAGAACCTGGCCAGCCAGGCCTGGAGCGCCTCGGCGATGCCTTCGGGGCGGGTGCGTCGGGCGAGGACCTCGGCGGGGATCAGCGCCGTGGCCACCGGGGCCAGGGCGACCTGGAGGGCGATGCCCTCGTCGAGGGCGACCCGGTAGCGGGCTCGCTCGAAGGAGGGGTCGGCCTCCAGCGAGGCCCCGACGGCGTCCACGGCCTCGTGGAGGCGCTCGGCCTCTACGCCTCGTCCATCCAGCTCGATCACCATGACGTCGGCGACACTGAACTCGCGCAACAGCTCCATCGCCCCGGGGAGGGGGCCGTCGGGCGGCACGAGCAGGGCGATGTCGTTGGTGAACGTGGTCCGGCTCGCGAGGCCGACGCACAGCACCAGGAGCAGGCCGTAGAGCCAGGGGGCCTTCACAGCGGGCATGCTACCCGAGCGGGGTGGGCGGGGAACCGCGTGGGCGTCGAACCCGGCCCGCTCTCCGTCGGCTGAGCCGTTATGGGGCGGCGGTTCGTGGATCGATGAGCCCGAGGTCTGGATGAGCGTCACCCAGGAGCAGCTTGCCGAGACCCTGCGCAGCGTGCTCGTGGACCAGATCCTGGCCCCCTCGATCCAGTTCGACGGCTCGACGCACCTGTCTCCGCTGGGCGTCGACTCCATGTCCTACGTGCGCATGTTGCTCCAGGTGGAGCGTCAGCACGGCGTGACCTTCCCCGACGAGGAGATGACGCCGGAGAACCTCGCCACGGTGGACAGCCTGGCGGCGGCCCTGTTCCGGATCGCCCAGGCTCCGTGAGCCGCGGCGACAGGATCCTGTCGGGGGCGGACTTCTTCGCCGCCACGATCGACGGCTATGTGCGCCAGCAGGGCGGCGCCGGCTTCGTGTGCCAGGCCGTGCTGGAGCTGGAGGGCCACCTCGCCCCCGAGGTCCTCGAGATGTCGGTCGCTCGGCTGGCGGAGAGCTTCCCGGCGCTCGGCGATCGGGTGGTGCGGCCCTTGCCGCTGGCGCTGCCGCGCTGGAGGAGGGACCGGGCCGGCCGGGTCGACGTCGGCTTGGACCACGTGTGCGTGGACGCGCCCTGGACCGGGGAGGGGCCGGCCCAGGCCGCGCTGGTCGAGCAGCTCTCGACGCCCCTGCCCATCGGTGGGGGCCCCCTGCTCCACTACCGGCTGGTGCACCTGCCCCAGGACCGCTGCCTGGTCGCGCTGGCCTTCAACCACGTGCTCAGCGATGCGACCGGGATCGAGCGACTGCTCGGCTGGCAGCAGGCTCTGCAGCCGGCCCCACCCGTGCTTCCCGAGCCGGATCCTCCAGTCGGGGGGGGCCTCGCGGGACTGCGCGAGCGGGCCGAGTCCGCGCGGCGTTTCCTGCCCTGGTTCGACACCTTCGAGGCCCACCCCCCCAAGGAGCTGCAGCCGGTGGGCCCCCTGGGGGAGCTGAGGACCTGGCGGCTCACCCTCGACGCCGAGCAGTCGCGGGCCGTCGACGCGGCGATGCGGGCGGCCAAGGCGGCGATGAACCCCACGGGCTGGCTGCTCGGCACCTGTCTCCAGGAGATCCACGCCCTCGCCATGGCCCGTGGCGAGGCGCCTGAGGCCTACCTGGTCCCGGTGGCCATGGGCACGCGGCGCAAGGGCGATCACCGACCGGACCTGGCGAACCGCCTGGGGTTCCTCTTCGTCCACCTCCGCGCCGAGGAGCTCACCTCGCTGCCGGAGATCGCGCGCGCCATCCGACGCCTCTCGATGGAGCAGCTCGGCGACGACCTTCCCCGGACCCTCGTGGACGCCCTGACCTTCGCCCGTCGTCTGCCCGCGGCGCGGGTCGGGCGCTTCCTCCAGACCTCGGTCCACGGGTCCTTCGCCAGCTTCTACTTCGGCTACACGGGGGCTGTGACGCCCGCCCTGGAGACCTTCCTGGGGCACCGGGTGACCAACCTGCTGCACTACCCGACACTGCCTGCCCCGCCCGGGCTGGTGTGCGTCTTCAACCGCTTCGGGCACCGGCTCAACGCCTGCCTGGTCCTGCGGGAGGGCATCCTCTCGACGGAGGAGGAGACCACCTTGAAGGCCCGGCTCACCGAGCGGCTCCTGCGACCGGCCTGAGCGTGGTGGCCTGGGATGTCGTGGTGGTCGGCGGCGGCGCCGCGGGGGTCGCGGCGGCGGCGGGCGCCGCGCGGATCGGGGCGAGCACGCTCCTGCTCGAGGCCTCCCCGGTCCTGGGGGGAACGCCCATCCTGGCCGTGCTGGCGAGCCTCTGCGGGGGCTTCGAGCAGGCCGAGGTACCTCACCGGCTGGGTCGAGGACTCTGCCGTCATGTCGGTCGTCGGCTGGAGGGCCTCGGCGGCCTGGGGGCGGTCCGCAGCGGGCCGGTCTGGGTCCAGCCCTTTCGCGTCGGCCACTGGCAGCGGGTCCTCCAGGAGCTCTGCGCCCAGACCGGTGTGACCGTGCGCACGGGGACGTCCCTGGAGCGGGCCCTGGAGGAAGGCCTCCGCCCCGGGGCCTGGGTGGACGCCAGCGGTGACGGCGTGACCGGACCGGTGCTGGGGATCGGCTGGGACCAGTCGCGTCCCCCGGACCTCCAGGTGCCCGCGGTCTCCGCCATCGTGGGCGGGGTCGACCCGGGTGCGCTCGACGTCGCGGGCCGGGCCCGGTGCCTGCTGCCGGTGGCACGAGGCGTGTCGGACGGGAGGTTGCCCGGTGGCCTGGCGGCCCTGCGCCTCCACCGGGTCCCGGACGGCCTGCTGCTCAAGCTCAACCTCCAGCCTCCCCCGGGGTGGGACCCCTCGGACCCGCCGGGCCGCAGCGCCCTGTTCCGAGAGGGTCTGGCGCTGCTCGAGCTGGGCCTCGCCTGGCTGGTCGACCACGTCGGACTCTTCGCCGGCGCCCGCTGGGTGCGTCGCCCGCTGGCGCTCGGTGTGCGGGAGAGTCGGCGTCTGCGTGGGCTGTTCACTCTGTCCGAGTCGGACGTGCGCGAGGCGCGCTCCCACCCCGACGTGGTCGCCCGCGGGAGCTGGCCGGTGGAGCTGTGGGACACCCCGGAGCACCAGCGCCTGGAGCCGATCGCCGGGCGCTCCTACGACATCCCCCTCGGGGCCCTGCGATCGGCGGAGCGCCCGGACCTGTTCTTCGGCGGGCGCTGTCTCTCCGCCAGCCGCGTGGCCCAGTCCTCTGCCAGGGTCCTCGGGACCTGCCTGGAGACGGGCCAGGCCGCGGGGACCGCCGCTGCCCTGCAGGTCCTGGAGGGCGCCCTCACGCCGCAGGCGGTACGGTCTCGACTGGAGTGGCCGGCGCCCTGAACCCGCAGGGGAGCGATGCGCATCGACCAGACCATCGCTGGGACGGCCGCCGCCCTGCCCGACCAGGTGGCTATCGTCGAGGGGGGGGAGGTCCACACCTACGCCGCCCTCATGGCTCGAGTCGACGAGGTCGCGGCCGCCCTGCGAGAGGGCGGCGTGGGTCCTGGAGACCGCGTCGGCCTGCTCGGCGGGCACGGCGCGGCCTACGTGGTCCAGGCCCTGGCGCTGCTGCGGGCGGGGGCTGTGCTGGTGCCGCTGACCGGCCGCGCCTCGGCGGTTCGCTGTCGGGAGGTCCAGGAGCGCATCGGCCTGCACGCCTGGGTGTCCTCGCCGGGTGCACTGCCCGAGCTGGGGGAGGGGAGGGCGTTCGGTGGAGCGGACCTCGCCGGGTGGCGCCTCCCGGACCCGGCACCCTCCGAGGTGGACCTGGACGGGGTGGCCTTCGTGCGCTTCACCTCGGGCACGACCGAGACGGCTCGCGGTGTGGTGCTGACGCACGCCAGCATCGCCGCCCGCCACCGGGTGGCCAACGGGGGCCTGGCCCTCGGACCTGGAGACGGGGTGCTCTTCCCCCTGGACATGTCCCACCACTTCGTGGTGTCGGTGCTCCTGGTCCTGTCTGTCGGGGCCCGCCTGCTGCTGCCGACCCGGGCGCTGCCGGGAGAGATGGTGCGCGTCGCCGAGGCGGGTCGGGCGACGGTGGTCTACGGAGCGCCCCACCACCTGCGGCTGCTGGCTGGCGGAGCGCCGGCGGGCAGCCTGCCCGGACTCCGCCTGGTGCTGTCGACCACCGCTCCCCTCGCCAGTGCCGTGCCCGGCGACTTCGCCGAGCGCCACGGCTGCCAGGTGGGGCAGGCCTACGGCATCATCGAGGTCGGCCTGCCCTGCATCGACCTCCAGCCCTCGCCGGCGACACGGGGGACGGTCGGACAGCCTCTGGAGGGGTTCGAGGTGCAGCTTCGTGGCTGCAAGGACGGGGTGGGGCAGGTGGCGGTCCGCGGCCCCGGACTCTTCGATGGCTACTGGTGCCCCTGGCGGCCCCGAAGCCAAGCGCTCGACGACGGGTGGTTCGTGACGGGAGACCTGGCACGGTTCGACGACGGGGGCCGGCTCGTGCTGATGGGCCGCGAGCAGGCGGTGATCAACTTCGGTGGGGTCAAGGTCTTCCCCGTCGAGGTGGAGGACGCGCTCAACCGGCACCCGAGGGTGGCCGAGAGTCTGGTCTATGGCGTGCCCCACCCGAGGCTGGGGGCGATCCCGATGGCGCGGGTGGTGCCGCTCCCCGGTGCTCGTCCCGGCGAGGGGGATCTGCTGCGATTCCTGCGCGATCGCGTGCCGGCGCGGGAGCTGCCGCTCGGCATCGAGCTGGTCGAGGCGCTGCCGCGCACGCCCACCGGCAAGCTCCTGAGGCGTTGACCGGGCGGCCACGCCCCTTGCTCCGGGGCGCGGTCGGGGTCACCATGCTGAGGTGATCACCTCCGTGTCACTGCTGCTTGGCCTCGCCTGCTCGCCCGGCGTGTCGATCGAGGGAAGCCAGCCGGAAGACACGGGGGACACCGAGCCGGTGATCACCACGGACACCCTCGACACCGCCGAGGGGCCGACCCGGGTCGGGGACGCCACCGACGCGCTCTTCGGTCTCGAGCAGGTCCACCTGCTGGAGATCACGCTGGACGCCCAGGACCGGGCGGCCCTGGAGGACGACCCCTGGACCCACATCGAGACCGACGTGGTCTTCGACGGGGAGCTGCTCTCCTCGGTCGGGCTGCGGCTCAAGGGTCGCTATGGCAGCTACCGGGACCTCAGCGCCAAGGCCGGCTTCAAGATCGACGTCAACCGGTACAACGAGGGTCAGACGCTCCTCGGCCTCACGCACCTCAACATCAACAACCTCGTCCAGGACATCAGCCAGCTCCACGACCGGGTGTCCTACAACGCCTACCGGGCCGCCGGGATCCCCGCGCCGCGCGTGGGCTATGTCTGGGTGACCGTCGACGGCGAGGACTACGGGCTCTACGGCCTGGTGGAGGACTACGACAAGCCCTTCTTGGACCGCAACTTCAGCGATCCCAGCGGCAACCTCTACGACGGCGACTACTACCTGTCGGCGGACTGGTCCCACTTCGTGCTCGTGGACTTCGAGCGCGAGTCCTACGCCTGGTTCGACCTGGACAGCGGCACGGACGTCGGCCTGGTCGACGTGCTCGCGGTGGTGGAGGCCATCGAGCAGTCCTGTGGCACGGACTCCTTCGACGAGTCCATGGACATGGTCTTCGACATCGACCAGTTCCTCCACTACTGGGCGATGGAGATGTGGGTCGGCCAGTGGGACGGCTACAACTACAACTCCAACAACTACCGGGTCTACTTCGACCCCGAGCGGGACGGCCGGGGCATGATGATGCCCTGGGACCACGACCAGCCCTTCAGCTCCGGCCTGAACCTCTCCAACCCCATCGGGCAGCTCGGAGCCTGCTGTCGTCGAGACGACGGCTGCCGAGACCGCGTCTACGAAGCCCTCGACGACGTCTGCCGCGCCCTGAACGGCCCGGAGCTGCTCGACGACCTCGAGGCCACGGCCGACCTCATCAACCCCTACGTCCACGACGACCCCCGCCGCGAGGTCACCTACGACACGGCCCTCTACTACCAGGACGTCACCGCCACCTGGGTGAGACGCCGGTGCGACGACCTGGACAGCTTCTCGGGGCTCTGACTCCGAAACCGGAGTCTGAACCGCCCCTCCCCGGCCCCAACCGTCGACCTGGAGAACCCGCCCAAGCCCGTCTCCCCACAGACGATCCCGGGTCCCCGGTGAACCTCCTCTCCCCACCCGCCGCCACGAACCACGTGGGTGCCCCCGCCGAGTCGCTACGTAGAAAGGGAAGCCCCCGGGCCTGACGCCGGCGAGGCAGGAAGCCAGCGACGGGTCCCGGGGGCAAGCCGCGCCGTTGTCCGACAAACACGTCACTTGTCGAAGGCCGGCCTCGGCTACGACCCTTATAACCGAAGTTGGAGTGGGTTGTCTCTCTCCGATTCGTGACACTGCTCGGCCCACCGCACGTCTCCTCCCGCTCGGCTACGCTGGCTTCGTGCTTCTCTCCTGGGTCCTCGCCTGTCGTCCTCCCGAGCCCGGCCAGGTCGACCTGCTGGAGTTCGCGGGAGACGTTCCCGCGAACGTGCTGGTGATCAGCGTCGACACATTGCGACGGGACAGCGTCGGTCGCTACGCTGGGACCGCGGACACGCCCTTCCTCGACGGTCGCCTCGAGCGTGCCGTGGTGCTGGACGACCACGCGAGCTGCAGCAACTGGACGGCCCCGAGCTTCCACTGTCTCTACACCGGGGCCCGGCCGCTGGAGCTGGGCTTCGTCGTCGAGTCCGGGGATCCCGAGGTCCCGGGCTCGCCCCGTCGCCTCGACACCCTGCCGGAGGCCTTCGCCAAGGCCGGGTCCTGGACCAGCCTGGTGAGCTCGAATCCCTGGCTGGAGCCGGCGTCGGGCTGGCCCCTGGGACGCGGCTTCGACGCCGTGCGGGCCGAGCCCTTCGCCACCGGCGAGGTCGTGACCGAGCTGGCGCTCGCCGCCGCGGGCGAGCTGGTCTCGCCCTGGTGGTTCCAGGTCCACTACCTCGATCCCCACGAGCCCTACGACGCTCCCGAGCCCTTCCGGGATCCGGCGCCGGACATCGCCTACGACCTCTCGGACCCCGAGGAGGTCCGTCGGCTGGAGGGGGACTGGTTCACCCTGTCCGAGATCGACCAGGAGGCGATCCTGGCCTGGATCGTCGCCGAGTACCGCGCCGAGCTGCGCTACCTGGACAGCGAGCTGGAGCGCCTCTGGAGCGGCCTGGACGACCGGGGTCTGCTCGACGACACCCTGGTCCTGTGGGTGAGCGACCACGGCCAGCAGCACCTGGAGCGCGGGCGCTGGGCCCATGGGCACCACCTCCACCAGGAGGAGACCGGCGCGATCGCCGCCCTCTGGGCGTCGGAGCTGGCGCCCCTCGCCTGGTCGGGGCGCACGACCCACCGGGACCTGGCCGTGACCCTGGCCGTGCTCTACGGTCTCTCCCTGCCGGACGCGACCGGGCTCGCGCTGGGCGAGGCGCCCTCGGACCGGGCCCGCACGATGTTCCACTACCGGCTCCAGGAGACCGGCGCCGACGGTGTCGCCCGCCACTCGGTCGAGGCGGACGGCTGGCGGCTGTCCTACACCTGGGACGGCGTGCTGAGGCTCCACGACATCGCCACGGATCCAACCGAGTCGCTCGACGTCCTGGAGGACGCCGACGATGCGCTGATCGACGCTCTCTGGGACGAGGTGGAGCCCGACTTCGAGCGAGCCCGTGAGCTGCTGGATCACCTGGAACCCGAGGACCCCTGGCGAGGGTAGTCAGCGACTCCTGAAGAGGAGGTCCGGACCTACCGCCGCCGCTGCCCCCCATCGAGCCTCGAGCTCGTCCGTGTAGCGCGGGTCGTCGCGGTGGTCGTAGACGCAGAGGAAGGTCCGCCGATGGGCCTCGACCAGGCGCTCGAAGGTGCTCCGTGGCTGCTCGTGCAGGTAGATGGCGACGCCCTGGAGGTCCCGCGGCTGGCCGTGGCGGTGGTCGTCGTAGGCGAAGGCGTAGGGGCGGACCGGGGGGAGACGGGTCCACGGAGGGATGTGCCAGAGCACCGGGCTGGTCCCGCGCTTGTCGTCGTCGGGGGTGCGCGGTGGGGTCAGCAGCACGATGGCGTCGCCCGGCTCGGCCTCGGCCAGGGCGACGTCCAGCGCCCGAGGGCCGTCGGCCAGGATCTCGGCCTGGGCGCGCACGTCCCGGGTGAGGCTGGTCCCCGCCTGGAGGACCGCGACGGCCAGGGCCAGGGCGAGGGCGGATCTCCGGTGCCGCCCGGCCGCTTCCACGCCCGCGGCGACCAGCCAGGCGAGGGGGATGCCCGCGGCGAGGTGGTAGGGGAATTGGTGGGGGGCTGCGATGCCCATGATCTGTAGGGCGATCACGAAGCCCTCCGTCGCCACGAGCCCCACCGCCAGCGCCGGTCTTCGCCGGGCCCCCGCGACGCCCAGGGGCAGCAACAGCAACCACCCACCCCCGAAGCGCTCCCAGGCGGCGCTGGCGATGAGTGCGGGCTCGATCGGCGGCTGTCGGAAGGTGCCCGGCTCGGTCGCCAGGTCCCACACGGCGGGCCACAGCGGCGCCGCGGCGATGACCATCACCGCCAGGATCCGCCCTGCCCGCCGAGCACCCAGGGTCAGCGCTGCGGTGGCCGCCACCCAGGCCGCCAGACCGTGGACCCAGCCGGCGAGGGCGCCGACCAGGGCGAGCTCCCACCAGGGCCGGCCCTCGGCCACCCGATCTCGGGCCCACCAGGTGGCGGCCACCACCAGGGCGGTCAGGGGGTAGTTGTTCACCTCCGCGGCGTAGGAGAGCTGCACGGCGCCACAGGCCAGGAGCAGGGCGGCGAGCCAGCCCCCCCGCAGGGTCAGGGCCACCGCACCCAGCGAGAAGGCCACGCTGGTCAGCAGCCAGAGCACCGGCGCGGGCCAGGCCAGGCTCAGCAGGCTGTGGATCAGGGGGTAGACGGGTGGGTGGAGGCCGGCGAAGGTGGTCAGGGCCTCGGCGAGCCGTCCGTCCTGGAGGGCGTCGGCCGTGGGCTGGTTGTAGGCGGCGTACTGCCAGGCGACCTCGTCCCAGCGAGCGAGGGCCCGAGGCAGGCGCAGCAGCAGCGCGAGTCCGAGGATCCCGGCCGCGACGCGGCTCATTCGTGGAATTGCACCCGGAATCCCAGCTTCTCCTCGAAGATCCCCGACAGCAGGGGCAGCATCTCCTCGCCACTGTCCCGCTCGAGCCAGCGGCCGTCCACCATGCGGAAGTGCCAGGCCGTCCAGTTGGCGCTCAGCCAGAGCTCCCGGGCGGGGACCTGCTGAGACAGGACGACGGCGGACCCGTCTTCGAAGCGCGTGTCGACCACCCCGTCCGAGATGCGGGGGTCGATGTCGTCGGTCTCCAGGTCGTCGATCTGCTCGAAGAGGGTGCGCAGGGTGTCGCCGACCAGGGTCCGGAAGGCGCTCTCGGGGATCTCCATCGCCGGTCTCCTCGCGGGCAGGAGGGGATTGTCGCATCCCCGGGGCGGATCTCGATCGAAGTCCGAGGGCGATCCAACAGTCCAAATTCTCATTGCATCGGGCCCAAGCCTCTGTGTAAAGTACAAATACTCCTTTTTTTTGGACACCAGCCCCGGGGGTGGGACCGCGGGGGGGGGCCGAACAGGAAGTCGGCCGAGGTCCAGAGTGCGCACCGAACAGCGACAGTTGTGGGATGGCCTGTGGTCCACGGACGCGAGTCCGGGGATGGGCGGCGATGCGGACCTCGTCCTCGCCTTTGGCGACCCGGAGGCCTTTGGGGACACCGAGGCCTGGCAGGATCTTCGACGGGCCTACCCCCGGGCCTGTCTCGTGACGGCTGGCGTGCCGTCCAGGCTCCGTTCCCCGGACGAGCCCTCGATGCGGGCCGTCGCCGTCCAGCTCGGGGACATCCGCTGCCGGGCGGTGGTGGAGCCGGTCGAGGGGACACGGGGGGCCGTGGCGGCCGGACGTGCCGTGGGCTTCGACCTCGGAGCGCCCGGGCTGCGCCACGTGCTCGTCCTCGGCGGCGGCCCCGGGCTCGTTGGCCAGGGCATGGCGGCGGGACTCGCCAGCAGCCTGCCGGCCGGGGTCACGGTCAGCGGTGGTGTGTTCGGCGCCGGGGTCGGGCTCGATGGACCACCGGAGCCGGGCCGGCTCGTCGGTGTCGGTCTCTCGGGAGAGGGCCTCGAGGCCGGGGTCGAGGTCGCCGGCGAGGTCGCCGACGTCGGCGTCAGCGAGGTGCGTGCGCTGGCGCGGGGATGCTGGGGGCGGCCGGGGGACGGGTCGCCGGGCTTCGGCCTGCTGCTGGCCTGCGGAGAGCTGGGTCTGGAGGCATCGCTCGCCGCGCGCCAGGCCCTGGGGGGCCGTGTGGCCATGCTGGCGGTGCCCGTGCGGGAGAGCATCGCCCGCACCAGCGCCGCAGTGGCCCCTCTGTGCTTCCGCAGTGGTGCGCTGCTCGCCGCGTTCCGGGAGCACCCTCCGTCCGACTGAGCGGCGTCTGAGAGGATCGCGGCGTGCTGGTGCACCTCCGGATCCGTGACGAGGAGATCGAGATCGACCTCGCGGATCTCGAAGAAGAGGTCCGGAGCGGTCGGGTCCCGGGGATCGCGGAGGTCCGGCACCGGCCCTGGACCGGCGACCGCTTCCGGCCGATCCAGGAGCTCGACGCCCTCTCCGAGCTCCTCGACGCGCCGGGCGCCCGGCTGATGGCCCACATGCGGCTCGGTCCCTGGCCGTGGGCGAGCACCCTGGTGACCCTGGTGGTCCTGCTCTTCGGCGTGGCACAGGGTCTCGCGACCCTGTTCGGAGGTGTGCTCGGAGAGGCGGGAGTCGTCCTGGTGCTCTTCTTCCGCGAGGCCACCACCGGTCTCGACGCGATGATCTTCGACGGCCGGTGGCACACGGCCTGGACCTCGCAGCTCGCCCACGCCGGTCCGCGGCACCTCCTGCCCAACCTCGCCGTGGTCGGGTACGCGGGCTTCCGGGTCGAGCGGGCCCTGGGCGCCGGCGGCCTGTTGCTGGTGGCCGCCGCCTCCGTCGCCGTGGGGGCGCTCGGCATCGCCGCGCTGGAGGACCAGCCCGTGCTCGGCAGCTCTGTCCTGGGCTACGGCCTGTGGGGTGCGATGGTCGCCATCGGGCTGCGCTTCGACGAGCTGCTCCCCCCCTCCGACCGACGCTTCTACGGCTTCGGGGCCATCGTCCTGTTCGCGGTGCTGCTCGTCGGGTCCTTCGGGCAGCAGGGCATCTCCCACACCGGGCACGCCGCGGGGCTGCTCGGTGGCATCGCCGCGGCCTTCGCGCTGCGGCCGGAGAGCACGGCGCCACGGGCCGGTGTCGCGGCTCAGCGGTCCACCAACCTGGTCCTGGCCGCCCTGGTGGGACTGGGAGGCCCCTGGCTGGGCTCGCACCTGCTGTCCTGGATGCCGGCGGTGGTGCTGGGGAGCCCGGTGACGGTCGAGCTGGACGGCTGGGTGCTGCAGGTCCCGTCGGAGATGGCGGAGCGCACCTCCACGGTGGGTGGCACCCGGGCCTTCACCACCTCCGAGGCCTCGCGGGAGGGGGTGTTCGCGAGTGCACGTGACCTCGGGGAGCGCCTCGCCGACGGGCCGGAGACCACCTGGGCTCGCCGGAGCGCGGGTCCGCTCGAGGTCCTCGCGGCTCCGGAGGCCCGGGGGCCGGCATGGGTGTCCTGGCGGGCCCGCCTGACCACCGAGGAGGGGGAGCCCTTCGTCGAGGTGCTGGAGCACCGCCTGCAGCAGGGACACGTCCAGTGGCGCCTCGGTTGGCTCGTCCAGGTCGACGACGCGGGGAGGCTCGGGCGAAGGGCACGGACCTTCGCCGGGATCCTGGAGGAGGCGGAGCACGTCGAGCTCGACGCGGTGAAGAAGGCGCGGCTGGCCTGGGAGGCGGGGGGAGGGCCACGGACGGCCCTGAACCAGGCCGCGCAGCTCCACGCCCTGGGGCTCTACGAGGAGGCCGACGCGCTGCTCGCTGGGCTGGCCCCCGGGACGCGACTGGCGTCGGAGGCGATCGGCACGCGGCTGGCGCTGTGGGCCGCCCATCCCGAGCTGACCGGTCCGGACGCCGAGGCCTGGGTCGTGGCCGGCCTGGCGGGCCTGGAGGGCGACTGGCGGCTCATGAGGCGGGCGATCCGCTGGCTGCTGGCGCTCGACGCCTGCGCGTCTGCCGGCGCGCAGCTAGAGGCCGTGGGCACGGTCTGGGGAGACTCCCGTGCCTATGGAGAGCTGCGGGCGGAGGTCGGGACCGCCTGTCCCTGACGGCTGTCCGGGGTCAGCGGGCCCGGCGGAAGTGGGTGGTGGAGGCGATGTTCATCTCGCGCTCCACGCGGTCCAGCTCGGCGAGCGCCAGCTCGTGGGAGTGGTCCAGCTCGAGGGCGTGGATCAGCCAGCGGCGGGACTCGGCCCGGCGTCCCTTGGCCTGCTCGATGCAGCCGCGGAGGAAGCACATCTGGGCGTCCCGGTGGGACTCGGGGGCGGTGAGCTGGAAGACCTTCAGGGCCTCGCTGTGGTCCTCCTCCTGCAGCCAGCACTCGGTGATGCGCCGGATGATCACCAGAGCCTCCCGGGAGAGTCGGTCGTTGCGACCCAGCACCGAGATCGCGTCGTCGGTGGCGGCCTGGCGGTCTCCGCGCTCCTCGTTGAGCTCCGCCCGCTCCACCTTGAGCTGACGGTCCCTTGGATCGCGCTCCACGCCTTCGTTGAGCACGTCGAAGGCCTCGCCCTGCTCGCCCCGTCTCAGCAGCAGATCGACCAACAGGCTGGCGACCCAGCCCGGGGCATCCGGCTCGGCGAACCAGGCCCGTGCCTCCTGCTCGCCCAGGTCCTGCTCCCCGAGCTCGCGGAGGCGGTCGAGGCGCACCGAGCGAGCGAGGTCGGGGTTGGGCCCCCAGTGCCAGCTGGCCGTCACCAGCTTCAGCGCCACCACGGTGCGGCCAGCGGCTGCGGCGTTCTCCGCCGCCTCCAGGAAGTCCTCGGAGGCGAAGCGACGCGCCAGGTTGAGGTGGAAGCGGTAGTCCGCCCGCAGCGAGAGGCCGCAGTCCGTGCACTTCGGGCTGGGGTCGACCTGCTCTCCCGGCGCGACCATCGTGACAGTGAGCTTGCGGGTCCCACCGCAGTTCGCGCAGTGGCCGACGCCCGGCTGGGAGAGTGGCACCCGGTAGCGGGCCATGCGCAGCGGCTTGCGGGTCCTGACGTCCCGGAGGATCTCCGTCGGCACGCCCTTCACGCGGAGGACCACCCAGGCGGTGTTGCTCGGCTCAGCTCCCATCGTGGGGACTCCACACCTGGGGGAGAGCATAGCAGCGGTGGGTCGCCGAGGGAAGAATTAGGATCTCTCGTCAGGGGTGGCTTCCCCGCTTCATCGGATCCCCGTGATCGAACCTGAGCCGATCCGCGCCCAGGCCTGGAATTGAAACGGGACCCCACAGGGGGGTCCCGCGCGCCCGATGAGCCTCGGACAGGTGCCCAGCGTTTCAGTCGGAGTCGTTCGGCGAGCTTGCGTTACACCGAACGGAAGGGTCTCTTACCGCACGAGCGGTCGGGACGCGACTCGGGGTGTTGGTTCCCTCGGGAGCCTGGGCTCGCCATCCACGTCCCCTTTTGGGGAGGAGTCGGACCTGGGTCGTCGCGCAGCGCGATCTCGCCTTGGTCCTTGGTTCCGCTAGAGCGGTGAGGATGGCTGTTGCCAGGGGCCGGGTTGCTTGAACCCAGAGTGCAGTCTCAGGTTTGTTCAGACCCGCTGTCTCCGGCTGTTCGCCGGAGCAAAGCCACCGGGTGGTGTTTCTTCCATTCGGGACTCCGTGTCTTTGTTGCTGTTGACCCACTGTACCTGACAGATCGCCGCTTGGGAAGCCCGATCGAAATCGGGAGAAGGGCCGCGGATCGAGTCCTGATGGGCATCCACGCCCGCACACGGACTGGCACGGAGCTTGCTGATTGTCGAGGATCCCGGCGGCTCTCCGTGGAGCGGTGGTCGTCCGGCGATCAGACCTCGAGCTCGGCGGCCATGCCGAGCTGGTCCGCCCAGGGCTCCAGGGCCGGTCGGAGGTCCGTCTCGAGGAAGCGGCGCACCTGCTCGGGAGCCCGCCCGACGAAGCGGCGGGGGTCGGTGAGGGCGTCCAGGCTGTCGTGGATCGGGCCGAAGAGCGGGTCGGCCCGCAGGCGCGCCAGGAGGTCGTTGTCGGCGCCAGCGCACTTGACCTGGTGGGCGGCCGCCTGGCTGTGGACCCGGATCGCCTCGTGGAGGGTCTGGCGGTCGCCGCCGGCCTGGACCATCGCCATCAGGATCTCCTCGGTCGCCATGAAGGGAAGCTCCGCCTGGAGCCTGCGAGCGATGGTGGCCGGGTAGACCACCAGGCCGCGGGTCACGTTGAGGAGGGTCTGGAGGAGGCCGTCCGCCACGAAGAAGGCATCGGTGAGGCTGATGCGCCGGTTGGCAGAGTCGTCGAGGGTGCGCTCCATCCACTGCGTGGCGCCGGTCCAGGCGCCGTCCTGGGCGAGGGTCACGAGGTGACGGGCGAGGGCACAGATGCGCTCGGAGCGCATCGGGTTGCGCTTGTAGGCCATCGCCGAGGAGCCGATCTGGCTTCGTCCAAAGGGCTCCTCGATCTCCTTGAGGTTGGCGAGCAGGCGCAGGTCGGTGGCCAGCTTGTGGCTCGTGACGCCCAGGCCTGCCAGCGCGGCCAGGAGCGTGTGGTCCTGCTTGCGCGGGTAGGTCTGCCCGGTGATGCTCCAGGCCCGCTGGAAGCCGAAGGCCGCCGTGACCCTGGCGTCCAGCGCCTCCACCTTGTCGTGGTCACCCTCGAAGAGCGCCAGGAAGCTCGCCTGGGTGCCCGTCGTGCCCTTGACGCCTCGGAACCTCAGCTCGCGGCGGAGGCGGCTCAGGGTCGCCAGGTCCGAGAGCAGGTCCTGGGCCCACAGGCAGGCCCGCTTGCCCACCGTGGTCGGCTGGGCTGGCTGGTAGTGGGTGAAGCCCAGGGTCGGCAGCTCCGCGTGCTCCTCGGCGAAGTCGCCCAGGGCCGCGGCACAGGCCGCCAGCTTGGGCAGGATCACGTCCAGCGCGTCGCGGATCTGGACGAGATCGGTGTTGTCGCCGACGAAGCAGGAGGTGGCACCCAGGTGGAGGATCGGCCGCGCCTCGGGGACGAGATCCCCCCAGGCGTGGATGTGGGCCATCACGTCGTGGCGGAGCTCCTTCTCGTAGGTGGCCGCCACCTCGAGATCGATGTCCTCCAGGGTGGACCGCATCGCCTCGAGCTGGGCATCGGTGATCGGGAGGCCCAGGTCCTGTTCGGCCTCGGCCAGGGCGAGCCAGAGGCGCCGCCAGGTCCCGAAGCGGTGGCGGGGGGTCCAGATCCGCACCATGGCCGGGCTGGCATAGCGCTGGACGAGGGGGCTCTCGTAGCGATCGAGGGGGCTGGTCATCTCAGCGCCCGCCTAACCCGCGGCCCCCACCGCCGGGGCCCGACGGACTCGGGGGATACTGCGCCCGAGGAGGGACTGGATGGCCCACGCCCAGGGACTGATCGACTTCGTCGCCGCGAGCCCCACACCGTTCCACTGCGCGGCGGAGACCGCCCGGCAGCTCGCCCAGGCCGGCTTCGCCTCGGTGGACCTCGGGGCCGAGCCTCGCCCGTGGCGGCCCGGAGAGGCGGGCTTCACCGTGCGGTCGGGGACCGTGGTGGCCTGGCGCGCCGGGACCGAGGCGCCGGCGGAGGCCGGCTTCCGCGCCATCGGCGCCCACACGGACTCGCCCAACCTGCGGCTGAAGCCGAGCCCGGAGCTGAGCCAGGAGGGGTACCTGCTGTGGGGGGTGGAGGTCTACGGCGGAGTGCTGCTCCACACCTGGACCGACCGGGACCTGGGCATCGCGGGTCGCGTCGCGGTCCGGACCTCGGACGGGCCGGTGCTGCGGCGTGTCCGGGTCGACCGTCCGGTCGCCCGGGTGGCCAACCTGGCGATCCACCTCCAGCGGGAGGTCAAGAGCGACGGCCTCAAGCTGAACAAGCAGAAGCACATGGCGCCGCTCGTCGGGCTGGTCGGCGACACGGATCCCGAGGCACCCGGCTCGCTCCAGCGCCTGCTCGCTGCGGTCCTGGAGGTCGACCCGGCGGACCTGCTGAGCTGGGACCTGGGCCTGTTCGACCTGCAGGGGCCCTGCGTGGGGGGCCTCGGCGGGGAGTTCGTCTTCAGCCCCCGTCTCGACAACCAGGCGAGCTGCTACCAGGCCGTCTCCGCCTTGCTGCGGGAGGCGCCGGCCACGGCCGCCACCCAGGTGGTGGTGCTCTTCGACCACGAGGAGGTCGGGTCGAGGACGGAGCGGGGGGCCGGATCGATCCTCCTGCGCGACGTGCTGGTGATGCTGGAGCGGGACCACACCGGCCGTGCCGCGGGTGGGATCGGCCGGGCCGCCGCCCGTTCCTGGATGCTGTCGGCGGACATGGCCCACGGGGTCCACCCCAACTTCGCCGACCGCCACGAGCCCCAGCACCGGCCGAAGCTGAACGGCGGGCCGGTGGTCAAGCACAACGTGCAGCAGCGCTACGCGACGGATGCCGAGGGTGCGGCACGGTTCAAGCACCTCGCCGCGGAGCGGGGGGTGCCGGTCCAGGAATTCGTCAACCGGACGGACCTGGCCTGCGGCTCCACCATCGGGCCGATCTCGGCCGCGGGTCTCGCCATGCGCACCCTCGACGTGGGCGGCGCCATGCTCTCGATGCACAGCATCCGCGAGCAGTGCGGGGCCCACGACATCGGGCAGATGGTGACGGCGATGGCGGCCTGGCTGACGGACTGACAGCGCTGACCGCCCGGCTCAGCTACCGACCTCGAGGGTGGTCAGCCGGGCGCAGTCGCCGCTCGCAGGCTCGCAGGCCTGGATGGTCCAGGTGCCCGGCGCTGCGCCGGCGTCCAGGGCGACCTCGATGCGCTGGTGGGTGCGACCGACGTAGCAGCGCCGCGTGGTGCGGTCGATGTAGCCGTCGCAGCTCCAGGGGTTCAGGGCCTGGTGGCCCTCGGCGTCCAGCCAGCGGATCTCCAGCGGCCCGGCGCCGCGGAAGTCGAACTGGAGCCACTCCGTGGCGTCGAAGGCGTAGGTCCTCAGCGTGCCCTCCACCACCTGGGGATCGAAGCGACGCACGGGCGGAGGGGCCACAACGGCCTCTTCTGGCGCCGGGATGGGCTCGGCGGTGGTCGCCTCCGCCAGGCGCTCGAGCTGTTCGTCCATCACGCTCGCCGGCGGGATGACGATCGCCACGGCTGGAGCGGCGAGCACCGCCTCCTCGACCTCTGGGGCCGGCACCGTCTCGTCTGCACGCTCCGGCGCCACCAGGCTGCCGGTCACGGCCCCGAGTCCGAGCACGACCAGGAGGATGCCGCCGACCGTGGCCTTGCGGCGACGCTCGGCGCTGGCGGCCTGGCTCTTCGCCTCCTCGATCTTGCGGGCCTGGAACCGGGCCTCGGCCTCCGCCCGCCAGGCCAGGAGCCGCTGCTCGGCGTCGGAGGACTCCTCGTGACGGGCCGGCACGATGACCGAGTCCGCCTCCTCTTCGTCCTCGGAGAGGGCGAGGGGCGGATCGACGTCGGTGCACTCGTCTTCTGTGGACACTCGTGTGCGGTAGGACAGGTCGATGGTGGCGACCTTGTCCTCTTCGACAGGCAGCGTCGGCAGCGTGGGCTCGGACATGTCAGCTTCTGCGGTGAGGGAGCGGGAGCGACCCAGGGGATGGGTCGGCGGAGAAGCCCTTGTGGGCCTGGAACATCGTGCTCCGCCAAGAGAATTTTGTCAAGCGATCCGGGCGTTTGGAGGCTGATCCCTATGTGGCGCCGAGCCAAAACCCTTGACAAGACAAGGGCTTGCGGATCTGGACGATGTGGGAGCCGCTCCGGGCCCCCCTTGGCGTGGCGGAGCGCTCGTCGCTCTCAGTCTCCCAGCCCGGCCTCCGGCAGGGTCGGGTCGCAGAACTGGATGAACCAGCCCTTGTTGGTGAACCGGTTGTCCTCGCTCAGCATCTCGGCGTAGCGCGGCAGCTCGGTCTTCTTCTCGCCCTTGATCAAGGCTGGCGTGGCCTGGTTGCTGTTGACGCAGTGGCTGAAGCGGTCCTTGACGTCGGGACCGAGGGCCTCGTCGACCGCCGCGTGGCACTTGGCGTGCCGCTTGCGGCTGCCGCGATCACAGATGGCCACCTTGCTCTCGGCCACGAAGGCCGCCCAGAGGTTGCGCACGGACTGCCGCTTGTACTTGCGGGCGATCTTGCGGGCGCTCTCGGTCTCTTCGATCTGGACGTTCAGGGCCTCCACCGTCGCCTTGAGCTCGACCAGGGCCTCGTCCCGCTCGGCCTCGGCCATCGCGAGACGCATCGTGAGGTCCTCGATCTGCTGCTCCTGCTCGTTGAGGCGCTGCTCCATCTCCTGCCACTCGCGCGAGGCTTCGGCCTGTCGGGCCCGGTTCTTCTCGGCCTGGGTGCGCAGGGTCTCGAGCTCGGTCTCGCGCTTTGAGAGCTGCTCCTGGAGGGTGTCGACCTCGGACTGGGCGCTGGTCAGGGCGGTGCGCTCGTCCCGGGTCTCGTCGGAACACAGCTCGGCGAGCTCCTCGTCGGTCAGCTCCTGCTTGATGACGGTGGGCTCGGACAGGACGAGCTGGACATCGTCGCTGGTCATCGCGCTGATCCAGTAGCCGATGCCGAGTCCGAGGGTGAGCAGGGTGAGGCCGCCGAGGAGGAGGACCATCGGTCGGTTGGCATCATCCCGTGGCGGATCGTCGTACACGTCGCTCATGGGTCGCACTCCCTCCGGTGCAGGGGGCGGGAGCCTACCGGAAGCGCCCCGCTCGCTCGGCCGACAGGGGGGGTTTTGACGGAGTCCCCACACCGGTCACAGGGGCGATAGGGGCCCTCGTGTCCACCGAGACCCCAGGAACGCGGATCGTCTGGCCGGGGCGCTCCGACGCCCCGGCGCTGCCGCTGGCGAGCGAGCTTCGCCAGGTCGCCCCTGCTCGGACAGCGACCCGGTCGCGGCTCGTGCTCGGCGATCACGGCCCGGCCCTGGCGGCGCTGGCCCCCGAGCTCGAGGGCCGGGTGGACCTGGTCTACGTCGACCCGCCCTTCGACACCGGCCGCACCCGGCGGGATCCGGCCGGCGCTCCGGTCTACCAGGACCGCTGGCGGCCAGGGCAGTGGCTCGACGCGCTGGAGCGCCTGTTGCTCCAGGTGCGGGAGCTCCTGGGGCCGACGGGGAGCCTGGTGTTGCACTGCGACCATCGGCGTTCGCACCACGCCGCCGTGCTCTGCGACGAGCTCTTCGGGCGGGGCGCGCGGGGGTCCGATCCCGGAGCCGCCGGCTTTCGCAACGAGATCGTCTGGTGCTACGCCCTCGGTGGCTCGAGTCCCCGCTACTACCCCCGCAAGCACGACAGCCTGCTCTGGTACAGCCGAGGCCGCACCTGGACCTTCGACCCGCCGCGCATGCCAGCCCGGTCCCGCCGCATGGCCGGCCGGGACAAGAAGGTGCCGGACTGGTGGGACCTGCCCAGCCTCAACAACATGGCTTCGGAGCGCACGGGCTACCCCACCCAGAAGCCCCTGGCGCTGTTGGAGCGGCTCGTGCTGGCGCACTCGCGACCCGGGGAGCTGGTGCTCGACCCCTGCTGTGGCTCCGGCACCACCGTCGTGGCCGCGGCCCGCACCGGCCGGGCGTTCGTGGGCATCGACCGCCTGCCGCGCGCCGTCGAGACCACCCGGCGGCGGCTCCAAGAGGAGGGCGCGGGCTTCGTCGAGCTCGCAGCGGACCTGAGGTAGGTTCCGAAGGTGCTCACGTTGACGCTGATCGCCTGCTCCCACTGGATCTCCCCCGAGGTCCACGAGGCCCGCAAGCAGGGACGCTGCGAGGACGAGGGGACCTGCGAGGACCTGGTGGCCGACGACACGGGGACGACCACCACCTCGGGCTGCCGGGCGGCCGGGGCCTGGGTCGACGTGGGGCTCGGCGAGGGCCACACCTGCGGGCTGCGGAGCGAAGGCGGCATCGTCTGCTTCGGTGACGACGCCAGCGGCCAGACCTCTGTGCCCCGGGGCTGCTACCAGTCCCTCGGGGTCGGACTGGACCACGGCTGCGCCGTCACGGTGGACGGCGCACTGACCTGCTGGGGCGACGACGCCTACGACCAGGACGGGGCGCCCGGTGGCTCCGGCTGGAGACAGGTCCGCGCCGGCCGGCAGTACGCCTGCGCCCTGTCGACCGGCGGCGAGGTGTCTTGCTGGGGCGACAGCAGCTACGGGCAGCTCGAGGTGCCTCCGGGCACCTTCACCGAGCTCACGGTCGGCGGCTTCCACGCCTGCGCCCGCCACGACTCGGGGGGGCTGGAGTGCTGGGGGCTGGACAACTACGGTCAGCTCCTCGTGCCGGTCGACGACGACTTCGAGGCCATCGACGCCGGCGGACACCACACCTGCGGCCTGCGCCCCGGCGGCGAGGTCACCTGCTGGGGCAGCGACTACGAGGGCCAGCTCATGCCCCCCGCCGGCACGGACTTCGGCCAGGTCTCGGCCGGGTGGGACTACACCTGTGGCGTCACCGACGAGGAGACCCTGGCCTGCTGGGGGGCCGAGGGCGGCCACCAGGAGGGCGTGCCTCCCGACGAGGGGAGCTGGCAGCGGGTCTTCACCGGCGAGAAGCACACCTGCGCTGTCGACTCGGTCGGTGAGCTGGTGTGCTGGGGGTATGACTACTTCGGGCAGGCCACGCCACCGGGGTAGGAGTTCCTACGGCATCCACCCCAGCTCCACCAGCCGCGCCTCGATCGCCGCCGCCAGCGCCCGGTGGCCGCGGTCGGTCAGGTGGCAGTCGTCCAGGAACATGCCGGAGCCGAGCCCCAGCAGGTGGGTGGAGCCGTCCAGGCTCGCGACGTGATCGTGGCGCCCCGCGACCTCGTCGAGCAGGGCGCCGTAGGCCACCAGGGGGCCGGGGTCGGGGTGGGTGGCCTCGGTGATCAGCAGCACCCGGGCGCCCTGTTCGGCGGCCATCTCAGAGATGGCCTCCAGGTTGTCCTCGGCGTGTGCGATCGGCACGGCGACCCGCTCCTCCCGCTGGACCAGGGCGCCGACGAGGTGACGGAGTCCCTGGTAGAGGCGCAGGGATCCGAGAGGCAGGGTCCCCGTCCCGCCGCCCTGCTGCCAGCGGGCATGGAGCTCCCGGTAGGGGAGGCGGCTTCGGGTCAGCAGGTCGTTGTGGCCCACGTAGAGGGTGAGGACGTCCGGTGCGAGGACGTCGAGGCTGCGCTCCAGGTAGGTGCGGATGTGAAAGGTGTTCCAGCCCCCGACCCCCTGGTTGACGACCTCGACCTCCGGGCCCAGGCGCTCGCCCAGCCGCGCCGGGTAGAAGTCGTCCAGGTCGTCGTTCTGGTAGGCCCCCCCGGTCGAGGACCCACCGAGACAGACCACCCGCCGCCCGGCCTGTCGCTCGGGCACGGCCACCGGGTAGCCCTCCTCGGGGTAGTCCGGGTGCTGGCCGGCCTCGAGCTGCTCGAACTCGGAGACGGCGGTGTTGGTCCACCCCAGGGCCTGGTCCAGCTCCATGCGGCCCGTGGGGCTCCAGGCGATGCCGGCCTCGGTGAAGCGGGCACCGTACTCGGCCAGTCCCAGGGCACAGGCCAGGCCGACCAGCGACACCAGGTTCAGGCCACGGATCGCCCGAGCGTTGGCCCAGACCACGGCCCCCACGGCCAGCCCGGCCCCGCCCAGGTAGAGGCCCGCGCCCCAGTGCAGGGGACGGGCCAGGATCACCGCGAGCAGGGTCGCCCCGGCGAGGCCGAGCGGTCCCAGCAGCCCGTGGAGCGGTCCGCTGCGCGACAGCCGAGCGGCGTGGTGCACTCCCTTGGCGGCCAGCGCCGGGGCCAGTCCTGCCCAGACCCCGACCATCGCCGGTGAGAGCCCCGGCGCCCGGAGCTGCTCCACCATCGCCCGGCCCTCGACGCCCAGGGCTACGCCACAGAGCAGGAGCGGCGCGGTGGTCAGGGCGACCTTGCGCGGGTCGGCGCCGGAGCGCACCTCGACCAGGCTCAGGGCCAGGACCCCGACCAGCCCCCCCAGGAGCCAGAGCGCCCGGCGGGCCGGGCCCGTCGGCGAGGAGAGGGTCTCGCCGCGCCCGAGCTCCAGCACCCGCACCCGCTGGAGACCGGACCGCACGACGACCTGGTCGCCGAGGTCGGGGTTCCGGCACGCCAGGCGCCGCTCGCCGACGATGGCCTCGAAGCCGTCTTCGAGCTGGGTGAGGGTCAACGTCACGGGGTCGGGGCCCGGTGTGGACAGGGAGCCGGAGCAACCGAGGACGGTCTCCTCGGCATTGGCGACGCGACGGCCGTCGGCGAGGCCTCCGCGGGACCGGCGCAGCACGACCGCTCCTCCCCTTGGGACCGCGGCCTGGGTGCTGGAGAGCAGGGAGTGCACGGCGTCGGCGCGGCTCCAGCTCGCCGCGGGGAAGACCAGCAGCTCCCCCCCGGGCGGCAGCTCGGCGACCAGCCTCAGGCTCTCCCCCGGGGCGAGCGCCCCTTCGGAGGCCAGGCTCATGAAGTGGTCGAGGCTCCAGGCCCCGTCGCCCTCGGGGAGCGCTCCCATCAGGTCCGCCCGCCGGAACGGCACGGTGGCCTCCGTGCGCGTCCACCCGGCCGGCGCACCCTCGGCGGCCCGGAGCCCGGCCGCCTCCGCGGCCGCCAGCCCCAGGGCGACGCCGCACAGCACGATCAGCAACCAGAACCCGCGAGAGAGACTCGGCACAGCCCCTCTTTACCGCGCCCCGCTCACAGCGGGAGCGCTACGATGGTCGCGGCGGCGCGAGGAGGCGCGATGGTCGGCTGCTGGCTCGGGTTGCTCGGTGGTGCGTGGGCGGCGCCCTACCTGGTCCAGGTGGGAGGGCCCGTCGAGCTGGGCGTGGCCGGGGCCGCGCCGATCGTCCTGGCCGACGAGGCGGTGGGCTGGTTCCTGCTCTACGAGGCGGGCCAGGACCTCTGGCGTGTCTCGCTCGGCGCGGATCTCGCGCTCGCCGGAGACGCCCCGGAGGCGCTGGGGGCCGGCGTGCAGCCCTGCGAGGATCACCGTGTGGTGCCCTGTGCCGACGGCGGCTGGCTGCACCAGTGCGGCGGCACCCTGACCTCCGACGACGACACCGCCTGGGCCTTCCTCTACGGGTCGGACTGGTCGCTGCTCGTGTCGGGGGCCCTGGAGGCCGGGCTGGAGACCTCGCGCCACGGCGGGGCGCCCCTGGTCTGCGGGACGAGCCTCCAGGCGACGGCCTTCTCCCCCGACGAGGGCACGACGGCACCGCTGGTGGTCTTCGACGAGGACCTCTCGCTCCTGGCCTCCCCCTACGACGTCCCTTCGGCGCCGGGGCTGACCGGGGCCCTGTTCTGGCTCCAGGAGGACGCCGGCGCCCTGGCGCTGGTCGTCGCTTCGCCGGAGGACGGCGAGCTGCGGGTCGACCGGCTGGACGCCGCCACGGGAGAGGCCCTCCAGGCGCGCCACGCGGAGCCCGTGTCCGGTGACGACCTGCAGGTGCCCGCGTGGCTCGGGGGCGCCCCCCTCGGCGACCTCCAGGTCGTCGCCCACCTGGTCCGGGATCCGACCCGCCGGGTCGGCACCGACCAGGGCGAGGTCTGGCTGGCCGTGCTGGACGACCGCGGCACCCTGCTGGAGCAGGTCCAGGTCGCCGTGGCGGACGGCGCGGCGACCTCCCCCTCCGTGGCCCTCCAGGGGGACACCCTCCTGGTGGCCTACGAGCTGGAGGGCCAGCTCCTGGGCGTGGAGGTCGAGGTCGACCTCGTCGCGGTCCAGTCCGAGGTGCGCGGTCCGGTGGTGCGGGCCGGGTCGGACCGCTCCGCGGAGGTCGGTGGGCCCGTCGAGCTGGACGGCAGCGACTCCTACGATCCCGAGGGGCAGGACCTGGAGCACGCCTGGCGGCTGATCTACCAGCCGGCGGCCTCCGCCCTCGTGGAGGCCGATCTCGCGGGCGCCGACACCCCGCGGCTCACCTTCACGCCGCTCGAGCTCGGGGGGTACGAGCTGGAGCTGACGGTCGACGACGGCGCGGAGACAGCCAGCGACACCGTGGTGATCACGGTGGTCGAGCAGCTCGACACGGGCCTGGGCAACCAGGAGCCGATCGCCGACGCCGGCCCGGATCGGGTGATCTACCTCGGCGACGTGGCCACCCTCGACGCCTCGGCCTCCGACGACGCGGACGGGGACCCGCTGAGCTTCACCTGGCGCCTGGCCGCGACCCCGGCCGGGTCGGACCTGGCGGACGCGGACCTGGTGGGTGCGGACGCCGCCGAGGTCTCCCTGACCCCCGACGTGGAGGGTGCCTACGAGCTCAGCCTCGTCGTCAGCGACGGCCTGGCGCTGGCGAACGACCAGGCACAGGTCACCGCCCTGACCCGGGACGGGACCTGTCAGGGCTGCGGCGCGGCGCCGGGAGGGGGTGGTTGGGTGTTGTGGTTGCTGCCGGCGCTCGTCGGGGGGCGACGGGACGGCCCTACCTCAGCAGCCCCAGGCTCGCCCTGGCCTCGAAGCGGTCGGCAAAGGTGACCTCCACCTCCAGGTTCTGCCCTTCGAATTTCTCGAGGGGCGCATCGATGACCAGGAACTCCTTGTAGATCACGTCCCGCCCGACCCCGTCGAGGCGGCCCCTGCGGAAGGCCAGGGCCTGCAGTCCGCCGTGTCCGCTGACGGGCCGTCCATCCCCGATCCGCCAGACGTAGTCGTAGCGACCGGTCGCGGCGACGGTGTGCTCGCCCGAGGTCAGGACCAGCACGGCACGGACCTGGTCCACGCCGATCTGGTCGCGCTCGAGCCAGACGGGAACGAGCAGGAGCTGGAGCTCGTGCACGGCCTCGGGCGGGACCTCTCGCAGGTGACGGGCCAGCGCCTCCTCGGGGGTCTCGTCAGGTGTCGCCGGGGCCGGCGGGGGCTCGCCGCCGGGCGTCAGGGGGCGGCTGCGCTCGAAGACCTCTCCCGGGTGGGTCCAGGCCCAGGCCAGCAGCACCAGGATCACCACCCCGAGCGCGATCATGCCGGGCCCGTTGCGCGAGAGCTCTACCTGGACGTTGCGACGCCGGGCCGGACGGGCGTGGAACTTGGCGAAGTAGACCCCACAGTTCGCGCACTCGACGGTGCCGTCGGGCTGGGGCTTCCGGCAGTTGGGGCAGACCACGGCGCCAGACCTAACGGTGTCGGGCGCCGGGGTCCCTACTCGACGGTCTCCGGTGTGTCCTCGTCGGTCGTGGGACCGGGCAGCGCCTTCTGGTCCTTGCCCTCGATGGCCTTGGGATCCGGCTCGAGGTAGCTGAAGGTCAGCTCCTTGCCGTCCGCCGCGACATCGACCTTGACCCGACCGCCGTCCTGGAGCTCTCCGAAGAGGATCTCGTCCGCCAGGGGCTTCTTGATGTGGGTGTGGATGGTGCGGGCCATCGGGCGGGCACCGAAGCGGATGTCGTAGCCCTTCT
The DNA here is from genome assembly GCA_964501915.1 of uncultured Enterobacterales bacterium. Classification (GTDB taxonomy): domain Bacteria; phylum Myxococcota_A; class UBA796; order UBA796; family CAJQPC01; genus CAYFPX01. Next base: position 77,705 of record CAZCVP010000004.1, read on the forward strand.
CGCCCAGCCAGGCGCGGGCGGCCTCGCTCAGGTCGAAGGTGACGTCCCGCTCGCCGAGCTGAGCCTCCAGCTCCATCACGAACTTGTCCACGACCCGCAGGATCGCCGGCTGTGGCAGCTTGTTGAACCACACCGTGGCGTCGAGGCGGTTGCGGAACTCGGGGGAGAACATCCGCGCCAGGGCCTCGGAGCCCTTGTCCTTGGCCTCTCCCGGGGAGAAGCCGATGCTGCCCTTGGCGATCTCCTGGGCGCCGGCGTTGGTGGTCATGATGATGACCACGTTGCGGAAGTCCGCCTTGCGGCCCTGGTTGTCGGTCAGGGTGGCGTGGTCCATCACCTGGAGCAGGACGTTGAACAGGTCCGGGTGTGCCTTCTCGATCTCGTCGAGCAAGAGCACCGAGTGGGGGTTCTTGACGATGCTGTCGGTCAAGAGCCCGCCCTGGTCGAAGCCCACGTAGCCGGGGGGCGCACCGATCAGGCGAGAGACGGTGTGCTTCTCCATGTACTCGGACATGTCGAAGCGGATGAACTCGATGCCGAGGGCGAAGGCGAGCTGCTTGGCCAGCTCGGTCTTGCCCACACCGGTCGGGCCGGCGAACAGGAAGGAGCCCACGGGCTTGTCCGGATCGCCGAGCCCGGCCCGCGAGAGCTTCACGGCGCCGGCGACCTGGTCCACCGCGGAGTCCTGGCCGAAGAGCACGGCCTTCAGCCGGCTCTCGAGGTCTCCGAGCTGCTGCTTGTCCTGGGCCGAGACGCTGCGCGGCGGGATCCTGGCCATCCGGGCGATGGTGGCCTCCACGTCGTCGACGTCGACCACGGTGGCCCCCTCGCGGAGCTGGACCTCGGCGCCGGCCTCGTCCATCACGTCGACGGCCGAGTCCGGGAGGTGGCGGTCCCGGAGGTGCCGGTAGGCGAGCTTCACCGCGGCGTCGATGCCGGGATCGGTGTAGGACACGCCGTGGTGGTCGCCGTAGTACTGCTTGATGCCGTGGAGGATCTGGACCGCCTCCTCCTGGCTCGGCTCGTCGATGGTGAGGGTCTGGAAGCGCCGGCACAGGGCCCGGTCGGCCTCGATCGAGCCCCGGTAGTCCTTGTGGGTGGTGGAGCCGATCATGCGCAGCTCCCCGTTGGCCAGGGCGGGCTTGAGCATGTTGCCGGCGTCCATGTTGCCGCCGGTGGTCTGCCCGGCACCGACGATGGTGTGGATCTCGTCCACGAAGAGGATCGCGTCGTCGTCCTCCTTGAGCTGGTCGATCACGCCCTTGAGGCGCTCCTCGAAGTCGCCCCGGAAGCGGGTGCCGGCGAGCAGTCCCCCCATGTCGAGGGCGTAGACGCGGGCCTCCTCGAGCAACTTCGGCACCTCGCCTTCGTGGATGCGCAGGGCGAGGCCCTCCACGATGGCCGTCTTGCCCACGCCGGGCTCACCGATCAGCAGCGGGTTGTTCTTGCGCCGGCGGGCGAGGATGTGGACGATGCGCTCGATCTCGGTGTTGCGTCCGATGAGCGGGTCGATGCGGCCCTCGGCGGCGCGGGCCACGAGCTCCGTGCAGAAGGAGCTGAGGGGGTCCTTGGCGGGTGCGTCCTCCTCTTCGGGCTCGGTGCCCGCGGGGCGCCTGGCCGGGCTGCCTCCGCCCTTGCGGATGCCGTGGGCGATGTAGTTCAGGAGGTCCAGGCGCTCGATGCCCTGGCTCTGGAGCAGGAAGACGGCGTGGCTGTCCGTCTCCCGGAACATGGCGACCAGCAGGTTGCCGGCGTCCATCTCCTTCTTGCCCGAGGACTGGACGTGGTACGCCGCCCGCTGGACCGCCCGCTGGAAGGCGAGGGTCTGCTCGGGCACCGCGTCTTCACCGGTCGGGAGCCTCTCCAGGCTCTCGTCGAGGAAGGTCTCCAGCGCCTCCTTGATCGCCTCCCGATCGCCACCGCACCCGGCCAGGATGTCCTGGGCGACAGGGTCGTGGAGCATGGCGAAGAGCACGTGTTCGAGGGTGAGGTACTCGTGGCGACGCTTGCGCGCTTCCTGGATGGCCAGGTTCAGGGTGACCTGGAGCTCACGGCTCAGCATTCAGGCCTCCTCCACGGTGCATTGCAGGGGGAACTCGTGCCGGCGGGCCAGGTCGACGACCTTGCGTGACTTGGTCTCGGCGATCTCTCGCGTATAGACCCCCGCCACTCCGATTCCCGTCCGGTGCACGTGGAGCATGATGCGCGTGGCCTCCGCCTGGTCGCGCCGAAAGATGCGTTGGAGGACATAGACCACGAACTCCATGGTGGTGTAGTCGTCGTTGTGGAGCAGCACCTTGAACATCGGCGGCTTCTTCAGCTTGGGCCGCTCCTCGAGGGCCACTCCACCCTTGTGCTTGGGATCGCGGTCTTTCTCGTCGGGACCGAGCAGGGGTCTGGAGAGGTGCGGCTTCATGGTGCTGTTGGAATTATCACCGGCTCGGGAGGGCTCCACCAGGATGCGCAGAAGGGAAAAGGCGGAGCGGATCGCTGCCGTGCTGGATCGGCTCTATCCGGAGCAGCCCATTCCCCTTCGACACCGGGACCCCTTTACCCTCCTCGTGGCGGTGATGCTCTCCGCCCAGACCACCGACAAGAAGGTCAACGAGGTCACACCGGCCCTGTTCGACGCCGCCTCCACCCCCGAGCAGATGGCGGCCCTGGGAGCGGAGGCCATCCTGCCCGTGATCCGCCAGCTCGGGCTGGCCCCGACCAAGGCGAGGAACCTGGAGGGGCTCTCGCGGCTGCTCGTGGAGCGGCACGGGGGTCGGGTACCCGCCGAGATGGCCGCCCTGGAGGCGCTGCCCGGCGTGGGCCACAAGACGGCGTCGGTGGTCATCTCCCAGGCCTTCGGGCTGCCGGCCTTCCCGGTGGACACCCACATCCACCGCCTCGCCTGGCGCTGGGGGCTGTCCTCGGGCCGCAACGTGGTGCAGACCGAGCGCGATCTGAAGCGGGTCTTCCCGGAGGAGTCCTGGTCCAGGGTCCACCTCCAGATCATCTTCTTCGGCCGAGAGCACTGCCCCGCGCGCGGTCACGACCTGGACGGCTGCCCGATCTGTGCGTGGGCAGCGTCGAAGACGGTGCGTCGGACGGAGGCGGCCGGGGGCAAGAGGCGGGTACCATCCCGCCGGTGAGGTTCCTGCTCTCGATCTCGGGCCTGCTCCTGGCATCCGGGTGCTTCTACGTCTCCTCGGACGACCTGGCGGATCGCCTGGAGGCGAACGTTCCGGATCGCGACGGTGACGGCACACCGGACGACGAGGACTGTGAGCCCGACGATCCCGCGGTCCACCCGGGCGCCGACGAGATCTGCCTGGACGGCCTCGACAACGACTGCGACGGCGGAGCCGGGTCCTGTCGAATGGAGGGGGACGTGGCCCTGGCGGACGCCAGCGCCCGGCTCCTCGGAGACGCGGACGTCGGGGCTGTCGGCTGGTCCTTCCTGGGCGAGGATGCCGTGGGTCCGACGGGGCAGTCCGTGTTGATCGCGGGCCTGCCTGCCGCCGACGCGAGTGGGATCGATGCCTATGGTCGGAAGGCCGGCCGCGTCCTGCTCTACACGGGCCCGATCTCCGGCACGCTGAGCGCGGACGGTGGCGCCTTCGCCGAGCTGGCGGGAGACCAGGACGGCCTGATGCTGGGCTACGCCCTGGCAGCGGTGGGCGACATCGACAGCAACGGTCATCCCGACTTCGCCATCGGCGTGCCCGGCGACGACCGGGGAGCGGTCCTCGGAGGGTCGGTCGGGGTGGTCACCGGTCCCGTGAGCTCCGACTCGGTCCAGTACTTCGGCGATCTCGACCTGGTCGGTGCCGGAGAGGTGGAGGGTGGCTTCTTCGGGGGCGCCCTCGCCGGCGGCGGCGACGTCGACGGCAACGGCTGGGCGGACCTGGTAGTCGGCGAACCCTCCGTCGGCGTCCTGTCCCGCAGCGACGGCTTCCGGGAGCCGACCACCTTCCTCCACGGTCGCGTGCTGCTCTACGACTCGTCCGAGGGCCTGGGCATGTTCGACGACCCTGTGGCCACCCTCGAGGGCAGCGAGGACACCTGGCTGGCCGGCGCGGCCGTGGCGCTGCTGCCCGATGTCGACGGCGACGGGCGCGACGAGGTCGCCGCCGGGGCCTACGCGGACTCCACACAGGCGACCTTCGGCGGCGCGGCCTTCGTCTTCGCCGGGCCGGTCGAAGGCAGCTTCGACCTCGAGCTGGCCGACGTGGTCGTGAGGGGCGAGGTGGAGAACGAGGTGCTCGGCTACTCGATCGGTGGCGCCGGGGACCTCGATGGGGATGGTCTCCAGGACTGGTTCACGGGCTCACCCGGGGTCGAGGACGCCACCGGGGTGCTGAGTGTCTTCCTCGGTCTGCCGTCGGGACCGGTCAGCTCGGTGGACGCCGAGCTGCACGTGGCGGGGTCCGAGGTGGGCCAGGCGACCGGCACACAGGCCGCCTCGGTCCGGGACTTCGATGGCGACGGTGCCGACGACCTGGTGGTCGCCGCGGTCGGCTGGGCGGCCAAGGACGCAGACCCCACCGGGACGGCCTGCCTGTTCTACGGACCTCTCGCCGCGGGCACCCTCACCCTCGATGCCGCAGACGCCTGCATCCGCGGCGAGGACTCCTCCGCTGGCCTGGGGTACAGGCTGGCCGGGGGGGAGGACCTCGACGGGGACGGCTGGCCGGACCTGTTGGTGGCCTCCACGGGCCAGACCGTGGAGGACGAGGTCCTCGGCGCCGTCTACCTGTTCTCCGGTGGTGCGATGTGATCCGCGCCGCGTTGACCGATGCCAACCCCCCCGGTAGGGTTCGCCCATGATCCTGTCCCTGTTCGCCCTCTCCGTCGCCCACGCCATCGACTGCGAGAAACCCAGCACGCTGCTCGACTTCCAGCACGCGGCGACCCGAGGCGAGACCGCCTTCGCCGGCATGGACATCGAAGGCCTGGTGGCCGCCCGGGACCTCGCCGCCAGCCACCTGGAGTGTGTGCAGGAGCCGGTCACCCCGGAGGTGGCGGCCGCCTTCCACCGGCTGATGGCGATCGTGGCCTTCACCGAGCAGGACCTCGACGCCGTGCTGGCGGAGTTCCACGCCGCTCGCCGGCTCCAGCCCGGGTACCAGATCCCGGAGGAGGTAGCGCCCCAGGGCCACCCCCTCATCCGGCTCTACGAGGACTCCGTGTCGGCGGCGGAAGGGGACCTCTCTCCCGTGAATCCACCGGTCGGCGGCTGGGTCAGCGTCGACGGCGTGCGCGGTGCTCCGGTCCCGACCGGGATCTCCACCATCGTCCAGGCCTTCGAGTCCGATCAGACCCTCGTGGAGACCGTGTGGCACCTCCCCGGCGAGGAGCTGCCGTCGTGGGGGCCCGATCCGGCGCTCGCTTCGGCCGGGACCTCCCAGGGCCTCGGCCGCGGCCTCAAGCTCGGCGCCACGGGAGCGAGCCTGCTCGCCGGGGGCGTGATGATGTACGGGGCGTGGCGCTCCAACTGCCAGTTCTGGTACACGGACAGCGGTTTCGTGTCCGACTACGAGGATCGCTGCTCGCGCTTCAGTGGCAGCTTCGAGCCCATCGCCGACGACGGCGAGTCCCTGAAGAAGCAGAAGAACCAGACCAATGCCCTGTACTTCAGCTCGATCGGGGCCGGCGTGCTGGGGGTCGGGCTCGGCATCGTGACCGTGATCCAGTGGTAGGGCATCCCACGGCCGCGCCCTGGATGTCCGGCGGTGACTTCGGAGTTTCTTCGTGGCGGTCAGGGCCTTGCCGGGGGACGCTGAGCGGGTAGTTGGAGTCCAGCGGGATGAGCACGACGCCTCCAGATCCGAATCCACTCAGCGGCGGTCGCCTGAGTCAGGAGGTCGAGCCGCCGCTGGCGGAGGGGCGCTACCGCCTGGTCCAGGTGCTGGGTATCGGCGGGATGGCTTCGGTGTACCGGGCCTTCGACGAGCGCCTCCAGGTGTACCGGGCGATCAAGATCCTCAGCCCGAACCTGGCGGTGCACGAGTCGCTGCGCAAGCGCTTCCAGACCGAGGCCCGCACGATGGCCCGGCTGCACCACCCGCACATCGTCGGAGTCCACGACATCGGGGTCGATGGCGACCGGGCGTTCATCGTCATGGAGATGGTCGAGGGGGGCAGCGCCTGGGACTACCTCAAGAACTACGGCCCCCTGCCCGCCCGCATGGCGGTCGAGGTCTGCCTGGCGGTGCTCAACGCGCTGTCCCTGGCCCACGCCAAGGGCATCATCCACCGGGACATCAAGCCCCACAACGTGCTCCTCGCGCTCGACGGCACGCCCAAGGTCGCGGACTTCGGCATCGCCCACGTCGCCGACGCCGACACCACCAAGGGGCTGACCAAGACCGGCTCGGTGATGGGGACCTGGGGCTTCATGGCGCCCGAGCAGCGGGGTGGGGCCAAGGGTGTGGACGGTCGCGCCGATGTCTACGCTGTCGGGGCCTCCCTGTTCTCCCTGCTCACCGACCAGATGCCGGTCGACCTCTTCGTCGCCGAGCTGGACGACGACATGCTCGCGTCGATCCCGACGAGCCTCAAGCCCGTGATCCAGAAGGCCACGCGCTACCGGCCGGAGGATCGCTACGAGTCGGCAGCGGCGATGGCGGCGGATCTCACCGAGGTGCAGGTCCGCCTGACCGAGGTGCCGACGGACCAGCCCCCCCTGGGCGCCGTGCCGAAGTCCGAGGAGCCCGAGACCGGCATGACGATGGTGCCGGACGGCCCGTCCGAGATCTCGTCCGGGCCCGTCGGGAGCGCCCCGACCTTTGCCGACAACGTGTTCGACGAGGCGGGAGAGCTCCAGCCCAGCGGACCGGTGAAGCCGGTCGTGGCGACTGGCTCCGACAGCGAGGTGCAGCCGCCCGGGTTCACCTCCGACCCCCTGGACCCGACCCTGGAGGTGGCCGACGAGGCCGCCCCCAACCCCCTTCCCAGGATCCTGGGTGTCGCGGCGGTCCTGCTCTTCGTGGTCGGAGGGGCGTGGGCCTGGTCGGCCGGGAAGGACGACGCTCCGGTCGAACCCCCGGACTCCGCCCGGGTCGCTGCGGCGCCGACCCCGTCCGCGCCGGCCGAGGAGCCCCCCGAGGAGGTCGTAGAGACCCCGCCCGAGACCCCGCCCGAGGAGCCGGCTCCGCCGGTCGAGACCCGGGAGGCGACCCCGACGCCTGTGCGGTCCGGACACAGCAGCAGCGGCTCCGGGGGCAAGCGGACCGGCAAGGCCACCCCGAAGGAGCGGGAGAGCACGCCGCCCACCGAGCCGCGGGAGACAGCGCCGGAGTCGGCGACCTCCGCTCGGCCGCCCGCGCCGGTCACGCCTCCTCCGGAGCCGGAGCCGGAGCCGGAGCCGGAGCCGGAGCCGGAGCCGGAGCCGGAGCCCAAGGGTGTGGTCTTCGTGACCGGCGATCACACCGGCGTCTGGCTCGTGTCGCCCGCCGGCCGCACCTTCAAGCCCGGCGAGGAGCTGGATCCCGGCACCTACCAGGTCAAGGCCTCCTTCGCCGGAGGCAGTCCCGTCGTGGCCGGCAAGGTGTTGGTCAGCGACGGGACCCGCGTCACCCTGGCCTGCGACTCCCAGTTCTGGAAGTGCCAGGAGCGCTAGCCCGTAGACTCACGTCGATGACCTCCACCACCCCCGGCGCCCTGGTCCTCCGCGGCGTCGACGTTCGGGCCGGGAGCTTCCAGATCCTGCACGGCGTGAGCCTGGAGCTCCGTCCGGGGGAGCTCTGTGGGCTGATCGGACCCTCCGGGGCCGGGAAGAGCACCCTGATCAAGGTCCTGCTCGGGCTGCGCAAGCCCTCCTCGGGCGAGGTCCGGCTCGGGGGAGGGACCGTCGGCGAGGCCGGGCCCATCGGCTACGTCCCCCAGGACGACGCCCTCCACCGCACCCTCACGGTCGCCCAGACCCTCTCCTACGGCGCCGAGCTGCGCCTGCCGGGGACCACGGCCGAGGCCCGGCGGGCCCGCATCGACCAGGTGTGCGTCCAGGTCGGGCTGCGCGAGCGCCTCGGCGTCAAGGTCGGGCGGCTGTCCGGGGGGCAGCGCAAGCGGGTGTCGGTGGCCCTGGAGCTGCTCACGCGCCCCCCCGTGCTGATCCTCGACGAGCCCACCAGTGGCCTCGACCCAGGCCTGGAGGCCCGCACGATGGGACTGTTCGAGGAGGTCGCCACCAGCGGGCGCATCGTGCTCGTGGCGACCCACGCGATGCAGAGTCTCGACCTCTGCGATGCGCTGCTGGTGCTCGTGGCCGGGCGGGTCGCCTGGTTCGGGCGCCCGGCCGACGCCCCGGCCTGGTTCCGGACGGACCGCTACGCCGGCATCTTCGACCAGCTCCCCAAGCGGGAGCCCGGGGCCTGGGGGCGGGCCTGGAACACCTGCGCGGAGAGGCAGGCCTTCGGTCGACGTCCGCTTCCGGGGCCGGCCGCCCAGCTCCCGCCGGCGTCCGCCGGACGGGCTCCCGAGCCTGGACCGGAGCCCCCCGAAGAGGACCCGCTGGCAGCGGCCCGCCTCGAGCTGGCCCGCCTCAAGGCCGAGCGGGGCGAGGGCATCTCGTGACCAACACCCTCGCCCCGAGGGCCCAGGCCCGGGTGCTCAGCGCCCGCTACTGGGCCTGCACCCTGGGAGACTGGCGCACCGTCCTGCTGTTGCTGGCCCAGGCCCCGTTCATCGGCTGGCTGTGCACGGTGGTCTGGGGGTCGGTCGAGACCGACACACCCAGCCTCTACTTCGTGCTCTGCCTCTCCGCGGTCTGGTTCGGCTGCGTCAACGCCTGCCGCGAGGTGGTCAAGGAGCGGGCCGTCCTGGAGCGGGAGCGCTTCTTCGGCCTCTCGCTGGGGGCCTACGTGCTGTCCAAGGTCCAGGTCCTGGCCGTCATCGGCCTCGCCCAGGTGCTGCTGCTCCAGGTGGCGGTGGAGTGGCAGCTCGCCCTGCGGGGGCACTTCCTGCTCCAGACCCTGGCGCTGTGGGGTGCGTCGCTCGGCGGCACGGGCCTCGGCCTGCTGGTCTCCGCGATCGCGAAGACGCAGGAGCGAGCGGTCGGTGCGATCCCGCTGCTCATGCTGCCGCAGATCCTGTTCAGCGAATTCGCCATCCCCAAGGAGCAGTTCGGCACCGCCGTGGAGTGGGCCGAGCGCTTCATGCCCGTGCGCTGGGCCTACCAGGTGTTCACCGAGCTCGCCGCCACGGAGACCGGCTGGCTGGACGTCGGGCTGGCGTTCGTGGTGCTGGGGGTCTACGCAGCGGTCCTGGGGGCCCTGGTGGTGGCCGCCCTGATCCCGAGGAGGGAGACATGAAGAAGCTGTTGCTGGTCCTGGCCATGGGGGGGGCCGTCGGCGCCACCGGGTACCTCGGGGTCGCCCACTTCAGCGGGGGGGCCTTCCCGACCTTCGGCCTGCCCCTCGGCGGTGACCTGGGCTGGCTCCGGAGGACGTCGCTGGACTTCTGGGAGGACATCCAGTTCAAGGACTTCGCTCGGGCGGCGACCTACCACGCTGCGGACCGCCAGGACGATGTGGACATCGCCTACCTGATCGAGCGCCTCTTCGGCGTGAAGCCGGAGATGCTGGACATCATGAGCTACGAGATCGTGCTCGCCGAGGTGGACTCGACGGGACTCCGGGCCCGCGTGAAGACCCGGCTCAAGGTCAAGCTGCTGATCAAGGAGATCATCAAGGAGCGCGAGGTGATGCTCTTCTTCCACCGGGAGACCGTCGACAGTCCCTGGTACATGGAGCTCGAGACCAGCCTCAGGGCCCTGGAGTCGGACCCGGACAAGAAGCACTGAGCCCGACAGGCTCCCCGGGGTACTACGTGCGATCGGGGACGGCCGGGCCAGCCCCCAGCTCGAGCAGCAGACCGACGCCGAAGCCGGTGCCCCGGTTGTCCTCGGCCCAGGCCGGACCGGCGATGTCCACGTGGAGCCAGGCGGGAGCGGGACTCGGCAGGTGGTTGGCGACGAACTGGGCCGCACAGGAGGACTGCGCGTTCATGCGGTCCTTGACCGAGTTCTTCATGTCGGCGACGGTGGAGCGGAACTGCTTGCGGTGGAGCTCGGGCGCATAGACCATCGGGTGGACCGGCTCTCCGGCCCGCTTGCCGGCGGCGATCACGGCCTGCTCGACCCGCTCTTCGTTGGTGTAGATGGCCCCGTGGACCTTGCCCGAGGTCACCAGCGCAGCACCGGTCAGGGTGGCGATGTCCACCAACAGGTCGGGCTTCTGGACCTTGCAGGCCCAGGCCACGCCGTCGGCCAGCACGAGGCGTCCTTCGGCGTCGGTGTTGTTCACCTCGACGGTCTTGCCCGAGTACATCTCGAGCACGTCGTCGGGGCGCACGCTCTCGGGACCCACGGCGTTCTCGGCGATGCAGAGCACGGCGGTGAGGTCCTGGTCGAAGCCGGACTCGACCGCGGCGCGGAAGGCGCCGAGCACGGCGGCTGCGCCCCCCATGTCGCCCTTCATGCCGGCCATGTGGTCCTTGCCCTTCAGGGAGAGACCGCCGGTGTCGTAGACGATGCCCTTGCCCACCCAGGTGACGTGGCGGGTGGCCCCGCTGGGTCGGTGCCTCAGCGCCACCAGCGCCGGCGGCCGGGTCGCGGCCTTGCCGACCCCCCAGAGACCGCCGAAGCCCTGCTCGCGGAGGGCCTCGCCCTCGATGACCTGGACCTCGCAGCCCAGCGCTGCGGCGGTCGTGCGCGCCTCCTCGACGAAGGCCGTGGAGTGCAGCTCGCTGCACGGGGTGTCGACGAGGCGAGCCGCCATGCGGACGCCGTCCAGGCCGGGCTGGATGCGCTCGTCCTGGACCGGTCCGTGGGGGCCGATGCCGCACACCGTCACGGTGCGGGTCCGGCGCTCTCCGGACTTGTGATCGTAGATCGGGAACGCCCGCGCGGTCGCCAGGGCGGCGGGGAAGGCGTGAGAGGCGTCGGAGAGCGCCAGCAGGACGCCCGCGTCGTGCTTTCCACCGACGCGCTGGGCGAAGCCCGGGATCGCCCAGGCCCTCGACGGGCTGTTGTGGCGGCTGCAGGCCTCCGGCAGGATGCCCACCACGACCTGGCGGTCGCCCACCCAGGTGCCCGTGGAGGAGCCGCCGTCCCCGGGCTCCGAGCGCTCGAGCATCGTGTCCCAGACCTCTCCCGGCAGGGGCACCAGGTCCTTGATGATCGACGACGCCAGGGCGGCACGGCGGCCGATGATGACGAGGGTCCGGGCCTCCTCGAGGTCCTGCGGATCGGGCGAGTAGGCGAGCTGGGTCTCGGTCGGCATGGCCCGCTGGTAACTGGTTAGGCCGAGCCTTCGGAGAGGGAGCTGCATGACCCTTCGCCAGGTCGAGTGGGCGGTGCTCGCGCTCGCGGTGGCGATCCGCGTCGCCGGGCTGGCCTCGATGGCCGACAGCCCCTGGGCCGAGCGCCCGCGGGTCGACGCCTACACCTACTGGGACCAGGCCAGGCAGCTCCTGGCCGGCAAGGACCCCTTCGCCGAGGCGGGTGCCTACTACCAGCCCCCTGGCTACCCCCACTTCCTCGCTGCGGTGGTTCGTCTCGGGGGAGGGGAGGCAGACCTCGGGTGGGTGCGCCAGTGTCAGGCGCTGCTCGGGGTGTCGACCACCTGGGGCGTGCTGGTGCTCGGCCGCCGTCTGGGCGCTCGGCTGGCGCTGCCCTGGCTCGGCGCCATCGCCGCGCTGCTCTACACGCTCTACCCGACGGTGCTGCTCTTCGAGCAGGACATCCTCACGCCGGCCTTGACCGGCGCCCTGCTCACCGGGGCCCTGGTGCTGGTGTGGCGACAGCGGAGCGTGCGGGGCTGGCGCGGTGGGCTCGCGGGTCTGCTGCTGGGGGTGTGCGCAGCGGTCCACCCGACCTACCTGCTGGCCGTGCCGGCGCTGGTCGGGGTGCTCGCCGTCGGTCGGCAGCCCCGGACCGCCCTCGCCCTGGTCCTGGGGCTGGCCCTCGGGCTCGCGCCGACGACGTGGCGCAACTGGCACGAGTGGGACCAGGTCGCCCTGGTGTCCCAGAACGCCGGCCTGAACCTCTACCTCGCCAACAACCCCGACTGGAAGGACACCGGCTTCCTCAAGGCGGGGCTGCCCTTCCGCCAGCTCGTGCTCGAGGCGGAGCCTCACCGGCGCGACCAGTTCGAGCGCAACGCCTACTGGCTCCAGCGGACGTCGGACGAGGTGAGAGCGGACCCCGCCACCTGGCTGGGGGGTGTCGCGACACGGATGGTCTGGTCGGTGAGCCGCCTGGAGATCCCGCGCAACGAGGACTACCGGTGCCGGACCGCCACGGGACCCCTGAGCTGGGTCGGGTGGCTGCCCGTGCGCTACGCCTGGGTCTTCCCCCTGGCCCTGTTCGGAGCCTGGCGCTCCTGGCGGGCGGGGGACCGGCTGCTGGTGCTGACCTGGCTGCTCCTTCACGTCCAGCTCTGGATCTTCCTGGTCGCGGACCGCTACCGCGTGTCGACGTGGCCGCTGGTGTCGCTGGCGGCGGCCGCCGGGGCGGCGACGCTGTGGGAGGCGGTGCGAAGCCGGACCTTCGAGGTGCGCTGGCTGGCGCTGCTGGTGCCGGCTGCGCTGCTCCCGTGGGTGCCCATCGACCCCCGGGCGGCGCACCAGGTCTCCTGGTGTCTCCACGTCGAAGGGCACCATGCCTGGCTGGACGAGGACATCCCCAAGGCTGCAGCCCGCTACGAGGCGGCGCTCTACGCCGACCCGGAGGCCACCAACTCCCGCTACGGGCTGGCGCAGTCGCTGCACCGGCTCGACCGCCACGACGCCGCCGCCGATGCCCTCGGCCCCGTCCTGGCCGACTTCCCGGACAGCTACAAGGCGCTGACCCTGATGAGCCGGATCCAGGAGGACCGGCGCGACATCGCCGCGGCCGCCCGCTACAGCGGCCGTGCCTACCGGGTCCCGGGGCCGCGGACTCGGACCGGCGTGCGCTGGATCCGGCTGCTGCTGGAGGCGGGGGAGCGGGAGCAGGCCGAGCGGGTCGCCCGCGGCGACCCGGCCCTGGCCGCCCAGCCCAAGGTCCAGCAGATGCTGGGGTGGTGACCCCTGACGATCAGGCCTCCACGGCTTCGTCGAGGGCCCTGTCGACGACCTGGAGGGCTGCGCGCAGCCCGTCGTGGTCGAGCTCGTCGAGAGGGAGCTCGCAGAGGCGCACCAGGTGCTCGTTGGCGTGGCGCAGCAGGGCGATGAGGCGGTTGGCCAGCGCGAGCTGGAAGAAGGCCGCCCCGGACGGGTTCTCGCGCCACAGCGTCTGGAGGTCTCGCCGATCGAAGGTGAGCACGGCGCTCCCGACAGCGGCCCGGGCGGTGTGGAGCTCCAGACCCGGCTCGAGCAGCGTGGCGACGCCGCCGAAGTCCCCTGGGCCGAGCGAGCGCGGGGGCACGTCGGGGCACGTCAGCTCGAGCTCGCCGCTGTGCACCACGAAGAAGGTCTCCCCGGGGTCCCCCACCTCGTGGAGGACCTCGCCAGAGGCGAGGTCCCGTCGCTCGAAGAGGGGGACGAGGGACTCCAGGACCCGCTGCGGCAGCGGGGCGAACAGGGGGCAACGGGCCAGCGCACGGACGTTCGACATGATCTAGATGACCACGGCGGAAGTAGTGTGCCGGTGCGCCGGGGGCATCTAGGCGCTCTCCAGCCAGCTCTTGAGGCGATCGGTGAGCTTGCCGCCCTCGGCGCCGAGGATGTGGGCCAGGCGACGATCGACCTCCTCGGGCTCGGCGCCGCGGAGGGCGTCGCGCACCAGGGCGGCCTTGGCCTGGGTGTGGCGCAGGCGCTCGCTGACCAGGCGGGTCGCGCTCCGCAGCAGCGCCGCCGATGCGGGATCCTCGAGGATCAGGCGCTCCAGCAGGACGTCTCGCGAGAGGTGGGCGAGGTGCGTCGGACCGACCGCGGTCGCGGCCGCCGATCGGGGGGCGGGCGAGAGCACGGCCATCTCACCGACCACCTCGCCGGGCCCCAGCTCGGCGAGGCGGAGCTCGTCGCCGGCCATCGTCAGGCGGGAGAGTCGCACGCGACCCTCCACGATCAGGAGCAGCTCGTCTCCGGGGTCCCCTTCGCGGAAGAGCACCTCGCCGTCGGGGTGTTCGGTCTGGGTCAGGCTGGCGAGGAAGGCGTGCTGGCGCGCCGGGGGCAGCGAGCCGAGGAGGGGGAACGTGGTCTCCATCGCCGGGAGTCTACTCATTGGACCCTCGGATCGGCCATGGCGGCCGAGTTTGGGGGTGCCGGAGGACCGCTCCGCGGATAGGCGTGGAGCCTCGTGCGCCCGCTGTCGGCGGCGCGCCCAGAACCCGAACCGGAGTGACTCCATGCGCCTCGTGAGCGTCCTCAGCCTCGTCGGCCTGCTGGCCGGCTGCGCCTCCAAGTCCGAAGTCGAGGCCCTCGATGCACGGCTCGCCGCCATCGAGGCCAAGCTCGACGAGCTGGCCAAGGCCCCCGTCAAGGCCGCCGCCGCCGGACCTTCCGATGCCGACGAGAAGGCCGCCGCGGCGCTCTACGGCGAGGTCAACAAGCTGCTGAGCGAGGACAACATCGACGGGGCCAAGGCCAAGCTCAAGGAGCTGATGGCCAAGTACGGCAACACCCGCCCGGCCGCCCGCGCCAAGCGCATCCAGGACGAGATCGACGTGGTCGGCAAGTCCGCCACCAGCTTCGGCGGCAACGCCTGGGCCCAGGACTGGTACGTGGGCGCGTCGAGCGACGTCGACCTCACCAGCGGTGTGGACCTCGTCGTCTTCTGGGAGGTCTGGTGCCCCCACTGCCGGCGCGAGGTGCCGGAGCTGCAGGCCATGTCCGAGAAGTACGCCGGCAAGATGGACATCGTCGGGCTGACCCGGCTCACGCGGTCTTCGACGCCGGAGAAGGTCAAGGAGTTCATCGAGGAGTCCAAGCTGACCTACCCCACCGCCAAGGAGGACGGTTCCGTGGCGGCGCACTTCGCCGTCTCCGGCATCCCGGCCGCGGCCCTGGTCAAGGACGGCACCATCGTCTGGAGAGGTCACCCGGGTCGGCTGTCCGAGGACACCATCGCCAAGCACATCAACTAGCGCTCAGGGGAGACACCACCGTGGGACTCGACCAGATCGTCGCCCTGCTCGGCCAGGACGCCGGCAGCCTGTTGGAGCACCGCTGCACCACCATCTCCAGGGACCGTCTGCACCTGCCCGGGGGTGACTTCGTCGACCGGGTCTGGGGGAGCAGCGACCGCAACGTCCCGACGCTGCGGTCCCTGTCGCAGATCCACAACTCGGGCCGCCTGGCGGGAACGGGGTACGTCTCCATCCTGCCTGTCGACCAGGGCATCGAGCACTCCGGCGGGGCTAGCTTCGCCAAGAACCCGGACTACTTCGACCCCGAGAACATCGTGCAGCTCGCCATCGACGGCGGCTGCAACGCGGTCGCGACCACGTCGGGTGTGCTGGGCATGGTGGCCCGCAAGTACGCCCACAAGATCCCCTTCGTGCTCAAGATCAACCACAACGAGCTGGTGACCTACCCCAACACCTTCCAGCAGATCCTCTTCGCCCAGGTCGAGCAGGCCTGGAACATGGGCTGCGCGGCGGTGGGGGCCACGATCTACTTCGGGTCCGAGGACTCCAACCGGCAGCTCGTGGAGATCGCCGAGGTCTTCGCCCAGGCCCACGAGCTGGGCATGGCGACCATCCTGTGGTGCTACCTGCGCAACGCCGCCTTCAAGGTCGACGGCCAGGACTACCACGCCTCCGCCGACCTCACGGGCCAGGCCAACCACCTGGGCGTCACCCTCCAGGCCGACATCATCAAGCAGAAGATGGCCACCAACAACGGTGGGTACCTGGCGCTCAACAGCGGCGACAGCAGCTACGGCAAGCTGGACCCGCGGATCTACGACGAGCTGACCAGCGAGCACCCGATCGACCTGGTGCGCTACCAGGTGGCGAACTGCTACATGGGTCGGGCCGGCCTGATCAACTCCGGCGGCGCCTCCGGGGCCAACGACCTGGCCCAGGCCGTGCGCACGGCGGTGATCAACAAGCGGGCCGGTGGCATGGGCCTGATCAGCGGCCGCAAGGCCTTCCAGCGCCCCCGCGCCGAGGGCGTGGCCCTGCTCAACGCGATCCAGGACGTCTACCTCTGCGACGAGATCACGGTAGCGTAGGATGCGTCAGAGGACTTGCAGCTCGATCCAGGGCTCGTCCACCGCGTCCGGGTACCAGGCTCGGACCGTGAAGGCGGCCGTGCCGGTCAGGGCGGCGCTGCCGTCCATGGTGAGGCCGATGTGCATCACCTCCCCCGGCACGCCGACCGGCACGAAGAGCTCGCTCCGGGCGTGGAGCTCCGTCTCGCCATCGGGCACGGCCTCGACCAGCCAGGTGCTCCCCTCCAGCGCCGAGCTGGGCACCAGGCCACCGGACCACTCCTCCGGGAACAGCCACAGGGTCAGCATGCCCTGCCAGTCCTGGGTGTTGGTCACCTCGATGTCCATCTCGAGCTGTGCCCGCTCGTAGGTGGCTTCGAGCTCGTCTTCCATGGCGTAGATGACCTCGTACCCGATCCAGGTGGTCTGGGCGTCGAGGGTGACGTGTCCCACGGCGACCTGGTTGCTCTCCGCCTGGAAGGAGAGGGCGGGGAGCAGGGTGTCCATGCACCCGATCATCGTCAGCAGCAGCGCAGCCACCTGGGGAGGTTATCCGCCGGGGACGACCTTGGAGGGAAGAATGGCGGACTGGCACCCCGGAAGCTGGCGGCAGCGGCCGATCAGACAGCAGCCCGAGTACACGGACACCGAAGCGCTGGCCGGTGCGCTGGCCGAGGTCACGCGGCTCCCCCCCCTGGTCCACCCCGGCGAGGTCGACAGCCTGCGGGCCCAGCTCGCCCGGGCGGCCCGCGGCGAGGCCTTCCTGCTCCAGGGCGGGGACTGCGCCGAGCGGTTCGCGGACTGCACCCGAGGGCCGATCGAGAACAAGCTGAAGATCCTGCTCCAGATGAGCCTCGTGCTCACCTGGGGAGCGCGCATCCCGACGGTGCGCGTGGGGCGCATGGCCGGCCAGTACGCCAAGCCGCGCTCCAGCTCCTGGGAGACCGTGGACGGGCGCCAGGTGCCCTCCTACCGGGGCGACCACGTCAACAGCTTCGGGCTCGAGGCCCGGGAGCCCGATCCGGATCGCCTGGTCCAGGCCTACTTCCGCTCGGCCGCCACCCTGAATTACGTGCGCGCCCTGCTCGGTGGTGGCTTCGCCGACCTGCACCGCCCGGAGACCTGGGACCTGGGTTTCGTGCGCAGCGCCCGGCGCCGTGCGGACTACGAGCGCATGGTCGCCGCGATCACCGAGGCCCTGGAATTCGTCGAGGCCACCGGCGTGCAGACGGCCTCGGTCACCGGCCGGGTGGACATCTTCAGCTCCCACGAGGGGCTGCTGCTCCCCTATGAGCAGGCCCTGACCGAGCGGGTGGGCGACCGCTGGTACAACCTCGGATCCCACTTCCAGTGGATCGGCGATCGCACCCGCCAGGTGGACCACGCCCACGTCGAGTACTTCGGGGGGATCGCCAACCCGTTGGGCATCAAGGTCGGGCCGACCATGACCGCGCCGGAGCTGGTGGAGCTGCTGGAGCTGCTCAACCCCGACGACGAGCCCGGGAAGATCACCCTGATCACCCGCTTCGGCGCCGACCGCATCGACAACGAGCTGCCGCCCCTGATCGAGGCCGTGAAGGACAGCGGCCGCACCGTGGTCTGGTCCAGCGACCCGATGCACGGCAACACGGAGAAGACCAGCTCGGGTATCAAGACCCGGGACTTCGACCGGATCCTGGACGAGCTGGACCAGGCCTTCACGCTGCACGCCGCCTGCGGCACCCGGCTCAGCGGCGTGCACTTCGAGCTGACCGGCGACAACGTGACCGAGTGCACCGGCGGCCCCCAGGAGCTGGGCGAGCACGACCTCGACCGGGCCTACGAGACCTTCTGCGATCCGCGCCTCAACTACGCCCAGGCGCTGGAGATGGCGTTCCTGATCGCGCGGGCCCTGCAGGACTTCCGGAACGTCGAGGGGGAGTGAAGGGGGGCGGCCTCAAGGGTCCGGCAGCCTCAGCTTCCACCTCACCAGGGCCTCCCACACCCGCCAGGGCAACAGCCGCTTCGCCGTGAGCTGGGCCCGGGTCCCCCGGCCGGTGGGAATCCGCAGGGGAGGGGAGGACTCGGTCAGGGCACGGCGCACGGCCGCCACGACGGTCGTGACGGGCTCCGGATCGGCGAAGGCGGCGTCCTGGAGCTCGCGCACCCGCTCCGTGATCGCCGCGTAGGGCCCCTCGCCGACCCCCGCGCCGATGCCCTTCGAGGTCGGAAAGCCGGTGTCGGTGGCCCCGGGCTCCACCAGCACGACCGCCACGCCGTGGGGGGCCAGCTCGAAGCGCAGCCCCTCGGCCCACCCCTCGAGGGCGAACTTGGAGGCGTTGTAGAGGGAGGACCCCGGGGCACCACGCCGCCCG
>CAZCVP010000005.1:0-13996 GCA_964501915.1 uncultured Enterobacterales bacterium
CGCTTGGAATGACTCTGCCATGCCGGCGGCGACCCCAGACCAACAGGGACGGAAGTTGCCTCGCGCACCGGTACACTACTTCCGCCGTGGTCATCTAGGATGTCCACCGTCGTCCCCCCGACCTCGCTGCGCTCCGGGCGGTTCGTGCGCCAGACGCTGCTGTCCGCGGCCGGCGTGGTGGCCATCGTCTGGTTCTGCGCCACCTACCTCCAGGAGCCCCTGACGGCCTTCAGCCAGGACTTCGTGGCCACCTTCGGCGTCTACGGTGTCGGCCTGGGCTGGCTGACCCTGGACACCTTCCCGATCCCGATCCCCCACGACATCCTGCTGGGCTTCGGACACCTCGGCGGCCTGGGAGCCGTGGAGATGATCGTGGCCGCGTCCCTGGGCAGCCTGGTCGGTGGGACCCTGGCCTGGAACCTGGGTCGGGCCCTCCGTCACACCCGTGCCTTCCAGCGCATCGTGAGCGGCCGCGGCGCGAAGGCCTACGACCTGATCCACCGCTACGGCGTCGCCGCCCTGGCGATCGGGGCCCTGTCGCCGCTGCCCTACTCCGTGGCCTGCTGGGCCGCCGGCAGCGTGCAGATGCCCTACCGGACCTTCTTCGCGGTGTCGCTGCTGCGGATCCCGCGGATCGCCTTCTACTGGTGGTTGATCGCGACGGGGTTGTTGACCTTCGGGTAGAGAGGCCGAGGAGGGCAGCCGGCGGCAGCAGGGCCCGCGCCAGGGCCCGGCGCCCTGGACCTGCACCACCACACAGAGCCTCCCGTCGTGCTGGAGCGGGTCCACCGACCGGATGAGGACCTCGTCGCACCAGACCAGACGGGGAGCGGACCGCGGACGAGTCGCAACTTGCCCTGCTGAATCCGAATAGTGTACGATTTCAGCCCTGCAGAATCCGATCAGCTCCCGGGCCGTCCATGGATCCCTACATCGAGCGAATCCTCGCCCGCGACAACCCCTGGCTCGTCGGGGCACCGCTGGAGCCCTGGCTCTCGGAGCGTCTCCCGCCCGACTTCATCCCCCGGCGGCAGCAGCTCTCGCTCGAACCCAGCCGGGCGACGCTGATCGTGGGCCCACGCCAGGCGGGCAAGTCCACACTGGCGTGGTGGACCCTGCGACAGCACGGCCAGCCCGTCCTGCTGCTGGACTGCGAGGACCCCACACTTCGGACCTGGCTGACCTCCCCGGCCCTCTTCCTGGACGATCTGGAGCGGCTCGCGGACCGCCCCCCGGCCCTGTTGTTCGAGGAGGCCCAGCGGCTCGAAGAGGCAGGCCTCTTCCTCAAGGGCCTCGTGGACCGGCGCTATCCCGCCCCCATCCTGGTCACCGGGTCCTCGGCCTTCCACCTGGAGGCGCGCACACGGGAGTCGCTAGCCGGCCGGGCCCGGCGGACCCTGCTGCTTCCGCTGTCGTTCTCCGAGCTGACGGCGCGGCTGGAGGGGCCTCCGCTGGCCCGTCGGCGGGCACAGCGGGAGCTCGGCGAGCGCATGCTCCGCCTCGGCGGCTTCCCGGCAGTGGTCCAGGCCGAGGACCCGGAGAGCGAGCTGGCCGAGCTGGTGGAGGCCTTCGTCGTTCGTGATGCCTCGGATCGGTTCGACATCCGGAACCTGCCCGCCTTCCGCCGGCTGCTGGGGCTCGTGGCCTCGCAGGTCGGCAGTCTCAGCAACCACTCCGAGTGGGCGGCGCACCTCGGCGTCAGCGCCGACACCGTGGCCAGCTACATCGGCCTGCTCGAGGAGGCCCACGTCGTGCGTACCCTGCGGCCCTACGCGGGTGGCCGGCGGGCCGAGCTGGTCCGTCGCCCCAAGGTCTTCTTCGTCGACAACGGGATCCGCAACCAGCTCTTCGGCGGCTTCGGTCCGCCGGCCGGCCGGGCCGATGCCGGAGCGCTGCTGGAGAACTTAGTGCTGGGGGAGATCCTCAAGACGATCCCGCCGCTGTTGGTGGGCGTGCACTACTGGCGCACCCGCTCGGGGGCCGAGGTCGACTTCGTGCTCGTGCACCAGGGTCGCTTGCTCGCCGTGGAGGTCAAGTCGGGAGATGCCCGCGGGAGGCTGAGCCGCTCGGCCCGCAGCTTCATCGAGGCCTACGGACCGCGGCAGTTCCTGGTGGTGCACGGCGGCGCGCCCTCGACGCGGACCGAAGGGGAGACCGAGGTCCGGTACCTGGGCCTGGAGCACCTTGCGCCGGCCGTCGCGGCCTGGGTCGGCTGAACCTGGAGCGCCGATCAGGTGAGCGGACCGAGCATGGCGCCGCCATCGGGATTCCAGGCGCTCAGGCCGACGCAGTCGGCCGGTCGCGCCGAGGGAGCTTGCCTCGAGCAAGTGACCGAGGAGCGGAAGTGCCTGGGATTCCGAGGGCAAGCCAAGCGACGGGAGCCTACCTGATCGGCGCTCTGGTGCCCGTGCCCGGAAGTCCCTGACAGGCCTTCGTCGAGTAGGCGGGGCGCTCGCCCCCCCAGGGCCGCTCCGCGGCCGCGTGCCCGCGCGAGCTCGAGGGGTGGGGTCGGGGACTCCCGAGCGCCGGCACTCGCATCCTGCGTCAAGTCCCTCTCGCCGTCCCCCGGCGCCCTCGAACCGCGGGCTGCGCCCTACGCGCTCCGCGACCACCTCGCAGAGGGCCACCCGACCGCCCAGCTCCGAGAGCGCCGGGCTCCGGGTCTGCGCGAGCTCGTTGGGGTGGTCGAGGACTTCCGAGCGGGAGCACCAGCGGCCTCCATCGCCCAGAACCTGACTCAGGGGATCGCCAAGAAGTCGAGGGTGTCCCTGCCGAACGCTGACAGCCGGCCCAGGGCTGTCGAGCGTCCTGAGCGGTGCCGCCCGGAGCGCGATCTTCACGGTTTGAGGCGGAGCTTCGCTAGAGCCCCGCGAACACCACCCGACCGTCCCGGAGTCGCTGCCGGCGTCGTTGGCTCCCGGCCCACCCACCGCCAGGTCGTCCAGGCCGTCGCCATCGAGGTTCCGACGGTGTGCACCGAGGTGGCTGCCGTACGAACGTCCGCGAGACCGACACTCGCCGGCGCTCGAAGGTGAAGGACTCACTCCCCTCCCGACAACCGCTCCTTCCGCTCCTCCCGAGCCTGCCGCTTCAACTCCCCGGGCACGAGATCGGTCTCGTCGAAGCGACGCTCCCGGTCCACGTTGGCCACGGCCCCGCTGTCCACGAAGCCACCGTCGACGCTGAGCTCCCCCTTGCCGCAGTTGATCGCCACCTGGCTGTCGAAGTTGTGCGGATCACAGGCGGTGATGAACCCCAGCAGCAGGAAGCGCCGCGGCACCTGCTTGAGGTTCATGCCGGTGCGGAAGAGCTGCTGGAGCCGCACCAGGTCCAGCAGGATGCGCAGCGTCTCCTGGTTCACACCCTGGCGGGCCAGCGCGGCGAGGAAGCGGGCCCGGGCGAGCCGGGGATGCCGCTCCAGCAGCGACGCGTACTTGTCGGAGGCCTCTCCCAGGGCCTCCAGGTCGAGCAGGTCGGCGACAGGCCGCATGTCGCCCTTGCCGTCGCGATCCACCAGGTAGTGCTGCACGTAGAGGCACTTCTTGACCCGGAAGGCCGACAGCATCGAGAAGTAGACCCGGTTGAAGAGCCGGATGTCCTCGCGGTGGATGCGCTCCTCCTGGTCGCACAGCAGGTCGATGAGCTCGTCGGGCATCATCGCCATGTTGAACAGCGAGTCGTCCTCCCGCCTCAGCGCGTCCCGGGCGCTCCCCAGGACGCGCAGTCCGAGGAAGAAGACCTCGCGGATGTGCGCGTTCTCCGGCTCCAGGGCGAAGCGGAAGGTCTTGCCCACCTCGGCCTCGTTCAGCCCCCGGGCGATGACCACGATCAGCGAGGTGGCGATGCCGAGGTCCCGGAGGTTCTTCATCGCCGCCATGCGGGCCTTGACCAGGGGGCGACCCCGCAGGACCATGTGGGCCTCCTCGTCGAAGCCGTCGAACTGGACGAAGACCTCGTCGACCCCCGAGGCCTTGATGCGCTCGGCGTAGGCGCGATCGGCGAGCTTGAGGCCGTTGGTGTGGAGCGCGGCGATGTTGCCGGTGGCCTTGACCTTGCGGATCCAGTCCTCGAGGTCCTCCCGCAGGGTGGGCTCGGCGGCCATCAGGTCGACCTTGATGCCCCGCCGCTCGGACAACAGCTTCTCCAGGCCGTCGAGGTCCAGGTCCGGGGTGTCCTCGGTGTTGGCCTTGGCGAGGCAGATCGGGCAGTCGAGGTTGCAGCGCTCGGTCATGCGCACGATGAAGTCGCGCTGGTCGTAGCTCTCCTCGTTGACCTTGAAGTAGAAGCGGTCGAGATCGGCCCAGTAGTCCGCCGCACGGGACAGGATCTGCACGCTGACGCCGTGGTCGGGACAGTGCTTCTCCAGGCTGGCGATCTGGCCGTTGCGCACGACCTGGGCCGGCACGATCTGGCTGCAGGTGTGGCAGACGCCGCGGGTCTTGCGGATGACCTCTTCGGGAGCCTTCCAGCTCGTGTCCTCGGCGACCTGGACGCTCTCTTGCCAGGCCTCGAGCATCTCCATCGCCAGGGGGAAGAGGTCCTCCTCCTCCCGGCGGGCGTGCTCCTCGAGCTGGGCGAGCAGCGCCCGGAGCTCTGCTTCCTGGTCCCCGGCCAGGCCAGCCACGTCGGCCATCGCCCCCGCCACGGTGCGCATGATCTCCAGCTCGGCGCCCATCGACAGCAGGTGCTCCTCGTAGGCCTCCACCTCGGGCTCCCGACCCTCCGAGAGCGCCGACAGAGCCGGCAGGACCTGCGCGTCCTCCAGCTCCATGTGCTCCTCCAGGTCCCGGCAGAAGCGGACCCACTGGCGGGTGAGCTTGGTGGGCTCCCCGCTGGGGGTGAGGTGCGGATCGAGGGCTGCGATGGCCCCTCGCAGGGCGTCGTGGGCCTCCCGGACGCGGGCGAGCTGGGTGGAGAGGGACTTGGACATGGGGGCCTCGTGGGGGCGAGATCGGGCGGCGCAGGGTCCGAGGTCCCAGAACGATAGCCCGCGCGGTGCGGCGGCGGGAGCCCGTGCGTCGGGCCGTCGGGCCTCACCACTCCACCGACATTGCACCGAGGTACGCGATGATGACGCAGGAGGAGCGAAGACCCGGCGGGAGGTCCTCGACCCCAGGGACGAGCCTGGTCCGGCTGGAGGTCCTGCTCGGGGTGATGCTGAGGCCGCGTCGCAGGGACCAGGGCGACCCGGATCTACTTGAGGGCCCGGTGCAGCACGGCGAGATCGGCAGCCGACAGCTTCGGGACCCGCAGGAGCACACGCCCCTTCCGCTCCCGCAGGACCCGCGCCGCGGCCTGGACGTAGGCGCCGTCGGGGAACTCGATCAGCAGCAGCAGGTCCACGCCCTCCGGAGGAGGGGCAGCCATGCGGAGCCTCACGTCCAGGGCATCGACGTCGAGCCGCACGGACCAGACCAGCTCGCGCTGGTCGCGGAGGCGCACCAGCAGGCTGGCGGCCACATCGGCGCCGGCGGCGTTGAACAGGGCCTGGTGCTGGGGGTGGGGCGGCGCGCTCCAGCTACTCCCCGAGCCCGTGGTGCTGGAGCGCGAGCCCCTGCGGCGTGACCGGCTCGTGGACGCGGAGGGGAGCTGCTCGATGCCCAGGGCGGGGTTGAGCGCGTAGAGCCGCTCCTGGAGCCACTCGTCGTCGCCCGGGTCGACGGTTCGCCAGTCGGCGAGGTGGATCCAGCTCCGGCTCGACCCGTCGGGGGGGCGAGCGCACTCCCGGCAGATCAGCTCCACCTCGACCTGGCGGCTGAAGGCCCGAACGTCCAGGTAGGCCCGCAGGGGTTCGTCCAGGGGGAGTCGCTCGCGGGCGAGCACGTTCATCTGGGTCTTGTCGATCCACCGGGCCATGGCGTCGGTGGGCTGCTCGCCGAGCAGGACGTAGAGCTCCAGCGGCTGGTCCAGCCTGCGACTCATCCACTCCATGGTCCCCTTGTCCATGCCTGCGCCGGTGCCCTGCCCGCCCTGGGACCCGTCACCCGCTACCTCCCCCCTAGACTACCCACTCGGCCACGGCGGCGGTAGCGGGACAACCCCCACAGCCGCTCCAGTGCTCGGCATCCTGCTCTCACACCCCCACCTGTCGGACCGAGGCGGTCGGTCCTTGAGCCTGTGGTGTCCCCGCTCGGTCATCCCCAGCAGCTCTCGAGCACCTCCGGATCCTCGCAGGACGGCGCCGTCCAGACAGCAGAGGCCTCTTCGGGACAGCCGCCCCGGCGCCACCAGTCCGGGTGGGTGGCCTGGGTGATGCCCCACTCTCCTGCGAAGCAGCCCGCGGCGCCGGGCAGGGTCCACTCGACCCGGTACACGCCCTCCGGATCCAGCGGCACGAGACCGCAGAAGCCACCGTGGGCGTCGGTCGAGCCGGACAGCCTCAGGTCCTGCTCCGGGTCGTCGAAGACCGCCACCTGGGCGCTCAGGGGGGCCCCGCCCGGGCACACGGAGCGGAAGGCCAGGTACCAGGTCTCCGGACCGGAGTCCATGGCGCTGTCGCCGGTGGTGGCGGGCGGGTCGACGCAGCCCAGCAGGAGGAGGACGGTCATGGGCTTCCGCCTATCCGGTCAGCCGATCTCGAGGGTCGACCCCGTGCCGCGGTGCTCGATGCCATCGACGACCAGGCAGCCTTCCTCGCCGTCGGGCTTGTGCCAGACCAGGCGCTTGGGACGCTCCCTCCAGCGCCCGCTGAGCTGGACGCGACCCCCGCCCGACCGCAGGTCGACGGGCCCGAAGCGCGTGGGGGCTCCCTCGAACAGGGTCTCCCCCAGGAACCACCGCCGGTCCGTGCCGCGGAAGAGGTGGAGCGTCGAGCCGTCCTCCCAGAGGACCAGGTTGCGACAGAGCATCGCCACCTCCGCGGCCGCGAGACCGTGATCCCCTTCTCCCATCACACCGCCGCGGAGCGGGTGGAAGGCCTCCGGCCAGACCCCCGGCCCGCGCGCGTGCTCGGCCAGGGTCTCCAGGTGCTCCACGGCCCCCGGCTCCCCGGCCGCGAGCCGTACCTGTGCCAGGGCGCAGGTCAGGGCCGGGTTCACGCCCGCGTGCCCGACGTCGTGGAAGAGGCCCCCCTCGACCATGCAGTGCTCGAGCAGCCAGCGCATGGTCGAGGCCATGGCCGGCTCCGAGCCCGACATCAGCCCCAGCGGCCAGGTCGCCGCCAGCACGGAGACCGAGGCGGAGTCCAGGCGGCGACCCGGTGCGGCACCGACGGGGCCCTCCCCCATGCGTGCGCGCAGCACGTCGAGCCAGGTGCCGTGGTCCAGCAGGAAGGTGCGCTCCTCGTTGGGGCGACCGAGCCAGCGGGCGGCGAAGGCGGCCTCCCGGAGCCCCGCGCAGGACCAGAGCGCATCCCACCAGTAGCGATCCGCCGGCCCCAGGTGCTCCGCCGACCACCCGGGCGGCATCATGCCGTCCTGACGGGTGGCCATGATCCAGCGGGCCGCCCGGACCAGGTGGGGGAAGACCGGGCGCAGGGACTCCCGGTCCCCGGTGAGCCGGGCGTGGTCCACCAGGGCCCAGATGGCGGCGCCGGAGCCGTCCCACTCGCCGCCCTGGCTCAGCCAGGCTCCGTTGCGGGCCTGGCGTCCCGGGTAGGTCCACAGGACCTCGGCCACACGCCGGCTGAAGCCCAGGCGCCCGAGGGCCCCGAGCATGCTCGCGGCGTCCCGGTAGAAGAAGGCGTGGTAGGTCGAAGCGCCGGGGGTGATGCTCTCGCCGTCACAGAGCGCCAGCAGGGTGGCGCGGCAGCTTCTCAGCAGGCGGTCGTGGACCGGCACCGTCATGCGAGCACCCGCCCGGAGGTGGCCCTCCCAGTCGGCCCGCATGCCGGAGAAGAGCCGCGTGGTGGACGAGCGACGGATGACCTCGCCGATCTCTTCGTCCGCGGCGCAGTAGGCGGTGCGCTTGAAGGTCTCTCCACGACTGAGGTTCGTCCGGTAGACCTCGACGCCGTGGGCCTGTCCAACGAGGCAGTGGACCTCGGTGCGGTCCTCCAGCGGCTGGGGGCGCCCGCGGGAGTCCCGGCAGACGCCTCCGACCTTGGCGTAGACGTCGCCGTCGTTCCACGTCGAGACGTGGACCTCGTCGCCCCGGTGAGGCACGAACATCAGCGGCCGCCCGTCGGCGATCCACCAGCCCGATTCCTTCCGCTCCAGGTGGAAGAGCGGCGCGACACCCTCCGGGTTGGCGGCCCGGATGGCGAAGCCGACCCGCACCGGCCGGGTGGCCTTGGCGAGCATGCGCACCCGGGTCGTGATGCCGAAGGCCAGCCTGCCGTCGACCACGACCGGGAAGGCATCGACGCGGACCTCCACGTCGGCCCGGCGGGCCCTGGTGCGGACCACGGGGCCGTCGTAGAGCCGCTCCTGGCGCAGCTCGACGCCGTCGTCGCGACCCCAGCCGGGCAGGGGACCGAGGGTGTAGAAGTTCCGGGCGTCGCCGACCCAGACGGCGATCGAGGGGCCGTCGCGGAAGGGGGTCAGCCAGCCCCCCGTGTCGACGATGGCCTCGTCGGCCCGTCCGGGAAGCCCGAGGGTGGTCCAGTCGCGGTAGTTCTGGTTCAGGTGGACCGGCACCAGCGAGCGAGGCAGGAAGCCCGGATCCTCGGGGTCCATCTGCCGCACGAAGGCGTGGGGCCAGGGACGGTCCCGGCCCACCGAGAGCACCCGGGAGGTGAGCACGCCGCGCGCGAGCATGCGGGTCCCGGGCGCCAGGAGCTCGGTCGGGATGGCGCCGCCCTCGAGGGCACGCAGGGCCCGGGTGCAGGCGGCGGTGAAGCCCGCGGACTCCGGCCGGACGGCGTCCGCGAGAGCCCGGAGACGGCGACTCGCCAGCAGGCCCTCCCCGGCCCTCGAAGGTCTCAGTCGGAACGCCATCGCCTGCTCCTGGCGACCTCCTGCTGGTAGGACAGGACCTCGTTGATGCGACGCTCCTCCGACCATCCGAGCAGCTCCGCCATGCGCTCGGCGACACGCTCGGCGGCACCCAGGCCCTGGTCGTGGTCGCGGAAGAAGACCTGGGTGCGGCGGAGGAGCACGTCGCACACCGTGGCCGCGAGCTCCTTGCCGACCGCCCAGTCGACCAGGGCGAGGGGCTCCGGGCGACCCTGGACGAGGGGCTCGCAGAGCGCGGGCTCGGCGCCCATCACCGCGGCGATGTCGATGCCCCGGGTGCCGTACCGGTCCACGAGGTACCGGGCCAGCTCAGCCGAGACCTCACCCTCGCCCGCCTCGATGGCCTGGTTGGCGACCACCTCGTGGTCGTCGTCCTCCGGCCAGCCCACGGCACCGGGCAGGGGCTCACGACCGGTGTGGGCGTCGCGGACCCCCTCGGGCAGCTCTCCGAGCAGCGCCATCAGCTCCAGGGCACGGCTGACGATCTCGGCCCCCATGCGGCGGTAGGTGGTGAGCTTGCCGCCGGCGACGGTGATCAGGCCGTCGGGGTCGACCACGATCTCGTGCTCCCGCGAGACGGCCGACTCGTCCTCGGCGTCCTCCGAGATGAGGGGGCGCAGCCCGGCCCAGGTGGCGATGACGTCGTCGCGGGTGAGCTCCGCCCGTGGGAAGAAGTGCGCCGCGACCTCCAGGCAGTAGTCGACGTCCTCACCCGTGGCGGCCACGTCGGCCGGGTCGCCCTCGAAGTCGGTGTCGGTGGTGCCGATGTAGGCGCGGTCCCCCCAGGGGATGCCGAACATCACCCGGGCGTCACCCGGGTGCCGCATGACGACGGCGTTGTTGAGGTGGAGACGCTCCTTGTCCACGACGATGTGGACGCCCTTGGTGGGGCGCAACAGGGTCCTGCCGCCCATGCCCAGGCTGCGGGTGCGGTCCGTCCAGGGACCCGTCGCGTTGATCACGGTGGTGGCGCGAACGGTCGCGGTGCGCTCTGCGAGCTGATCGCGCACCACCACGCCGCACACATGACCCTTGCCACTGCGGACGAGGCTCTGGACGCGGGCGTGGTTCATGTTGACCGCCCCCGCCGCCGCGGCGTCGAGCACCGTCTCCAGGGTGAGGCGGGCGTCGTCGGTGGCGCAGTCGTAGTACAGCGGGCAGCCCTTCAGCTCGTCGATGTTGAGCAGCGGCTCCTCCACCTGGACCTGCTGCCGGGACAGGGTGCGGTGCAGCTTGGGCGACCGGAACAGGGAGAGCCCGTCGTAGAGCCACAGTCCCACACGGATCGTCTTCACGCCCCGCTTGGAGGAGGCGTAGATCGGGAACAGGAAGCCCAGAGGGTTGACCAGGTGGGGGGCGATGTTCTGCAGCACCCGCCGCTCGCTGACGGCCTCGAAGACCAGGGAGAACTCGCCGTGCTCCAGGTAGCGCAGGCCACCGTGGACGAGCTTCGACGACCGCGAGGAGGTGCCGTAGGCGAAGTCGACGGCCTCGATCAGGGCCACCTTGAGGCCGCGCAGCGCCGCATCCCGGACCGCACCGGCACCGGTGATTCCGCCGCCGATCACCAGCACGTCGAAGGTCTCGCTCTCGAGGCGCTGCCAGCGCTGTTCGCGGCTCTCCATCCGCCGGTGACCTATCGACGGCCGCACCCCTCGGCCACCCCCGGACATTTTTTGGCCTGGTGCCTCGATACGGTGGTGGCACTGGGATCGGTCCCCAGCGCAGGGTTCCCCAGACCCCTCGCTGTCGACCCGACAAAGTCCCGGTCCACCCGTGGGTGCTGACCCTGACTTCACGGGCGGGCCGGGCTTTCGTCGCTCTCCCTCGAGACCGCGTGGCAGGCTGACCGGGGGCGAGGCGGGTCGCCCCCGATCAACCGCTACGACTGCTCAGGACGGCCCGCCTCGGCACCCCCTCCCGACGCCGAGACCCTCCCACCAGCGCACACGGCTGGCGCGGGTGGGGTCCCGACAGGGCTGCCGAGGCGTGAATCCGATCCTCCGGGTACCCCTTCGACCCCTCACGGCGGTCTCGAGGGCTCCGGCCTCAACAGGAAGAGCGATCACGCCCCCCCCCCCCCCCGCCCAGGACCGACCAGGAGGGGCTCGGAGGCGGCACCGATCCGGGGAACCGACGCGACGGCCACATGCCGGCAACGCCCTCGCCGTCCATGCTCATCGCTGTCTCCTCACGCTCGTCGGACCGACAGATCGCTCCGTCTCGGGCCTTGCAGACTCCGTGCCATGGACGAGCCCGAAGAAGCTGAGTGGTTTCCCCCACTTGCGACCCACCGGAGGGTCACCGGGCGGTAACAACCGACGGATCCTGCCGTTACCGCCGGGTAACGTCCCGCCAGGTTGCTGACCCGGATCAAAGCGGCCCGGTGTGCGGACCTGCACACCCCGGGTGGGGGGGCTGCCACATCCAGGTCGCACCGGCGTTCTGACCGGAGGGTCACACCGGCGAGGAGGAGGACCACAGCAGCACCCCACCTCGCCGCGCCGGACTCACGGCGGGTAGGACAGGCTCGACTCGCCCTCCGGCCCACGGCACTCGTTCAGGCCGTGGTCCGTCACGCAGGACCCGCAGTCGCAGGTGGGGGCCCCCTCGCTGCAGATCAGCTCACCGGCACCGGTGAGGCCACAGCCGACCGCCTTGCCGAGGGCCACGCTCGCGTAGTGGTGGGCGACGAAGGCCTGGCCCAGCCCAGCCAGGCCGCCCCCCCAGCAGGAGAGCGTGGGGCTGCCGCTGTAGGTGACGTCCTCGGTGTCGAGGATCGCGCAGCTCAGGGTGCCGCCGGCCGCGATCCACTCCACCCGCTCCTCCTCGAAGGCCGGGGGGACGGACTGTCCGTAGGAGTTCTTGCCCCAGCAGTGCACGGTGCCGTCGAGGTCGAGCCCACAGGTGTGGCGACAGCCCGCCGCGAGCTGGGAGAAGCGCACGCCTGTGGGCAGATCGAGCTGGCCATCCTCGCCTTCTCCCCAGCACACCGACACGCCGGAGTCGGTGAGGCCGCAGACGTGGTCGCACCCCGCGGTGAGCTCCACGAGGTCGATCGACGGCGCGCCGTCGACCACCTCGGAGGGGAGTCCCCAGCAGACCGGGCGATCGTCCGTGTCGATGGCGCAGGTGAAGGCTTCGCCCGCGACCAGGGTCCGCCGACCGGAGACGACCAGGGCGTCCACGCCCTCCGGCCCGTCGACGGAGCCCGACTGGTCCTCGCCCCAGCAGGAGAGCACGCCGTCCTCCCGCTGGGCGCAGCTATGCCGATCCCCCGTCGCCACCGTGCGGTAGTCCGCGTCGACCCGGTCGCACTCCTCCCCCGCGCTGCTGCAGCCCCAGCAGTAGACGCTTCCATCGCCCCCCACCGCGCAGGCGTGAGACTCCCCGACCGCCACGTCGCTCCAGCCGGTGCGCGGAGAGGCGATGTACTGGAGGGCCTCGCGGATCTCGATCGACTCCCGTGGGATCGAGAAGGCGCAGGCCGCCAGGGCGAACCCGAGCACCCCCAGCAGCACGAGCAGTCCGGCGACGTAGAGGCGCCTCCTGGAGGTCGGGGGCGAGCCACCTCGCGGGCCGGTGCCGGGCAGGCTCTCGGGATTCCGAGGGCGCAGGCCCTGCAGCGGTGGGGGAGTCGGGTGCCCCCCACCCGGGGGCAGACTGGGCGACATCACGGTCTCCCCGCGGAGGTCCACGGCCGGCTGGGCGACCCGCACCCGGGACCGGGCACGCTCCGAGGGCGTCTCGGCGGCCGTCCGAGCGATGTCGGCGAGGCGGGTCTCCACCTGCTCCATGTCGCAGAGCCTGCGTGCTGGATCGGGCCAGGTCAGGGCGCGGACGATCTCCCGGAGCTCCTCGGGGAAGCGGGGTCCCGGGTCGAGGGCGGGGTGCTCCCGCTTGTTCAGCGCGAGCTGGAGCGCCTGCTTCAGCGGGCTGGGTTCGTTGGGCACCTCGAAGGGCAGGCTGCCCGTGACCAGCTCGACCAGGGTGACGCCGAGGGAGTACGCATCCCAGCGCTCCACCTCCGACCCGAGGTCGCTGATCCACTCCGGGGGCGCGTAGATGACCGTGGCCGGGGACAGGTGCCCGGTGCGCGTGAGCCGGGTCGACCCCTCGAGCACCGCGATGCCGAAGTCCACCAGCACGGCCCGACCGGAGGGGCCGACGATCACGTTGGCGGGCTTGACGTCGCGGTGACCGACGCCCTGGGAGTGGGCGTGGCCGAGGGCGCTGGCGACCTGGCTGCCGAGCAGCGCGGCGCGATCCAGCGGCATGCCACCGGTGCTCGCCCAGCCGTCCAGGGAGCGCCCCTCGACGAGGTCCATCACCAGGTAGGCCGGGGTCCCGGAGAGCGCGACGTCGCGAACGCGCACGATGCTGCGGTGATCCAGCCGCGTCAGCAGGTGGGCCTCCCGTCGGAAGCGCTCCAGGGCGGTGGGCATGTTGCCGACCTCCAGGACCTTCACCGCGGCCTTCAGCGTCGCCAGGTCCCGGTGGCTGCAGCGGTAGACCGAGCCCATGCCACCCCGGCCCAGGGGGCGCTCGACGATCCAGGCGCCCAGGGCGGTACCCGGCGCGATCATCGGAGCCTGGCCCGCACCACGAGCCCGACCCCCATGGCCACCTCCAGGCCCACGCCGGCCCAGGCCACACCGACCCCGATCCGGTTGGCCCACAGCCAACCGCTCGCCGCGCCCTCCGGGATGCGGTCGGCGTACTCGCAGGGTGTCAGGCCGCCGCAGTAGACCTGCCAGGTCGCCAAGGAGACGATGCCGCCGCCCAGGTGGGCGGCACCGCCGCCGTAGCCCATGATCTTCCAGATCCGACCCTCGCTGTCCTCGGGGACGGCCTCCGCCGTGGCGATCGGAACGGGCTCGGCGGGGGTCGCCGTGGCCGCCTCGTCGGGCGGCGGCTCGACGTTCTCCGCCACCGGCTCGCCCCGGACCTCGATCTCGCCTCGAAGCTCCTGGGGCACCTCCCGGTCCACGTACCAGGTCACCAGCCAGCCGGCGTCCGGGGGGGGGGGGGGGGCCCCCGCCGCCCCGGGGGGGGGGCCCCCCCCCGGGCCGCAGCCCCCCCCCCCCCCCCCCCCCCCCCCC
>CAZCVP010000005.1:14006-39293 GCA_964501915.1 uncultured Enterobacterales bacterium
AGTCGCTGGACCACGGCGGCCCGGTGGGAGGGCACCGACCAGGTCCCGAAGCGCCCATCGACGACCCAGCTCACGCCCGGGTCCAGCGGCAGGGTGTGGGACTCCGCCACCACGAGCCCCGGGGCTGCCCGGTCCCAGGCGTCGCGGAGCGGGTGGCCAGGCGCAGGGAGGAAGGGGGGCGTGAACGCGGTCACCAGCTCTCGGGTCGCGGCGAAGGAGCGGACGGCTGCGTCCAGGTCCCCCTCGATGCCGCGGCTCATGCCGGTCATGAAGTGCAGGGCTGCGGCCTCGTCGGCCGAGATCGGGTCCAGGAGGCACTCCAGGTCCCACTGGATGACCTCCAGGCTCTCGACGAACCCCATCACGTCCCCGCCACGCAGCTTGGCGTCTGCGGCCTCCAGGTGTTCCTGGAACTGACCGGGGGGAGTCGGGCAGGCCCCGTAGGCCGCCGTGAGCAGCGCCAGCAGAGCGGCAGAGATGTCCCTCACCTCGCGGCGGCATCCTACACCGGGCATGCCCGGTGCGGGCTGTCGACGAGCCACCGGCGGGACGGGTCCGCAGTGGGCTCAGCGCGCCTCGCACCGGCCGAAGATCTCGTCGCAGCGCACCCTCACCGTGGCGCCTTCCTCGAGCTGGAAGGACACGCCTTCGGGTCGGATGGTGAGCCCGGACTGGAAGGTCACCGACTCCAGGCTGTAGCGGCCGGGCTGTGCCTCGCCGACGCCCTGGGACTTCAGCGTGGTGGTGTTGCGCACCCGCAGGGACGAGATGTTGCCGGTGCTGGCGATCCGGCTCGCAGAGCCCGACAGCGGGGCGGGCAGCACGCGGGCGGTGGCGGGCGCAGGCTGGGCCGTGTGGACGGGCCGCGGAGCGGGCTCCTCGGGGGCGGGCTCCTCGGGGGCGGGCTCTGGGACCTCGGCGACGGGCTCCTCCGGCGGCTCCTCGGCCGGCTGGGACGCGGGCTCGGGCCGACCGGCCTCCTCGGAGGCTGCCGGCGCGGGTGCCGCCGCAGGCTGGGCGGCGGGTTCGGCCGGGGCGATGGGCTCGACCGCGGGCTCCTGGGCGGCCTCCACCGGCTCCTCCACGGGGTCCTGGACCTCGAGCGCAGGCGGTGTGGCGATCGGCCTCGGAGCCGGCGCCACCTCCCGGGACGGCTCGGACGGCAGCAGGAACACCCCGGCGAGCCCGGCCACCACGGCTCCCAGGACCGCCAGCGAGATCCAGAGCGGCCGGCGACTGCGGCGCCGGGGACCGAAGGTCGCCGACACATCCTCCGTGTCCGGCGCGACCTGGCCCGGCGCCGCCCCGGGGGGCGACTCGGCGAGGAAGTGACCCAGGGTGTCGGCCGGCGACCCGGTGGTGGTGGCCCGCGGGGGACCGGAGGCGGCCGCGGGGGAGCGCGGGCTGAGGGTGTCGACCACCTGGGGCGGCGGAGCGGGGGCCCCGGTCGAAGGGGCTCCCGTCGACAGCGGCTGGGGCGCTCCCGAGGCCGCCCGGACCCCAGCGGGGGCCTCCAGCCCGGTGGGGCGCGGAGCCGTGAAGGGGGACACCGTGGGGGGTGGCGCGAGCGTGACCGCCGCCGGCAGGCCGGGCCAGGCGCTGCCGGTCATCATCTGGGTGTGGCCGAGGGCCTCCAGGGCCTGCAGCACCACCAGCATGTTCGGAACCCGCTCCTCGGCGACGGGGTGGGTCATGCCCATCACCAGCGAGCGCAGCGCGTCCTCGAACGCCGGGCCGGGATCGAGGGGCTGGTGGTCCTGCTTGCTCAGCGCCAGCTTCAGGAGCTGCTGCCGGGCGGAGGTGCTGTTGTCGACCGGGAAGGCCTGGAGCCCCGTGAGGCACTCGAAGGCGACCACCCCCAGGCCGTAGACGTCCCACCTCACCGGGTTGGGACTCTCGCCCGCGACCCACTCCGGCGGGGCGTAGATGACCGTGGCCGGGGCCATGAAGCCGGTCCGGGTGAGGCGGGCCGAGCCCTCCTCCACGGCGATGCCGAAGTCGACCAGGCGCGTGTTGTGGTTCTTGTCCACCAGCACGTTCGCCGGCTTCACGTCCCGGTGGCAGATGCCCTGCTCGTGGGCGTGGCCGAGGGCCGCCGCGAGCTGCTCCACCACGGTCAGGGCCATGGACAGCTCCATGGCGCCCTCGGACAGGTGCCCCTCCAGGCTCCGCCCCTCCACCAGCTCCATGACGAGGTAGGCCGGCGACGTCGAGATGCTGATGTCGCGCACGCGCACGATGTGCGGGTGGTCGAGGCGGCACAGGATCTCCGCCTCCCTCACGAAGCGCTGGTGGGCGTCGGGAATGCTGTGCGGAGAGAGCACCTTTACGGCGGCCTTGATGCGCGGCGCGTCGGCGTTGTGACAGCGGTAGACGCTGCCCATGCCCCCCGCGCCGAGGGATGCTTCGACCACCCAGCGCCCGATCCTGGTCCCGGCCTCAAACACTCGTCATCCTATGCCATGCTCGCGGCGTCCGCTGGTCACAGGCTGTTGGCTTGGAGGCGATGGACATGTCGGTCGGGGAGTGAGGCGTGCTGGAACCCGGTGAGTGGATCGGCCCCTACGAGGTACTCCGAGAGCTCCGGGGCTCCTGGTCGGGCAGGACCTACCTGTGTCAGGGCACAGGGGGCAGCGCCGAGACCGTCGAGGTCAAGATCTGGGGGACCCCCGAGGGGTCCCGATCCGTCCGGCGCTTCCAGCGCCAGGTCGAGCTGCTCGCCGGCCTGGACCACCCCAGCCTGCCTCGCTTCGTCGAGGCCCTCGACGAGCCGCTGGCGGTGGTCACGGACCACGTGGAGGGGACCCCGATCTCCGACCTCCTCGGGCGGGCCCCCCTGCCCGAAGACCAGGTCATCCAGGTGGGCCTGGAGCTCACCGAGGCCCTCACCTACCTCCACGAGCGCGGGGTCTTCCACCGCTCCCTGAAGACCGAGACGGTGCTCGTGCCCGTCTCCGGACCGATCCAGCTCCTCGACTTCGGCATCGCCCTGGAGGCGGGCGACTCCCGCCTCACGCGCCCGAACCAGCTCCTGGGGTCGCCGCGCTGTCTGCCCCCGGAGGCCTTCGAGGGCGCCGAGGAGGACCTGTCCTGGGACTTCTACGCCCTGGGCATCCTGCTGTTCGAGTGCCTCACCGGGCGCCGGGCCTTCTCCGACCCCGACGGCACCGACGTCCGGCCCTCGGAGCTGCTCGAGCGCAAGGCCTCCTGGACGAACCTCGACCCCGGCGAAGACGTGGGCCCCACCCTGCGTCGCGTGGTGCGGTCCCTCACCGCGGCCTCGCCCGAGGCCCGCCCCGGCCACTTCGGCAAGGTCCGGAGCGCGCTGCTGCGCTGCAACCCCGGCGAGACCCTCTTCGTGCGTCCGGCCGACGTCGCCGCGATGTTGGACGACGGTGAGCCCCGCACCGGCCCACCAGCCAGGGGCCGCGAGCCCGCGCCGACGCAGTTCGTCCGTATCGCCGGTCCCCCGGACACGCCTCCCACCGCCCCGAGCGACGAGCCGGACCCGGAGCCACCCCCGCCAGCGGAACGCCGGACGACCCGCACCCTCGGCCTGGTCACGCTCGGCGTCCTGGTGGCGGCGGCGGGGCTGTTCGCCCTGGTGCCCGGTGAGACGTCCCGGGACCTGGAGGTGTCGGTCACCGGACCGGCCCCGGCCCAGCCCCTGGCCCTGACCCTCGGAGGCTATCCAGCAGACGAGGGAACCACCTGGCGCGGCCTGGAGCCGGGCACCCATCACCTGGTGGCCCTGGCCGGTGTCGGCTGCCGCCCCGATCGCTGTCCCGGAGAGGACTGTGGCGCCTGCTGCCTGGCCCAGGCCTGGGAGGTCGAGGTGGCGCCGGGCCGGGGGCAGGTCGAGCTCGTGGTCGCCGTGGGCGCCGCCCCGGAGCCCTCGCCCGTCGGGCTGACCCTGGAGGTGAGCGACGAGACCGGCTGGCGGCCCCTGAGCCTGGCACTGCTCGGCGACGAGGCCCCGACACTCTCGAAGCAGCGCGACGGGGCGTGGCAGGCCGCAGGCGTGGTGCCGGGGTCCTGGCGCCTGCTCGTCCAGGCCGGTCGCTGCCCGGAGAACTGGGAGGGATGCGGGCTCGCCGGCGGCTGCCCCCCCGGCTGCGCCTCCTACGAGCTCCCGCTGGACGTCCCGTGCGGTGCCGGTGACGTCACCAGGACCCTCCGGATTCCCGACCCGGCCACCCTGGAGACCGACTGGGGGGACACGGGCAGCGAGATGCCCCTGCCCCCCGTGGAGGCTCTCGGGCCGGGCCAGGACCGCACCCCCGCCTCCGACGACGAGGCCGACCGGGTGCCCCTGCGCATCCTCCGCCAGCTCGCGTCGGGCCCCGAGCCCGACCCGCCCCTCGTGAGCCGGGCCGCCTTCGACTCCTGGCTGGCCGAGCACCCGGACTGGACCCGCGACGCCGTCCAGGGCAGGGCGCGAGCGCAGGGGGACTACCTGCTGGACCACGAGCCGCTGGTCGCCTCCCGGCGCGGCGGCGACGAGCCGGTGGTCCAGGTGAGCTGGTACGCCGCCCGGGCCCACTGCCGTGGACGTGGCGGCTTGCCGAGAGCGGACACCTCGCCGGCCGCTGGGAGCGGGCGCGTGGCCCGGGAGTGGCGACAGACCGCCGAAGGCCGGCCGCTGCTCGTGGGGCGGGGCGACGCCTCGAACGCCGAGGTCGACCCGACCCTCGTGGCCGGGGACCTGGGCTTTCGCTGCCAGCAGGTGCCCTGACGGGTCAGACCACCCGGTGCTCCGGCACGCCCCCGGTCAGGACCGCCACCGCCCCCTGCGCGGCGAGGCGGGCCATCGCCTCGCGGCTGCTCCGGGTCGCCGAGCCGAGGTGGGGCAGCAACACGGCGTTGTCCAGCTCGAGCAACCCCGGGTGGACCCGGGGCTCCTCCTCGAACACGTCGAGCCCGGCCGCGGCGATCCAGCCCTCGCGCAGGGCCTGCGCCAGGGCCGCTTCGTCCACCACGGGCCCCCTGGCCGTGTTCACGAGCACCGACGTGGCCTTCATGGCCCGAAGCTGGTCGGCCCCGATCAGGTGACGGGTCTCCGGCGTCAGCGGGCAGTGGAGGGAGACGACGTCCGACCGCGCCAGCAGCTCCGGCAGCGGGACCCCGGCGCTCCTGGAGCGGGTGATGACCTCCATGCCGAAGGCCCCGGCCCGACGGGCCACGGCGCGCCCGATGCGCCCGGGGCCCACGATACCCAGGACGGCACCTTGCAGATCGGCCCCCACCAGCATGTCGGGGGCCCAGCCGTGGAACCGGCCCTGCCGCACCATCCGGTCTCCCTCGACCACCCGTCGGCTGGCGGCCAGCATCAGGGCCAGGGCCAGGTCCGCCGTGGCCTCGGTGAGCACCCCGGGGGTGTTGGTGACCACCACTCCCCGCGCGGCGGCGGCCTCCAGATCGACGTTGTCCGTGCCCACCGCGTGGTTGGCCACCACGCGCACCGGTCCGGCGTCCAGGACGGCGCCATCGACCCGATCGGTGGGCATCGGCACGAGCCCGGCGCAGCCTCGCACGCGGTCCAGGAGCTCCGAGCGGGAGATGGGACGCTCGCCGTGCCGCTCGTCCACCGTCAGCCCGGCGCCGCGCAGGAGCCGGGTCCCGGTGGGGTGGATGCGCCGGGTGACGAGGACCTTCATGGCTCCCGGGAGAGCAGCTCGCGGACCTGCTTGACGAGGTCCTTGGAGGCATAGGGCTTCTGCAGGAAGCCGGAGAGGTCCCGCCCCAGGAAGCGGCTGGACGTCTCCTGTTCGTTGTAGCCGCTGGAGAGCAGCACCCGGACCTCGGGCCGGAGCCGACGGAGCTCTCGGAAGACCTCCTCACCGCTGAGCCCGGGCATCATCAGGTCGAGCA
This sequence comes from uncultured Enterobacterales bacterium, assembly GCA_964501915.1. Taxonomy (GTDB): domain Bacteria; phylum Myxococcota_A; class UBA796; order UBA796; family CAJQPC01; genus CAYFPX01. The sequence goes on from CAZCVP010000005.1 coordinate 19,878, forward strand.
ACACCAGGTCGATGTCGTCGATGGCCTCCGTGAACCGCGCGATGCAGCTCGGGCCATCGACGGCCAGCAACACCTCGAAGCCCGCCAGCACCAGGGCGTCCTGGGCGACCTCCCGCACGATGGCCTCGTCGTCGGCGACCAGCACGGTGCCCCCTGGGACGATCGGCCCGCGACCCGAGATCTCGGGCTCGGAGGCCACCTCGCCGGATGGCGTGCTGGGGAGCAGGACCTTGATCGCCGTGCCGCGCCCCTCCTCGGAGTAGACGCGGATGCCCCCCCCGTGCCCGCGCACGATGCCCAGGGCCGCGGCGAGCCCGAGGCCCCGCCCGGTGGACTTGGTGGTGAAGAAGGGATCGAACATCTTCAGCTTCGTCGCCTCGTCCATGCCGCTGCCGCTGTCGGTGATCTCCAGGAAGACGTAGGTCCCCTCCGACAGGTCCTGTCCGAAGTCGGCGTGCTCCAGGTAGTCGGAGTCGGCCTCCAGCACGCCCGTGGCCAGGTCGATGGTCCCGGCCTTCCCCCCGAGCGCGTCCGAGGCATTGGTGATCAGGTTCATGATGACCTGGTTGAGCTGGGTGACGTCCACCTCGACCGGCGGCAGCCCATCGGCGAGGGCCGGCCGCAGGACGGCCTTCTTGGAGATCGAGGACTCCAGCAGCTCCATCATCTCCCGGATGGCCTTCGACAGGTCCAGCGGACGGACCACGAAGCGTCCCTTGCCCGAGTAGGCGAGGAGCTGGCGCGTCAGGTCCGCCGCGCGACGGGAGGCCTTCTCGATCCGGCCGAGCTGCCGCTGTGCCGGGTGACCCTCCTCGAGGTGCATCTGGGCCAGGCTGGCGTTGCCCAGCATGCCGACGAGCAGGTTGTTGAAGTCGTGGGCGATGCCCCCGGCCAGCACCCCCAGGCTCTCGAGCTTCTGGCTGTGTTGGAGCCGTGCCTCCCAGCGCTGCCGCTCGAGCCGAGACCGCTCCGCGACCTCCTCCTCGAGCCTCTCGTTGGCGGTCTCCAGCTCGGCCGTGCGCTCCGCGACGTGGTCTTCCAGGGACCGGTTGGCCTCGTCCAGCAGGCGGTTGAGGTCCAGCACCTGCTCCTGCGAAGAGCGGAAGTTCAGGGCCACGAACAGCAGCGCGACGACATAGGCCGTCAGGCGGAGGACGTGCCACCACCACCAGGGACCGTCCCAGAGACGGGAGAGCTCGAAGAGCATCCCGGCCGCCCCGAAGAGGCTGCAGTGGACCGCGAAGAGCAGGTCGTCCCAGCTCGCCGACGCCCGGTACTCCCGGAGGAAGCGGTAGGCCGCAGCGATGAACCCCAGGCCGCCGACGAGGTTCAGCAGCCGGGCGAAGAGCGTGAACTCCCCGTCGACCACCATCGAAGGAACCACCCAGGGGACCGCGAGCATCAGGACGGCCAGGCCGAGGGCCCCGGTGCCCGCCAACAGCGGCAGCGAGTCGAGCCTCCCACGACCGACGACCTCGGAGGGCGCCCAGGCTCCGGCGAAGAAGGCCCCGCCGACCAGGGTGGCCAGGCTGTGGAGCCCGACGAAGGACTGGCCGGGACTCACGAGGGCGTGGAAGACGTCCAGGGTCCCCATGCCGGCCAGGGCGGCACCGATCCAGATCTCGGGATGCCGCTCGCCCCCGAGGCGCAGCCGGGCCCTCAGCAGGACGGCCACGCTCAGGGCGATCAGGCCACCGCCGGCCTCCACCACCGAGTGCAGCGGCACCGCCTCCAGGCGCCAGTCCGGCGCGAACTGCGTCGTGACCAGGCTGCCGGCCACCGGGATGACCACCCCCACGACGCAGACGATGGCCACAGCCGTTGTGAAGCTCGGTGCGGATCGCACTGGATCGCCTCGCTGGTCCGTTCACTCTACTTCGTGCTCGGCCGGCGGCGTCGCGGTCCGCTCCGGTGGCACGCTGGGGGGGTGAGCGAGCACCCGCACGAGCGGATCCTCGTGCTCGGCGAAGGGCACGGGCCGCTCCGCGACCGGCTTCAGCAGTCCCGTGGCCCGCCAGGCCGCGGTCCAGCGCACCGGACCCCGGGGATCCTCCAGCAGCGGGTAGAAGGCCTCGGCCGGCGTGGTCTCCCGGAAGAAGAGCGCCTCGGTCGTCGCCACGGCGAGGTCGTCCAGCGGGACCGGGGCGACCAGCCTCGTCCCCCCCCCGAAGGTCGGCACCGTGTCCCACTCGCTGAGCTCCAGGGGCGGCGCGCCGACGCTGTAGCGTCCGACCCGGCGGTCCAGCGGCAGCGTCTCCCCGACCGGCACGGGGTCCTCTCCCGTGAAGGCCCGAGCCACCCGGGCGACCAGGTCGTCGGGCAGGGGCTGGTCCCAGGGCGCGAGCAGGCGCACGGCCTCCAGCGCGAAGGCCGATCGGGCCGCGGGACCGTCCTCCGATCCCGCCGCGAGCGCGGCCGCGGGATCGGCCCGGCCCTGGCCGTAGTAGAGGCGGTGCCAGAGACCCGCTCGCAGGGCCGCCAGGCCCTCGGCCCGCTGCACGGGCGGCAATCCCGCGAGACCGGGGGCCGCGGCCGCGATCAGCTCCGCAGGCAAGCCGCCCGCCGCCGGATCGGAGGGCACCCAGCCCGGCTGGGGACGGAGCCTCCAGGCCGCGTGGGTCAGGCAGAACCGCGCGTAGCGGGCGGCCCGTCCGCAGAAGGCCACCCCCTCGACCACCTTCCCCGAGCGGGCCAGCTCCTCCCCCACCCGGAAGGCGCACTCCTCGGCCCAGCGGCCCTGCGGCAGCTCGGAGCAGGCGCGATCCGCTGCGGCCGGGTCCGCCCGCGCGGCGGCCTGTTCGGCCTCGCCGATCCAGCAGGGGATCTGCAGCTCGGCGAAGGGCTCCAGGGCGCAGTCGGCCGCCGGCTCCGGGGTCGCCGTCGGCGTCCCGCTCCCGCAGGCCCAGAGCAGCAGCCCGACGATCACGGCTCGAAGGGATCCAGCGCTCCCCAGGCCGGCACCTCGCCGGCGCGGATGCGAGCGAAGCTCTGGCGACCGATGGCGGCCTCTCCCGTGGCCACGCAGTGCTCGTAGGCACGGGCCTCGAGCTCGGTCCGGTCGACCCTCGACCGGCCCACCGAGGCCAGCACGGCCCGCTTGAAGGCCGCCACGGCGGTCGGGCTGTTCCGGGCGACCCGGGCCGTCAGGGCGCGAGCTCGCTCCAGCCCGGTGCCGAGATCGGGCACGACCTCCTGGACCAGGCCGATGCGGAGGGCCTCGGCCGCGGAGATGCGCTCCCCGGTCATGCCCAGTCGAAGGGCCTGGGGCACGCCGACCAGGGCCCACAGCTCTCCCGTGCCTCCAGCGCCGGGCAGGATGCCGAGGCCGGTCTCGGGCAGCCCGAAGACGGCCCCCTCGGTGGCGATCCGGTAGTCGCAGCCGATCAGGTACTCGGTGCCCCAGCCGAGGGCGACCCCGTGGACCACCGCGACGTGGAACAGGGGCAGCGACCGGACGCGGGCCAGGACCTGCCGCTGCCAGCGCACGTGGGCCCGGACCTGGTCGTCGGACCAGCCCGAGCGCTCGGTCACGTCGGCGCCGGCGATGAAGATCGGCGTGCCCTTGCGCGACCGGCGCTTCGTCCAGGTCACCAGGGCCGGCGCCCGCAGCTCGGCGCAGAGCCGCTCGAAGCCCCGGAGCTGCTCCGAGCCCATCTCGTTGGCCTTGCCGTGGTCCAGCTCCAGCCAGGCCACGTCCTGCTCGATCGCCCAGGTCAGCGCCATCGCTCCCCTCCGAGGTTCGCCCGACGGACCCCCCGGCGATAACGTGCCCGGCCGACCTGGAGCCACCGTTGCACATCGCCGATGTCGGGTGCGCCCTTCCCGACCACTACTACGACCAGGACCAGCTCCTGGAGGCCTTCCTGGAATTCTGGGGACGCCGCCACTTCAACCTCGGGCGGCTGGCGAAGCTGCACCGGAACGTGCTCGTGGGGGGACGTCACCTCGCCCTCACCATGGACGAGTACGCCGAGATCTCCACCTTCGGCGAGTCCAACGACCACTGGATCCGGGTCGCCCAGGCCGTCGGCGCCCGGGCGGTCCAGGCGGCCCTGGAGGGCTCCGGAGTCTCGGTGGAGAGCCTCGGCGCCTTCTTCACGGTCACGGTCACCGGGGTCGCCACGCCGGCCCTCGGAGCCCGGCTGATGAACCGGCTGAAGCTCCCGGTCCACCTCAAGCGCGTCCCGATCTTCGGCCTCGGCTGCGTGGCCGGGGCCGCGGGCATCGCCCGCGCCGCGGACTACGTCCGGGCCTTCCCCGACCAGGCCGCGCTGCTGCTGAGCGTGGAGCTCTGCTCCCTGACCGTGCAGCGGGACGACCTCTCGATCCCCAACCTCATCTCCACCGGGCTCTTCGGCGACGGTGCGGCCTGCGCGGTCGTCGTCGGCGCCGATCACCCCGCAGCGCGCCAGGCCCGTGGCCCCCGCGTGCTCGCCACCCGCAGCGTGTTCTACCCGGACACCGAGCGCGTGATGGGCTGGGACATCTCGGAGAAGGGCTTCAAGGTGGTGCTCAGCGCCGACGTGCCGCGCATGGTGGCCGACCACCTGCGAGGCGATCTCGACGCCTTCCTCGGCGAGCAGGGCCTCGACCTGGCCGACATCGGCTCCTGGGTCTGTCACCCCGGCGGACCGAAGGTCCTGGAGGCCTTCGAGTCCTGCCTGGAGCTCCACGACGGCCAGCTCCAGGCCACCTGGGATCACCTGGCCCAGGTCGGCAACCTCAGCTCCACCTCGGTGCTGATGTGCCTGCGCGACACCCTCCGCGACCACCGGCCGGCGCCGGGCACCCTGGGCCTGATCCTGGCGATGGGCCCGGCCTTCTGCTCCGAGATGGTGCTGGTCGAGTGGTGACGGGGAGCCAGGTCCTCTACCTGGCGGTCTGGGGGGCGGTGCTCCTGGAGCGCGGGGCGGAGCTGTGGTTGAGCCGGCGCAACGCCAACAGAGCGCTGGCCGGCGGCGGCGTGGAGGTCGGTCGAGGACACTGGCCGGCGATGGTGCTGCTCCACGCGCTCTTCCCCGTGGCCGCCATCGCCGAGGTCCTGTGGCTGGACCGCGCCTTCCACCCCGTCCTCGCCGCCCTCTGTGGGATCGGCCTCGGGGCCTCGATGGGTCTGCGGTACTGGGCCGTCCACACCCTCGGCGAGCGCTGGAACGCGCGGGTGATCGTGGTTCCCGGCCTGCCGGCGCTGGCGGACCTCGGGCCCTATCGCTTCGTGCGCCACCCGAACTACGTCGCCGTGATCGCCGAGTTCTGGGTGCTGCCGCTGCTGCACGGCGCCTGGCTCACGGCCCTCGTCTTCAGCCTCGCCAACGGACTGCTGCTGCGGACCCGCATCCGCGCCGAGGAGCGGGCCCTGACCGAGCACTGCGGCTATGAGGCCGCGCTGGGGCAGCGTCCCCGCTTCCTGCCGGAGAGGCCATGACCGACACCGACATCCTGGCCGGACTCCAGTCCGTGGCGATGGAACATCTCGACCACGAGGGCATCCTGGAGCTGAACTCCGTGCTGGTCGATGTCTTGAAGCTGGACTCCATCCGCCTGCTGACCTTCGTGGTCGAGACCGAGAACCACTTCCAGATCTGCCTCGAAGAGGGCGACGAGGAGGGCATCGTCACCACAGCGGACCTCGTCGGGCTGGTCCGAGAGCGGCTGGCGGGAGAGGGACGGTGACCACGACCCTCGGGGAGGCCCTGGCCGAAGCGGCGAAGTGCTCCACCAAGGGCCTGAGGATCCTCGATCGCCGGGAGCGGCCCACCTGGATGCCCTGGCCCGAGGTCCAGGCCCGGGCCCTGGCCGTCTGCGGACGGCTCCAGGCCCTCGGCATCCGGCCCGGCCAGCGTGTCGCCCTGGTCTACCCCACCACGCCGGACTTCTTCGACGCCTTCTTCGGCATCCTGCTGGCGGGGGCGGTGCCGACACCGCTCTACCCCCCGGTGCGCCTCGGTCGCCTGGACGAGTACCACCGCCGCACGGCCCGCATGCTGGAGCTGGCCGACGCGAAGCTGGTGCTCACGGACCGCACCGTCCGACGGGTGCTCGGTCAGGCCATCGCCCTGGGACGCCCCCCCCTGGGCTGCCTCACCCTCGACGAGCTGCCCGTCGGCGAGCCCACCGAGGTCCGGGTGGCGCCCGACCATCTCGGGCTCGTGCAGTTCTCGAGCGGCACGACCGTGGACCCCAAGCCGGTGGCCCTGTCCCATCGAGCCATCCTCGCCCAGGGCCGCCTCATCGAGGACGCCATCGCCTCCACCTTCCCCGAGGTCGACGGGCTGGTGCACTCCGGCTGTAGCTGGCTGCCGCTGTACCACGACATGGGGCTCATCGGCTGCGTCGTGCCCGCCCTGCTCCACCCGGGCAGCCTGACCCTGATCCGCCCGGAGGTCTTCGTCACCCGTCCCGCCGTGTGGCTGCGGGCCCTGTCGAGGTACGGCGCCACCGTCTCGACCGCCCCCAACTTCGCCTACGCGCTGTGCGTCGACCGCATCGAGGACAGCGAGCTGGAGGGCATCGACCTGTCCCGGTGGCTGGTGGCGATGAACGGCGCCGAGCCGGTGGCCCCGGACACCCTGAGGGCCTTCCTGGACCGCTTCGGCGCCTGGGGCCTGCGCCCGGAGGCCCTGTCCCCGGTCTATGGCCTGTCCGAGGCCTCCCTGGCCGTGACCTTCACCCCCTTCGACCGCCCCTTCGAGACAGCACGCTTCGATCGGGAGGCCCTGGCAGCGGACGGCGAGGCCGTCGTCGCAGCGGACGGCGTGGAGCTGGTGAGCGTCGGTCGGCCCCTGCCCTCCTTCGAGCTGGAGGTCCGTGAGGACGGCGAGGTGCTCGGAGCGAACCGGGTGGGCACGGTGTGGACCCGCGGGCCCAGCCTGATGGAGGGCTACCTGGAGGACCCCGAGGCCACGGCCCGCAGCCTCGTCGAGGGCTGGCTCGACACCGGAGACCGGGGCTTCGTGCACGAAGGAGGGCTCTACCTGACGGGCCGCGAGAAAGACGTGCTCATCCTGCGAGGCCGCAACCACGCGCCCCACGAGGTCGAGCAGGCGGTGGACCAGATACCCGGCGTGCGCACCGGCTGCGCGGCCGCCGTGAGCTACCGTCCGGAGGGGGCACCGACCGAGAAGCTGGTGCTCTTCGTGGAGCACACCCGCGAGGTCCAGCGCGGCGAGCGCGAGGCCCTGCCCGAGCGATGCACCCGCGCCGTGCGCCAGGTCGCGGGTCTCAACGTCGACGAAGTCGTCACGCTGGCGCCCGGCACCCTCCCCCGCACCTCCTCCGGCAAGATCCGGCGGGGGGAGGCCCTGCGACGACACCTCGCCGGAGAGCTCCGCGCCCCCGACGACATCGGTCCGATCAAGCTGGTGGGCGCGATGCTCCGCTCCTCCTGGGCGCTGGCGCGCACGCGCCGCTGACAGCGACCCTCAGCTCGTCCCAGCGAGGACGCTCAGCCGACCCATCACCGCGAGCGCCTCCTGCTGGCGCTCGACCAGGCCCAGCGAGACGAAGCGGGCGTGGGCCCCCGAAGCGAGCGTCAGGGCCCGACCCGGCTCGACCTCGCCGAGCACGTCCGCCAGCGCCAGGGCGGCGCGAGCCCACCAGCCCTCGTCTCCTTCCAGCTCCACCGTGGCCCGCTCCAGCTCGTCCCGTTCGGCGATGCCGGCTCCGCATCGCAGCCAGCGGATCCGCCCCGAGAGCAGGCGCGCGCCCACCCCGTCGGCCAGGTCCTGGGCCAGCCCCAGGTCGCGGACTCCCGCCCGGGCGTCGCTGCGAGCCGCGCAGAGGCCACGTGCCAGTCGGAGCCGAGCCTCCAAGAGCGGCAGGTCCCGGCGGCGGGCCCAGGCCACCCCCACGTCGAGGCCGACCGCCTCGGGGGCCACCCAGCTCGCCGAGAGGGCACGCGCGGCCTCGGCCGCCCACCGCGGACCCTGTCGCCCGATGCTCTCCCAGGCTCGCGCGGAGGCCCCGAACAACACGAAGGCCTCCTCCGGCTCCTCGCGGGCCAGGGCGATCTCTCCGAGCTCCGCCGCGCAGGCGCCGCGTGCCGGCGGCGAGGCTCCCAGGGACCGCTCCAGGGCCGTCAGCCGCTCGACGGCGTCCTCCAGGCGCCCTGCGAGACGGTCCCGCTGGGCACGTCGGAACCGCCCGGACGGCGAGTCCTCCGCGCCCGGGGCGACCTCGACCGCGGTGGCGAAGGTCTCCAGCTCACCCTGCGCCAGGTAGACCCCCAGCAGGGCGTCGTGGGCAGCCGCCCGGTCCGCCTCTTCGGTGGAGACCTCCAGGGCGCGCAGCAGGGTCTTGCGGGCAGCCGCGAGCTGGCCCTGTTCGGCCAGCGCCGAGCCGAGCGACAGCCTGAGCGAAGCCAGGACCTCGGTGGGCAGGGGGCGCTCCAGGGCGGCCTGGGCGGCCAGCCGGACCTGGTCCGGCCGATCGCCGCGGCGCCAGCACGAGATGCGGCGCAGGGTCGCCCGGACCCGGTCGTCCTCGTCGGCGAGCAGGCCCTCCAGATCGGCCCACGCCTGCGCCGCGTCGGCCCAGCGTCGGGCCTCCTCGAGGGCGGCGGCTTCGGCGAGCGCGGTCGCCGGGGTCAGAAGCGCCCTTGCAGGAGCAGTCCGTTGCCGAGCGGCACGAGCTGCAGGTCCGTGTCGCCCAGCGGGACCACCGCACCGGTGACGGCGACCAGAGCACCCACGCCCCACAGCCCCAGGGTGGTGAAGCGGTAGATGTTGTGCCGGCTCTCGATCTGGTCCTCGAGGTCGGCCGTGAGCTCGTCGGGGTGGGAGGAGTAGTACTCGTAGTCGTCGTAGTTGGGCCGGAAGAGCACGAAGTAGCTGGCCACACCGCCGCCGACGAGCGCCACGCCCCCGCCGATCAGGCCGATCTTGGCCCCGGAGATGCCCCCGCCCTCCCTGGGCTCCTTGGGTTCCTTGGGCTCCTTGGGCTCCTTCTCCTTCTTCTCCTTGGGCTCCTTCTCCTTCTTCTCCTTGGGCTCCTTCTCCTCCTCCTCTTCCTCGGGCTCCGCGGCGGCCTGGGCGCCCTCGGTGGCCTCTTCGCACATCTCCCCGTAGTCCGGCGCCTCGCCGAACTCGTGCCAGGCGCCCACCATCACGCCGGGTGCGCACATGACCTGGGCGAGGTGGGTGCCCATGACCACCGAGTCGTAGTGGCTGAGCATCCGGCCGTCGACGTAGACCCGGTAGGAGACCCCCTCCTCGGGGACTTCGGCGTGGAACTGGTCGCGGGAGTCCACCTCCGAGCGCAGGGCCTCGAAGAGGTCCTGGGCCTCCTGGTCGGCCACCAGGCCCGAGTCCCAGGCGAACTCGAGGTCCTTCTCCAGGGCGGACCGCCAGAACTCGAGGGTCTTCTTGTCCCGATCGCCGCCGAAGAACTCCATCACGCCGCGGTAGTAGTCGATGCTGGCCAGGGTGCTGCCGAGGATGACGGTGGCGCTGTTGGGCGCGTCGTCCTCGGCGGCATCGAGCAGCTTCTTGGCGGCGTCGAAGTCGCCTTCGGTGATGGCGTCGATCGCGGCGGTGACCTTGTCCTCGATGGGACCGGCACTCGCAGTGGACGACCAGCCCAGGGCCAGCAGGGCCAGGACGAGGGACCTCATCGGCATGACTGCTCCACCCAGCCGTTCTGGTAGTTCTTCATGTCGAAGTGGTACTCGCACATCTTGCCGGCCTTGACCTTGAAGTACTTGGTCACCGACTTGCCGTCGGTCTGTCGGGTGACGTTGGCCCGGTAGGAGTCCACGGGGATGTTCTGGTAGACCTTGGGCGGCTGGCCGAGCTTGGACTCGAAGCTGTAGGAGGTGCCCCCGCCCACGATGCGCACGGTCGAGCCGAAGGGCAGCACCTTGAGCTTCACGCTGCCCACCTGGACCACGACCTCCTCCGGCTCCTCCTCCTCGGGCTCCACGGCTGCCTGGGCGTCCTCACCGGGGTCCTCCTCGGTGCCGGCGTCGGCGGTGCCCTCCGGCTCCTCCGGGGTCTCCTCCGTGGTGGCGTCGGCCTGGGCTGTCGAGCCCTCGTCCTCGGTAGCGGCGGCGTCCTGCTGGGTGCCCTTGGGCTCGTCGGCACCCCTGTCGCCTTGGGAGGCCTGTGTGCCCTCGGAGCCCTTGGCATCCCCCGGGTCCTGGGCGCCCTTGGGGCCCTGGGCACCCTTGGGGCCCTGCGCGCCCTGGTCCTGGTTGTCCGCGGCCGGGGTGGTGTTGGCCGCTGAGGGCGGAGCCGGTGCCGGGATCGGCGCGGTGACGGCCGGCCTGGAGTCGGTCTCCTCGCCGCCGAGCATCATCACGCCGCCGCCGATCAGGAGGGCGAGCACGACGAGCCCACCGAGCGCCATCGGCAGCTTGCTCTTGCCGGAGGAGACAGGCTCCGGCTCGTAGACCTCGGCGGGCTTGAAGGGGCGTGCGACCGGCGCCGAGGTGACGGGAGGGGGCGCAGGCGGTGCGGGCTCCGAGGTCTCGAGGTCCTTCATCCGCTCCGTGGCGGCGAGGAAGTCCCCCATGTCGATGGTCTTGTTGGGGTCGAAGTCCATCGCCCCTTCGTCGGGGATCGGGATCTCGGTCTTGGCCTCGATCAGCGGCTTGGGAGCCTCCTTGGGCGGCTCGGGCAGCGGGGGCACCTCGCGCTCGACGGGTGGCGGCTCCGGGGGCGGCGGGGCGGCCTCGGCCGGAGGCGTAGCGGCCTCGACAGGGGGCGCGGCCTCGTCGGGCGGGGGCGCCAGCACCTCGTCGATGGTCTGGAGATCCTCGCGCGGGGCCGGCATGGAGAGCTCGGGGGGGGCCTCGAAGGCCGCCTTGGGCTCCGGGGCCTCCTTGGCGCCCTTGTGCCGACCGGAGGGGGCCTCCTCCAGGCCCTCGGACTCCGTGTTGCGGTAGAAGCCCGTCGAGCGGTCCTCGAAGAGCGTCGAGCCGGTGAGGGGGTCGTCCGGATCGGCGACGTGGGTGTTGGCCGCCATCACCGTGCTCACGTACTTGCGGGCGAAGCGGCGCAGACTGCCGTCGTTGGCCTCCTCGGCCAGCACGTCCATCAGCTCGACGACCTGGGCGGCCGTGGGCCGGTCCTCGGGGCCGTAGGAGACCATCGCCGCGATGGTGGCCCGCGCCTGGTCCGCGATGTCCGGAGGCAGACCGTCACCGAAGTCGACGCTGCCCACGCGCTCCACCACGAGGGCGTTGTACTTGTCCGGTCGCAGGTCGATGCGGCCGTAATTCTCGCACTTCAGCATCTCGTAGAGGGTGACGCCGAGGCTGTAGACGTCGGCCCCGGGGGTGTCCTCCTCGCCGAGGAAGCGCTCCGGGGCCATGTAGGCCTGGGAGCCGAAGGCGAGCTGCTGGGTCTTGGCCTCGCGCTCTTCGAAATTGGCCCGCGCGGTCCCGAAGTCGAGCAGCTTCACGTCGCCGCCGACGGTGACCATCACGTTGGAGGGCTTGATGTCGCGGTGGACCAGCATCAGCGGGCTGCCGCCCTGGAGGGGGACGTGGTTGTAGGCCGCGTCCAGGGCCGAGGCGGTGTTCCCGGCGATCTCGAAGATCGACTGGAGCGGCATGCGCTGATCGCTGTGCTCGAAGAAGCTGATCAGCGACTTGCAGTCCACGCCCTCCAGGTACTCCATGACGACGGCGCAGTGGCCCTGGAGCACCGTGAGGTCTTCGACCCGCACGATGTTGCGGTGCCGGAGCCGGCCGAGCATGCGGGCCTCGTCGCGGGCACGCTGCACGATCTCGTCGTGCTCGGCCCACTCGCTCAGCAGCAGCTTGATCGCCACGACGGTCGAGAAGTTCTCGCCGGTGACCATCTCGGCCAGGTAGACCTTGCCGAACCCGCCGGCGGCGAGCTCCTTGATGAACCTGAACTTGCGCCTCGGCGTCATCTGCGGGTGCCTGCGGGGACCGCGGGAGTATAGCCCGTGGCGCAGCGAGGTTGGAGAGCGGTCGGGTCGAGCTTCATGAACGGCAGATACCCCCTTCGGCTCGCGCAAGCTCCAGCGTGAGGTGCATCAGGGGCAGGTACTCGTAGAGCTGCTTGGTCGCGGCCGGGTACTGCTTGGAGACCTCTCCCCAGTCAGAACCCCCGAAGAACCCTGATCCCCAAGGGCTCTCCCCCTTGAGCAGCGCCTCGTGGGCACCGGCGAAGATGGCGACGAACCCGATGCGGGTCGCGTCCTCCACGCGTGAGGCGCGACGCTCCACCTTGGTGTAGACGCTGCGAGCGGCGTGGTCCGCCAGCCAGCCGTGGCTCTCCATCAGCGCGTAGTCGCTGAGGTCGACCACGGCGAGCCCGCCGTCCTTCTCCTCGACCAGGAAGTCCATGGCCCCCCACCGCGGCGGCAACCCGCGAGCGCCCTCGCCGCAGAGGGCGGCGCTGAGCGCGTCGGGCTCGGGGGCCTTCTCGAGCAGGGTCTTGATGTAGTCGCTCCAGTTGCTCTCGAGCCGGGCGATGCGGCGAGACAGGTCCTCCACCTCGGTCTCTGACAGCCCGAAGCGCCGGAGGTTCACGAGGCGCTCCGGCGGCGAGTACACGATGTCGAAGAGCGGATCCTGGTCCAGGACGTTGTGGTTCTTCATGTCCTGGCTGCCCTGGATGTCCTCGGCCGCCGCCAGGTAGAGGTCCACCCCGAGCACGGTGATCAAGGTGCCTGCAACGATGTAGGGGCGCCAGTTCACCGGGAATCCTGGATCCTAGTACTTGTTCACGTCGCCCTGGGTGGGCACCGCGATGCGGCTGCAGTAGCCGTCGTCGTCGCTGAAGGTCTCGTAGGGACGGAACTCCGGGAAGGTGTCGGCGTAGTTCTGACCGTAGTAGCAGACGGCCAGGAAGTGCGCGGCGAGCACCTTGTAGGCATAGTGCTGCGTGAAGCCGTTCAGGGTCGTGCCGGGGCAGTCCGAGGCATAGGTCCCGGAGGGGCACTTGATCTGCTGACCCATGAATTTCGGGTCCCAGACCTGGTTGGTGGTCTTGAGCCAGTCCCGGTAGGCGTAGCGCATCTGGGTCCGGCTGGGCTTGCCGCGGGTGCGGTACTGGAAGTTGTCGAAGCCGGCGTTGTGGCTGGCGATCGTGAGCTGGACCGCGGAGCCCGAACCGGCGATCTCTTCGTCGTAGAACGGCTCCTGGAGCGAGACGATCGCCGCCTCCGTGGACCGCCCGAGGTTGCGCCGCTCGTCGACTTCGCAGCCACCGGTCTTGGGGATCCGGCACTTGTTGACCTCCTGGCTGGGGTCCACGTAGACGGCGTTCTTCATCACGTTGCGCGGCGGCACCCGCCTGGTGGGGCTCCAGAGCTCCGAGCCGCCCCGGAAGCGACAGTTCTTCACCTCCAGCCCCAGCCGGTAGGCGACCTCGGGCTGGAACTGCCAGGGCCCCTTGCCGCAGGCATAGGGGTCCTGGGCCTCCGGGTTGTAGTGGCTCTCGGCGAAGGGAATGCCGGCCAGGACCTCGGGCATGTCGGCGTCGCGCAGGGCCCGCACGACGAGGGCATAGCTCTGCACGATCTCGTCGAGCTTCTTCCAGAACAGCTTGGCCTTGAGCTGCTTGTTGGCGTAGCGGGTGGTCCACTTCAACAACTCGGTGTCGAAGTTCTCCTCCTCCCGCAGGCTGTCCTCGTTGGCCTGGTCGGAGTTGGGCACGGCGACGAAGCGCAGCCAGGGCTGGGAGAAGCCGTCGAGCAGCTTGGCGTCGACGGGATCGGAGCTGCTGGCCTCGGCGTAGAAGACCTCGCCCATGTACTCGGGTCCCAGGGCCCGGGCCTCGCGCATGCCCTCCTGGATCAGCGGAACGGCCACGCCGGCGACGATGAGCATCGCCACCATCACCAGGCCGCCGATGAACCAGGTCGGGGTCCCCTTGTCGGCCTGGATCTCCTCGGCCTCCACCGGTGCCGGGCCCTGGATCTCCTCGGCGGCGGCGATCGAGAGCATGCGCTCCCGCTCCCAGACCCCCAGCTTCTGGCAGTCGATGAAGCGCACGGTGGCCCCGCGCCCCACCGGACCGAGGTGGAAGGCGCAGCCGGGGGTGAGGTGGGCCTCGCCGTGCAGGGGGTGGATCTCCGACCAGTCGACGTGCTCGTGGGAGGCGTAGCGGACCTGGGCGGTCCCGACCGGTGAGATGCGAGCGTCGCCGTCGTAGGCCGTGATGGTGACCTGGCGATCCTCGATGCCCCGGTAGTTCTCCAGGGTGAAGCCACCCGGACCCGGACGGGCACCGATGCGCACCACCGGGCCCTTCAGGACGACCTCTCCCCGCACGTAGAGGGGCCCGTTGAGGAACTGCAGCTTGATGTCCCAGCGCTCCTGACTCACCTCGATCTCGCCTCCATGCGGACTCTCGGGTCGCTCAGCTCTTCAGGGTCAGGGTGCTGGTGTCGAGGTCCACCTCGTCGAGCAGGAGGTAGGGGTCCAGCGGGGTCTTGTCGACCCACAGCCGCCACTTGGCCTCGGGGAGCTCCAGCCAGCGCACGAGGTGATCGACCAGGGTCGCGACGGGCACGACGTTGGAGACGGGCGCCCGGAAGCGGATCGGCGTGTCACCCGACTGGACTTCGAAGCTCGCCAGCCGCTCCGAGGCGAGGACCGGGTGGAGCACGAGCAGGCTGCCCTCCCCGAAGCGCTCCACCAGGGTGTCGCCCTGGGCCGGCCCCGACTCCGGCCCCAGGCGCCAGCCGTGGCTGAGCCGCCCGGCCAGGTCGGCCTGGACGGGCAGCAGCGATGCGGACAGCCGAGCGACGGACTCCGCCAGGCTGGCCTTGCCGGGGAAGCGGGTCTTGAAGCTCTCCCCCTTCGCCCCGATGCGGAGCTTCACGGAGACGGTGGACCCGCCGGTGGCCTTGAGGCGCTTCGGTGCCCGGATGCTGTCCGCGGGCTGCGAGGCCGGCCTGGCCTGGGCCTTGCGGGGCGCCGCCTCGGCGGGCTTCTTCCGGGCCTTGTCGGGCTGGGGCGCCGCTTGCTTGGCCTCCCTGGGAGTCGGCCTCTCGACGGGAATGGACTTCCGCCTGGCCCGCTTGGGTGCGGCCTTGCGCTCGGCGGTCTTCTTGGGGGCGGGCTCTTCGGGGGTCGGAGCGGGCTCGGGCTCCGGCTTCTCCGGCTTCTCCGGCTCCGGCGCGGGCCGCTGGGCCTCCTCGAGGGTCAGGCCCTCCGTCTTGGGGGGGGCACGGCGACGGCGACGAGCCTTGGGTGCCTCCTCGGCCGGGGTCGGCTCGGGGGCCTTCCGCTTGCGGTCCGCCGGACGAGCCCGGCGAGGGGTGCGCGGCGCCGGATCCTGGTCCGAGAGCTGGATCTCGGGGACCACGCTCGGGGTCTCCGGGACCTCGGCGGGGGTCTCGTCCGGCGGGGTCTCCGGGGCCGCACGGCGCCGTACGCTGCGGCGGCGGGCCCGGGGCCGCTCCCTCACCTGGGAGGCCAGCAGGTCGTCGGCCTCCTCAGCGGGCGGGTCGGGCTTCGGCTGGTCCCGGGGGGTCGGCTCGGCCTCGCGGGTCGAGCGGCGGGCGTCGCCCGAGGAGGTGAGGATGGACTCCAAGAGCTTGGCCGCGTCGCCTTCGGTGCTGCGACTGCGCTTGCGACGCCCGGGGCTGTCGGCCGAGGACTTCAGGGCCTGGAGGATGTCGTCGGCGCCGGGCTTGGCGCGGGCCTTGACCGGGCGGGCCCGGGGCTTGGCGGCCTTCGGATCTTCCTTGGGCTCGTCGCCGCTGCGCCGGGGCTGACGGGTCCGACGCCCGCGAGCCGGCGGCTTCCAGCGGTCCGCCGAGGTGTCGGGAGACGCGGAGGGCTGCTCCGGCTCCACCGCGGCCGGGGGGGTCAGGTCCTCGGCCGGCGGCTCGTCCTCCCGTGCCCGACGAGCCCGGCGCGGCCGACGAGCAGCGGGCTTGGCTGCGGGCTTGAAGCTCTCTCGCCGGGGCGCGGACGGCTCGGGCTCCGCGTCGCCTTCCTCGAGGTCGGCGACCATGCGACGCAGGGCGTCCTTGTCGACGGCCATCGTCTTGCCCGCCTCCAGGCCTTCGCCTGGGGGTCGCCGCATCTCGCCCATCCGGTCCATGATCTCCATCAAGGCCGGTCCGGTGGCCTCGCGACTGGCGAGGACGCGCTGGACCCCCTCGAGGAAGGCCTCGGCGTCTTCGTGGCGGTGCTCGGGCTCGGGCTTGAGGCAGGTCCGCAGCAGGTCGAGCGCCCCCGCGGGCAGCACGTCCTTGAAGCGGAAGAGGCGCCGGGAGCCCTCGCCGCGCGCCGCCTGGGTGCGGATGTCGTTGACCAGTCCGTCGTAGACGGGTCGCCCGGTCATCAGCTCGAAGGCGATCAGCGCCAGCGAGAACAGGTCGCTGGTGAGGTCCTCCTCGTCGGCCTCCATGCGCTCCGGCGGGCAGTACCGGAAGGCGTCCTCCTTGGGGATCTCCTCCGGGTCCTTGTGGAACTGCAGGATCTCGACCTGGGGCACGGCGTGGCCGATGATCTGGACCTGCCCGTCGGCCTTGACCATCACCCGCCAGGGGGTCAGGCCTCCGTGGGAGTAGACCGCGTGGGACTCCCCGGTCTCCGCGGCCTCGATGAGGATCTGGCCCGCCGCGTAGAGCAGCTCGAGCCCCGCGCGCACGCCGGCCGTGGCCCCCAGGTCCGCCAGCTTGCGGATGACCTCGTAGATCGACCAGCACTCGCCGGTCGGGTAGACGAAGGCACCCTCCTCCGGCTCGTGGGCGACGAGCTCCACCAGGCCGGTGACGTAGGGATCCTCGAGGAAGCCCTTGACGACCTCCAGCGCCGGCCCGATCGCCGGATGGTCCCGGTACTGGGGATGAAATGCAATGGCGGTGTGGCGGAAGCCGTCGTCGTCGCTCAGCTCCACCAGATCCGAAGCCGGCCCACGCGTGACGCGCCCGGTCTTGCGAAACCCGGCCAGGGTCTCCATGTCCACCTCTCGAGGCCGACAAACCCTATCAGGTTCGCGGTCCCGTGGGGGCTTCGTCCCACCGGGATGGTGGACGGGACCGGCGACATGCTCGGGGTGCCCAGATCCGCTCGTGCCAGGATCGGTCTGCTGGAGGATCCCTCATCTCCACCCACGGCAAGAAACAGCGCACCGGGAAAGGTCCCCACGGTCGTGGTCCGCAGAAGCCGGCCAAGGGCACCGATGGGAAGGACCTCGAGGCCCTCGAGGAGGGGCAGGAGCTCGACCAGGAGAAGGCCAAGAACCTGCAAGGGGGCATCGGCAACCAGGGGCTGCTGAACCTGCTCAACCGCTCGGCGGACGAGGCGGCAGAGAGCGCCTCCCTGGAGATCGAGGTCGTCGAGGAAGAGGGTCAGGCCCTCGATGAGGAGCAGGAGACCGACAAGGACGAGGCGCGCGAAGGCACCGCGGTCGACACGGGTGGCCCCCCGGGGGGCGTGCCCCCCGACGACGCCCCCCTCTGGGGCACCAAGGAGCTCGGGGGCGATGACGACACCCCGTCCAAGCCGCCCCGACGACGACGCCCCACCCGGAGACGAGGGCCCCCGCCGCCCGATCTCCCGGACGACCCCATCCCCGAGGGCGACAGCGTCGCAGACGGCCCCGAGCGCGGACGGCCGGGGCTCGATGACATCTCCCTCTCGCGCCCGGACACGCTGCTCGGCGACGAAGTCCACGACGCCCTCTGGGGCTGGCTCCAGGACCCCGCCAGCGCGGCCAGGGCCCCCCTGGAGCCCGAGGACCTCGGCGGCCTCGCCGCCACCCACCCGATCAGCCGCTGCCGGATCGCCGGGGACTTCCTGGCCGAGCACGGTCCCTCGCCCCTGTCCCGCGCCCTGGGGCAGCTCGGACGCCCCCTGCCGGGGCCACCGGCGCTGTCCGGCCAGGTCGCCCGCGCCGCTGCCCTGGTCACCCTGAGCCAGGCCGTGGCGGCCCGCAGCACCGGGGTCCAGCCGGCCAACCGATCGGTCTCCCTGGTGCTGGAGGACGACGCCCTGCCCCACGCCCGGCGGGTGGCCTGGGAGCTGGCCCAGCAGGGCAAGATGTGGGCCCCGGCGATCTTCGAGCGGTGCATCGGCCCGCTGCGAGAGGATCCCCTCGACCTCGCCGGTCGTGGTGCCGGACCCGCGGGTCGGGCGCTGCTCGCCGCAGCCCTCGGGCAGGTCGCCGGACCGGGTGGACGGCACGAGGTGCCCCCCTGCCCCCGCCCGGTCCAGGTCGTGGTCGACGACGACCTCGCCTGGGTCGACGAGGCGATGGCGGGAGCGACCGGTCGCGGGGACCGCGAGACCCGGCTGACCTACGAGCTGCTCAACCCGGTGCTGCTCGGCATCCGAAGCGCCGTGCGCACCGCCGCCAAGCTCCAGGTCGAGCTCGCCGCCGCCGCGACCTCCGCCTGGCGGGTCGCCGGGGAGACGGTCCGTCTGCGGCTTCGGGGCGTGCTGCGGGCCCTGTGGCGCGAGCTCGGCATCGTGGCCCGGGCCGCGATGGCGATGGCCCGGGAGCTGGAGGCGAAGGTCGGGCGACCCCTCGGTGAGCTGCTGCCGCTGCTGGACCGGGCCGACGCCCTCTTCGGCCCGATGACGGAGCGACTCCGCGACCTCCGAACCGACGGGCTCGCCGCCCTGGCGGCAATGCTCGCCCGCAGCACGCGGTCCGACCCGGAGCCGCGGCGATGACGACACCGGGCCTCGAAGAGCGCCTGCGAGCCGCCCGGGAGCGCCTCGCCGCGGCCCGCCTGCTGGAGGCCCACGACCTCGCCGACCGGGCCATCGCCGAGGCCCGCGCGGCCGGCGTGCTCGGGGTGCTGACCGCCCTCACCGCCCGCGAGCTGGGCCTGGCGGGGGCCACGGCCGAGCTGGAGCGAGCGCTGGAGGTCTACCCGGAGGACACGCCCGCCGCCGACCGCATCGACGGCTGGGTGGCCGTGGCCGAAGACGCCGACCTCGGGCGTCGCTGGCGGGAGGCCGATCGGGCCTGGTCCCGGGCGATCGAAGCCGCGACCGAGACACCGGAGCGCCTGGCGGGCCTCGCCCTGTCCCGAGGGGCTGGCCTGCTCCGTCACGGGCGCACCGAGGACGCCCTCCCCCACCTGCAGGCGGCCACCGGCGCCGAGGACTCGGCCATCGCGCTGGCCGCGTGCCTGTTGGTCAGCGGTCTGTGCCTGGCGGCGGGCGACCTCGACGGGTCCCAGGAACAGGCGTCTCGCGCCCAGAACCTGGCGGCGAGCCGCCACAACTGGCTGGCCCACGCAGCCGCCACCGTCGACCTCTCCGAGGTCCTGGTGCGCACGGAGGGCCTGGAGCCGGCGCTCGGCGTCGTCGAGGAGGCCCTGGCGCTCTGCCGGCAGCGCGGCGATCCAGGGGCCCTGCTCCTGGCCCGGGTCCATGAGCTGCGGGCGACGAACGTCCCCCGGTAGGACGTTCGTCGCCCCCCACCGCGCCCCGGCCCACGAGGGTCCGACATTCGGCCGCTCGTCACC
>CAZCVP010000005.1:39303-72971 GCA_964501915.1 uncultured Enterobacterales bacterium
GGGGGGGGGGGTGCGGGGGGGGGGGGTCGGCGCGCGGCGCGGGGGGGGGCGGGGGGCCCCCGCCGACCGAGCCAGGGCCGACGAGGGTCCGACTTGCGGACGATCGTCACCCTGGGCGTCACTCGGAGAGCACCTCCGCGGCCTCCTCGCTGCGCCCGGCCTGGGTGAGCAGCGCCGCCAGGGTCTGGCGCGCCGCGGGCAAGGACGGGGCGAGCTCGACCGCCGTGCGCAGGGCGGCGATCCCACCCTCGAGGTCCCCGGACAGCGCCCGCATCACCCCCAGGTTCACGTGGCTGGCGGGCTCGTCGCCCTCGGCCAACAGCGCGGCCTCCAGCTCCGCCCCGACCTCGGCCCGCCGCTCGGGCCGACCGGGCACCCCGGCGGTGTCCACACCGAAGAGGCCCTTGACCGCCGCGAAGCGCACGGCCCGCAGCGGGTCGTCGAGGGCCGGCCAGAGCGCCTCGGTGACGCCCCAGGCGGACAGGGTCTCCGCGGCCTGCCAGCGGACGAGGTCCTCGTCGTCCGAGAGGGGGGCGACGAGGTTCGCCGGATCGATCACGGGCCCCAGGCCCCGCAGGAGCGCCAGGGCGCTGGCGCGGTGGAAGGGGCTCGCCGTGGTGTCTCTGGACCAGGCCAGGAGCGCGGACGCTGTCGTCGGATCACCCCGACGGGCCCGCTCCACGAGACCCGCCCGGGAGCGGGTGTCCGGGTGCAGACCGTGGTCGCGCCGCCGATCCACGCCCATGTAGAGCGACGCGGGCATGTGGCAGTCCACGCAGCCCGTCGAGGCTCCGTCCGCGTGGTCCTCCTCGGCGTAGGTGGCACCGTGACAGCCGGCGCAGAGGGCGGGCCCGGAGGCGCGGAGTCCGGTCCCGTGGGGCTCGTGGCAGTGGGTGCAGCGCACGCCCGCCCGGGCCATGGCGCTCTGGGCGAAGGAGCCCCAGACGAAGGCCTCGCGGCCGTCCTGGATGCGCCCCGCGGCGGTGTAGACCGGGCTGTCGAGCAGGGCCGGGAGGTAGTGGTCCAGGAGCGCCGCACCCGGCGTCCAGCCGGGAGCGAGGGGCTCCCGCAGGGCGTGACAGGACCCGCAGGTCTCGACCTGCTCCGGGCCGCGGGCCAGGGTGCGGACCGCTGGACCTTCGCCGTGGCAGGCCGCACAGGCCACGTCCGGGTGGGTGGAGCGCGTGGCGTAGGAGCGGCTCGCCACCTCGAAGCCCTCGACCACGCCGGTGCTGTGGCAGGCGGCGCACATGTGGTTCCAGGTCCCGAAGAGCCCCGCCCAGTACAGCGGATCCGAGGGATCGCCCACGGCCCCGTCGACCGAGGGATCGAACCAGCGCTTTCCCGCGACGTCCCAGGCCACCGGTGCCACCCACAGCGCGCCGCGATCGCCCGCCAGCAGCACCTGCTGGAGCGGGTCGTGGCCGAAGGTGTGGCGCACCTCGTAGCGCCGGCGTCCCGAGAGGTCTTCGACCTCGATGAAGCTCCGGCCGTCCTCGACCAGCGGCGTGGCGGTCAGGCCCGGGAGCACCACGGGCTGGCCGTCGAAGGTACCGAGCGCCGTCGACGGGTCGTCCAGGGCCCGGTCGTGGGGAGAGCCCGACCAGGCCGCCGCCGCCGCCGGGTGACACTCGCCGCACGCGCCTTCCTCTTCGTGGAGGTAGACCTCGGCACGGGCATCGAGGACCGCAGGCTCCTGGCCCTCGGGAAAGCGGGCCACGGGTCCGGGGGACTCGACCTCCACCGGCTCCGGCGCCTCGCACCCGCAGAGGCCCAGCCACAGCACCCCTGCACTGCAGCCCACCAGGTCCCACCGGGGTCGACGACCGATCACGGGCCCAGGGTAGGACAGGTAGGATCCCGCGGTGATCCCCACCCTGCTCCTGGGAGCCGCGCTGGCCGTCCCCATCCAGGCCGACCTCCACCTCGACACGCCCACCCAGCTCCACCGCAAGGACCTTCCGCTCGACGCCCCCTCCGGCCTGGAGGGCGGCCTCGCACAGCTCCGCGCCGGGGGCACCAACCTCGCGGTGGAGGTGCTCTGGCCCCCCCGCAACGTCGACCACCGGGCCCACACCTTCAAGCTCCTGGAGCGGCTGGAGGCGGAAGACGCCCGCCTCGACGGCATCGCCCTCGCCCGCTCCCCCGACCAGGCGCGCCGGATCGCCGACCAGGGTGGGATCGCCTACGTCTTGGCCCTCGAAGGGGCCCACGGCCTCGGCGAGGACTGGCAGGCGACCCTGGACGAGCTCCAGGGCCGCGGCCTGGTGATCCTGGGGCTCACATGGTCGATGTCGAACGACTTCGCCGGCTCCTCGGGAGACGCCGGCGGCGGCCTGACCGAGGCTGGCCGGGCCCTGGTGGCCCATGCCCGGACCCAGGGCCTGCTCCTGGACCTCAGCCACGCCAGCACGGCGACGACCCTGGAGGTCTGCAGGGGCGCCCCTGCCCCCGTGATCGCCAGCCACTCCAACGCCGCGGCCCTGCGGAGCCACGCCCGCAACCTCAGCGACGAGGAGATCCGCTGCATCGCGGCGACCGGCGGCGTGATCGGCCTCAACTTCCACGCACCCTTCGTGGGGGGAAGCCGGGACGTCTCGGCCGTCGCCGACCACGCCGACCACATCGCCCGGATCGGCGGCCACGGCGCCGTGGCCCTCGGCAGCGACTACGACGGGCTCATCACCACCCCGGAGGGCCTCGCCGACGCGTCCGCCATCCCGGCCCTCTGGCAGGAGCTGAGGCGACGGGGCTGGACCGAGCAGCAGCTCGCCGGGATCCGCGGCGAGAACTTCCTCCGGGCCTGGTCCGGTGCCCTGGCGGCCGCCCGACCGCGCTGACGATCAGTCCTCCGGCAGGACCCGCAGGCCCGGGAGCGCCCGTCGCAGGGCTTCGAGATCCGTCGGGTCCAGGCCACAACCGAGGAGCTGGAGGTGGGAGAGATCCGCCAGGTCGCCGATCACTGTCAGGATCGACGGGTCGAGGGACATGTGCCGCAGATCGAGGTGCTGGAGGGCGGTGAGACGGACCAGGGCCAGACTGCTGCGGCGATCGAGCCGGTTGTGGCCGTAGTCGAGGCGCTCCAGCCCCGTCAGGGCGGTCAGGGCCGACAGGGAGCGCGGGCCGAGGCCACAGTCGACCAGTCGCAGGCAGCGGAGGCTGTCGAGGCCCGCCAGGGCGCGGGCTCCGCGCCAGCCGACGGCGTTGCCCGACAGGTCGAGGCTCGTGAGCCGGGGACCACTGGACAGGGCCACGGTCCCCTCGGGGCCGACTCCGGCGCGATCGAGGCGCAGATCCCTCAGGCCTCGACACCGGGAGAGCGCCCGAGCGCCCGGGTCGCCCGCCGGGTTGTGGCTGGCGATCAGGGTCTGGAGGCGAGGCAGCCGAGCGAGGGCGGCGAAGCCCTCTTCGTGGATGTCGTTGTCGCAGCAGTCCAGGTGTCGGAGGTCCTCCAGCGCCCCCAGGGCCCGCGCTCCCCGGTCACCGAGGGCGTTGCCCCGCACCCCGAGGCGCTGGAGTCGTGCCAGGCGGGACAGGGCCCGAGCGCCTTCGAAGCCCAGCCGGTTCCCGCTCAGCTCCAGCGCCCGCAGCCCGGGAAGCTGCAACAGGGCCTCGAGCACGGCGTCGTCGCCTTCGGTCCAGAACCACCAGATGTTCTCCGGCCCTGGATCCACCCGCCGGCGGCGTGGCCCGAGGGCGTTGCCCTCCAGGCGGAGATCGGCCAGCCCGTCCCAGCCGCCGGCCTCGAGCAGCTCTCGGGTCGCCTCCGGCCCCACGCCACCCGCGAGGCTCAGCCGGGTCACCGCGCCTCGCCAGGTCGATCCAAGAGCCAGCATCGCCGCCACCCCCTGGGCCGACGACACCCGTGCACCGAGCCCTCCCTCCCCCGCGACCTGGTCCAAGCGAAGCCCTTCCTCGGGCAGCCGCGGTAGGCCAGTCGAGACCGGAGCTGAGGTGGACACCGGGTCAGTGTAGTCCCCGCCCACCTTGGATCCCACGGGACCGTCCGTTAGGACTTCGACGTCCAACGAGGTGACCGTGCCTACAGCCATCGACGACGTCCTCGCTCTGCCCGCCGAGCAACAGATCGGTCCCCTCCTGGAGATCGCCGGAGCCCTCGACGCGGAAGGCCGCGATCCCGCCAGGCTCGTCCCCGCCCTGCTCGCCGTGCTCGAGCAGGGCTGCGGCCCCGCCCGCCAGCGCGTCAGCATCGGCGAGGTGCTGGCCCGGCTGGGCGACCCGCGCCTGTGCAAGCCCTCGAACCCGGACTACTTCGTGCCTGTC
This sequence comes from uncultured Enterobacterales bacterium, assembly GCA_964501915.1. Taxonomy (GTDB): domain Bacteria; phylum Myxococcota_A; class UBA796; order UBA796; family CAJQPC01; genus CAYFPX01. The sequence goes on from CAZCVP010000005.1 coordinate 43,588, forward strand.
CGGCTCGCCGGCGAGACCCTGCTCGTGGGGCGCTTCCCGGTCACCACCTCCGAGCTGGCCGACTTCGTCGACAGCGGCGGCTACGACGACGACACCAACTGGTCCCCCGATGGCCTGGCCTGGAAGGCCACGGCCGAGGACACCTGGCCCACCCACCTCGCTGCGCTCGACGCCCCCTTCAAGGTGGCCAACCAGCCCGCCGTCTATGCCAACTGGTACGAGGCCGAGGCCTACGCCAACGCCAACGGAGCCCGCCTCCCGACCCAGATCGAGCGCCTCCACGTGATGCGCGGCGAGACCAAGCGCCCCTACCCCTGGGGGGCCCCCTTCGGCAGCGGCAACGCCAACACGGTCGAAGAGGTCCTCAAGCGGCCCTGCGCCGTCGGCCTCTACCCCAACGACGCCACCCCCGAGGGCGTGATGGACCTCGCCGGCAACGTGGCGGAGTGGCTGGGCGACGAGGTCGTGCCGGAGCGCATCATCCACCCGGGAGCCTGGAGCCAGCCCTCGATGGCAGCCTGGGCCAAGGCCCGCTTCCTCATCGCGCCGACCTTCCGCGGTCCCGACCTCGGCTTCAGGCTCGTTCGCGGGGGCTGACCGCCCTCAGGATCGCCCGCTCCACCGCCCGGGCCGCCGCGTGGCCCAGGGCACAGATCCCGGCCGGGCCCGGCGAGGCCCCCTCGCCCGTCGAGACCACGAAGACCGTGTCCCCGTCGAAGGGCGTGAAGGCGGGCACCAGGGTGCGCGCCAGGCCAGCGCTGGCCATGCGGGCCACGACGGTGCAGCCGACGCGGTCGAGCGGGGCGTCGGTCAGCACGGTGACCAGGGTGGTGTTGCCCCGCCAGTCGCCGTCCAGGGCCAGCGGCCCGGCCGGGGGTCCCCCCGCGACCCAGGCGCCGCCCCCAGGATCGAACACCGAGCCCAGCGCGTTGACGGCCACGCCCGCCTGGACCCGACCGAACCCCGTGCACACCTCCGCCAGCCCGAAGCCCCCGGGGAGGGGCTCTCCAGCGGCCTTGGCCACGGTCGCCCCGGCCCCGGCGCCGATCCGACCCTCGGCCAGAGGCTCCGAAGACGCCGCCTCGGCCGCCATCCGGCCTGCGGCGGCATCGGGTCGGGCCGAGCCCGAGCGAAGGTCGAAGAGCACCGCCGCGGGCACGATCGGCACCCGACCAGCCCCGGTGTCGAAGCCGATCTTCCGCTCCGCGAGCACCGCCACCACGCCGTCGACCGCGGCGAGCCCCAGGGCGCTCCCACCGGTGAGCACCAGGCCGTGGATGTGTCCCGCGAGGTGGGTGGGCTCCAGGGTGCCCAGCTCACGGCTCCCCGAGGCGTGACCGGGCGAGCAGCAGCCGGCACGGGCACCCTGGGGAAAGAGCCAGACGGTGCAGCCGGTGGTGCCCTCCGGGTGGGTCCAGTGGGCTGCGAGCGCCCCGGGAACCGGCGTCACCCCCCGACGCCCTGCAGCCACTGGTGGCAGATCTCGCACTGCCCCTCCTCGACGCGCCCCGAGGCGGCGGCGCGGGCCTGGTAGCAGCCGATGTGGAAGATCATGCCGCAGCCGTGCCGGCAGGGCATCGCCACGTTGGCTTCGACCGGTCCCTGGCAGATGTAGCAGGCCCCGGCGTGGGTCTCGCTGGCAGCCTCCGTCGACGACGCCTCGACCTCCTGGCGCGGGGGCAGGGGCTCCACCGCCCCCCACCAGGCCAACCAGCCGACCAGCGCACCGATCAGGGCCAGGATCCACCCCGGGGCCACCTCCTTGGCCACCTCCCCCGGGTTGGCCCCGAAGTAGATCGGCACCACGATGGTGAACGCGCTGAGCAGCAGGGCCAGGGCCAGGCCGACGCCCACGACGCGTCCGCGGCGGCTCTCTCCGCCGAAGAGGTGCCGGGCCAGGGACACGCAGAGCAGCCCCAGGGCGAAGCCCGGGAGCCCGACGGTCCACAGGGAGCGATCGACGGACAGCGCGAGGCCCCAGGCCAGGGCCCACAGCACCACCCAGAGCACGTTGCCCGCCAGGGCCGCGTTGCCCCGGGCCGGGTAGCCCCGGGTGGCCGGGTAGTCGGGCACCTGCTCGGTGACCTGGGCCCCGGGAGGCGGCTGGGGCAGCAGGTGGAGCAGCTCGCCGCGCACGACACCCAGCTCGCCCAGGGTCTCCTCGTCGGTCAGCAGCCGCCCGCGGGCCCGCAGCCAGAAGAGCCGCCGGTTGCCGTCGGGCCAGTAGGCACCGAGTCCCGCGTCCCGGGCGACGCGCTGGGTCAGGTCGGCGCTCTTGAGGTAGGTGGGCAGCTCCAGCGCCAGGGCCTGGGGCTGGATGTCCACCACCTGGACCTGGACCAGGACGGTTCCGGCGACGGGGGAGTCGTCGGACACGGACTACCGCTTGGCCTCGGCGGTCTTGTCCAGCTCCTCGCTGATCTTGCTGAGGGGCTGGAGCAGGCGCTCGAACTTGTCGAACCACTTCAGCCAGACGTCGTCGGGCTGGTCCACGCCGGGGATCTCGGCGTTCACCTTGCGGATGAAGGCCTTGAACTTGTCGACCCGGGAGATGGTCTTGGGCAGGACGTTGTACCAGTCGTGGGCGTAGGTGATCAGCGTGCCCGCCGTGCGGTAGAGGACCCGATCGGAGGTCCCCTCCTCGATGAGCAGGAACTCCCCGGACACGAGCGCCGAGTTGAACGCCAGCGCCGAGAGCTCCAGCTCCTTGACCAGGGCCGTGCGGAAGAGGTTCTGCATCACGTTGCGGTTCAGGCGGATGAACTCCGTGACCGGCAGCTTGAGGTAGGACTCGGCCATGCGGGCCGGGGAGCCGGCGCGCGGCACCGGGGTCTTGACGTGGACCAGCCTCCCCAGGCGAACGTTGATCCGGGCCAAGGCCACCGCGTCCATGAATTCCTCGGCGGCCGGCTTGAGCTTGAGCGCCCGGGTCTCGCGCATGCGAGCCGTGTACTCCTGCCCGGTGTCGAAGTGGGGGCGAGCGTCGCCGGCGGGCTCCTCGACGTGGAAGAGCCAGAGGATGTACTCCCCGTCGTCCTTGGGCACGCTCATCGGGGTCGCGGCCGCTTCCTTGAGCAGCACGCCCTGGCCCATCCGGGTGATGCCGTAGCCGGCCTGGATCACGGCGAAGTACTTCTTGCGGCGGACCTCCAGCTCGACCTTGAGGCCCTGCACCACGCCGTAGCCCGACATGTAGTGGGTGTGCCGCATGAGGCTGGAGCGGTGGTAGACCTGCTCCTCCTCGAGGTCCTGGGCCGTGAGGCAGAGCCCCTCGAAGGGATCGACGCGGAGGAGGTCGGCGGAGGGGTCGATCTTGACCGGCGTCTTGTCGAAGCGCATCAGTCTTCCTCGATGACGATGGTGAAGCAGAGGTGGGCGGGCTTCTCAGCCGTCACGATCGAGACGATGCGCTGCAGAAGCATCGGCACCCGCTGGGGATGGTTGCTCTCGAGGTTGGTCCGGTGGGGGAGCTGCAATCGAAAGAACAGGATCTTCGCCCGTCGCTCCGTCATCAGGAAGCAGCCGGGCGGCTCCTTGTTGGTGTAGCGATCCCAGACGTGGGCCTTGCCCGCCAGGGTGGATCCCCCGAGCACGAAGGGCTGGGGCAGGGTGCGATCCTGGATCTTGACCTCGGTGCCCGTCAGCACCCGGATCATCTCCTGGACGCCCGCGGTGGTGGCCCGGGTGCGGTAGAGCCGGATCGCCCGCCGGACGAGCTCCCGCTGCTGGTGGAGCGGCAGGGACTCATCCAGGGAGAACTGGACCCAGGAGGCGATCCAGGGCAGGAAGCGCGGGTCGCAGGTGAGCGGGTCGGTCAGCGAGGGCATCGCCTCGACCCGGTCGACCACCGTGGTCATCATGTGCTGGAAGAGCAGCAGGAAGCGGCGCAGGGCGTCGGTCGCGGTGGCCGGGACCACGGGGCGACTGGGGGTCGTGGTGAGGCCCCACTCCCGCTCGCTGGCGGTCTCGATCTGTGCCGCCGTGCTGCGCTGGGTGGTCGCCGAAGCCCCCTGGTAGACCCCGGGCAGGAACCGCAGGTAGCTCTTGACCGGGACGTGGATGACCACGACGTCCCGGGGATCGAGCGCCTTGGGTGGACGGCCATCGCTGGTGACCACCCTGGCCCGTCGCTCGACCAGGCCCTCCGGGGCGTAGGGACCGGCGGGAGTTCCGTCGGGCAGGGACCGGACCGCTTCGATCAGGATCGGCTCGCCACCCCCGGCCGGGTTGACCTGGACCGCGCGGGCGCAGCCGATGCGCTCTCCACGCCGACACTCCACCAGCCGGAAGGACACCAGGTTGCCGATGTTCCGGTTCAGGTAGGTGCGTGCCTCGCTGATCGGGTAGTTCACCACCACCACCGTCTCCAGGTGGTGGTAGTCCCCCGGCACCGGCGGCAGCGGCAGCGTCGACGGAGCGGGCAGGTTCTTGGTCACTGGACCCGCTCCTCGAACTGGATCCGCACCCGCTGGCAGTGGAAGAGGTCCTGGGTCTTGAGCACCAGCTCCTGGGTCCCGTCACCCTCTTCCCAGCCCGGACGCAGCCGGCCGGGACGATCCACCGCGTCGGAGCGGTCGTAGAGCTGCACGCTGGAGACGTGACGGACCTCGAGGACGTCGCTCAGCAGCCGGGCGAAGTCGGCGGCGAACAGGGTGCCCCCGAAGGGCCAGCCGTTGCCGTCCAGGCCGCCGTCGTAGGGGTCGAGGAAGCGGTGCACCCACTCCTGGGCCGCCTCGCGCACGGCGATCGGGTTGGCGTTGTCCCGCAGCCGCACGGTGAGGGAGCAGTCGACGGGCATGAAGGTCGCCAGGCGCACGCTCGGGGACACGTTGATCAGGCTCCGCTGGGCCAGGTAGCGCTCCACCTGGTCCCGCGTGGAGGTCGCCAGGAAGGGATCGGGCACCACCTCGCCCTCGCGGCGGTGGGGCAGGATGACGATCTCGACCGTGCCGTCGAGGCTGACCTCGCCCCCACAGGCCGCCCGAGCGACCTCGCTCGAAGCCTCGCCAGCGATGATCTCGAAGTCCTGCCGGGTGACGGCCCGGTCGCGGCTGGTGAGGATGCTCGGTGCCCGCCGCATGATCTCGTCGATCGACTCCGGATCGCGTCCACCGACCGCCGGCAGGAGGTTGGTGACGATGACGTCGTTCATGCCGTCGGCGACGATGACCTCGTGGGTGCCCACGTTGCCCTTGGAGCCCGGCACGCCGTAGTAGCGCCGCACCTGGATGTTGTGGGTGCCCACGGGCACCATGCGGCCCCGGATGCCGTTGCCGAATTTCAGGGTGCCTTCGACCGGGTCGACCTCGAACACGGCGTCGTTCTTGCCGTGGGTCATCAGCCCCCCGGGGTTGGCCAGCTTCCACTGGACCCGGGGCCCGGCGCTCTCCTCGATGAAGACCTCGATGTCCGTGAAGCGATCGGGCCGCGGGAAGAGCTTCTCCGCCTCCTCGGTGGGGTGCATGTAGATCGGGTTCTTGTTGAGGCGCACGACCTGGTTGGGCACGCCCTGCCCGCTGAAGCGCTCCTCGGTCAGCCGCACCAGGTTCACGGCATCGACCGTGTTCAGCAGCACGTGGGTGACGGGGGGCAGCGCCGGGAAGCGGGCCACGCCGACCTTGCCCTTGGCCTCGACCCGACCTCGCAGCCAGAAGGTGCCGTCCGCGAGGGCCTTGGGGGCATCGGGCAGGGGGAAGTTCAGGACACCGGTGCCGGTGAGCTGGTAGGGCCCCTCGCCCTCCTCGTCCGAGTCGGCGTCGGCGCCGGAGACCAGGCGCCTCCAGGAGGTCTTGCCGTGCCGCTTGGGCTCCAGGATCTCCCAGTCCACGTAGGCGTCCTCGGGGAGGTTGGCCTCACCGCGGCAGCGGAAGTGGATGGCGTGGTTGGCGCCGGCCGGCAGGGCTCCATCGAACTGGAGGTAGACGGCGAGGTGCTCGTCGTCGAGATCGATGAAGGGGTAGAAAGGATGGAATTCCCCGGTGCGGCCCGCCACCCGCGTGACGCAGCGGGTGAGGCGCCGGTTGTGCTCCCGGTGGACGACCTCGGCGAGCTTGGGGTTGGGCAGCGGCTCCTCGTAGTGGATGGCGCCCTGGGTCTTGCCGGCGAACAGGCCGATGGAGTGGATCCTCGGCACGACGGGGATGGTGGCGTCGTCCTCGTCCTTGGTGGAGAGGTTGGCCTTGGCCAGCTCGAAGCGGATCCAGCAGGTCTCGCGACCCTTGACGGCGTGGCGGACCAGGCCCTTGAGCTGGGTCTTGGGGTTCAGCTCGAAGATGACCTTGCGGGTGCCGGCCTTCTTGTGGGCCGCCTTGTCCTTGTCCAGCTTGGCGAAGGTGAAGCCGGCGTACTTCTTGTCGCGGCTGTAGACCACCCGCCAGGAGTCCTCGGCCCGGTAGGTGAGCTGGAGGAGGTAGTCCTCGGTGGGCTCGGGCACCGGCTCGCCGTTGGCTTCGAACGACAGCTCGATCTCGACGCGGACCGGCTCCTGCTTGCGGTTCTCGAAGAGGTCCGCGCCCAGGTACCACTTGCGCCCGATGGTGGGCGGCACGGCCGGGGCGACCTGGAAGGGAGCCCAGGGTCCCTCTCCAGGGAGCATCTCGAGGACGCGGCGGGGGTCGTCCCCCTCGAACATGTGGATCTCGACGGGGCGGGACCAGGTCACGTCGACGTCGAGCTCGGTGCAGAGACGCCGCATGGCGACGGTCTCGGTGCGCTCGGCCCGCAGGTTGAAGCCGTCGGGGGACATCTCGGTGAAGGGGCCGGTCAGGGTGACCAGGGTGCCTTCGACGCGGATCCGGTCCGTGGGGATCTCGTCCCACACGTCGCCCCGCCGAAAGTACCAGCGATAGGTCGGGAGCACGCCACTGCGACCGGCCTCGATGCCGCGATCGACGAGCTGGACCTGCACGGTCCACCCGGCCCGGATCGGGGGCAGGTCCTGGAGGAAGAACTCCAGGGTGCGTCCGGCGGAGCGCACGTCCCACGAGTTGACCTCGCGCTGCTCTCCGCCGCGGTCGTCCTGCCAGTAGACGTGCAGGTCCTCCCGCATGCGGGCGGCGAGCCAGCGCTCGTAGTCGAGGCGGCCGCGGATCCACCACTTCTGCTCGGCCACGGTCTCCGGCAGGGCGAAGGCGTGCTTGGCGTCGCCGAAGCGGTCGACGGGGATGATGCCGGGCATCGCGGTGAGCACCACGTGCTCCGTCATGCCGAGGACCTCCTCGGCCTCCGCGTCGAGGGTGACCGGCTTCCAGCCCTCGAGGGTGGGGTACTCCCACTCGAAGAAGTCGATCAGGGAGAGCTGGTCGCCGTCGCCGCGGCGCTTGATCTGGAGCCGCCCGAGCCGCCGTCCCTCCTCGGGATCGATGTCCATCAGCCGCAGATCGTCGTGGCCCAGGTAGAGGTAGTGGTGGGGCGAATACGCCGTGGGGCCGTAGGCCTCGGAGTCGATGTCGAAGAGCTGGACGCCCCGTCCGCCGCCGAAGAGCAGCGCGCAGGGGTGCTCATCGAGGTGGGTGAAGGGGATCTCGCGGACCGCGGGCTCGGCGCCGCCCCGCACGCTCACCACCCGGGTGAGGTTGGAGGTGTGGACGGTGACGCCCTCGGTGGTGACGAAGGTGGTGGACGGGCGGCCTTCCTTCTGGCGGGTCGCGAGGCGGGCGAACTCCGGGACCTCGGAGTGGTACTCGGTCCGAGGCGTGAAGGTCACGGGCACGGTGGCCGGCTTGGCCGGGCGGCGCTCCTCGCCGATGAAGTTGAGGAAGTGGATGTAGGTCTTGTCCGGCACGCGGTTGAGCCGGAAGATGGTCATCTCCGTCATCCAGGCGAAGAGCTGGACGAGGGTCATGCCCGGATCGGCGTCGCCGAGGTTGGTCCACTCCGGGCAGTACTGGGGGATCAACCTCCGGGCTTCGGCGACGATGTCCTGGTAGCGACGGTCATCGAGGTTGGGCGGTCGGATGGGCATGCTTCACAGTCCGCGATGGATGGGCGGCGCTGGCCGGCTGGATCCGGCCCCGAGCGATCGCTAGCTGGTCGGTGAGAGGAGGTGCACCACGACCTGAGGGCTGCGCGTGGTGCGGATGGTGTATTCGACGTGGACCTGGATGGCGCCCCCGGGTTGGGGGTCGGCGCCAACTTCGGTGACCTCGATCCGGGGTTCCCAGCGTCCGAGCGCAGCCTTCACGTAGTGGGCGACGATCGAGGCGGTGACGGAGGTGTTCGGCGCGAAGAGCAGCTCGTGGATCCTGCAACCGAATTCGGGGAGCATCTGCCGCTCTCCGGGCTTGGTGCTGAGGATCACCGAGACGCACTGGCGGATGTTCTCCTCGTACTCGGAGAGGCCGACGCCGCCGCGGGCGGGGTCGAAGGCGAAGGGGAATCCCCAACCCCTGCCGAGGTACTCCTTCGGGCTACCCATCCAGCGCCTCCACGACCCGCGGCGGACCTTGCCGATCCACCGAGGGGGTGGGGATTATAGGGCGTTGGTCGAGTGGCGTCACACCGCAGGCGATGCTGGCCCATCGCCACGGCCAGCTCTGGTCCGGCTCCGAGCTGGGGCGGGCCTTCGGGGTCTCCCACACCACCGTCCGGCGCTACCTGGACCACCTCGTGGACGCGCTGCTGGTCCGCGTGCTGCCCCCCTGGCACCCGGTCTCGACCTCCACTCCCCCCAACCTCGCTCGCGTCGCCTCGGCGGCTCCGGGCGACTTCGCCCCAACCCACGAGGACCCACCATGACTCCGACCCCACCCTCCTTCCGCAAGGTCACCGGACCCATCCGGCTCAGCTCCAACTCGGACGGGTCCCTGAAGGCCTACCGGCTCCCCGCCACCAACGGGGGCTCCAGGTGCAAGGTCATCCAGTACATGCTGAAGATCTACCAGGCCTCCTCCAACGTCAAGGTGGGGGTCACTCAACAAGTACTTCCTGGCGGACGGGAGCTACGATCCGGAGCGAACCGGGGAGTACTGGGGCCGCGCGATCCTGCACGCCGCCTGGGGCATCCGGTACGGGCTGGCGGCCTACCACTTCCCCGAGGCCCAGGCGATCCCGATCAAGCTGCCGCGCACGTCGTCGTACTTCGACGGGTCGGCCGCCCAGGAGTGGGAGGACCGGCTGGACTTCTGGCGGGCGGTGCCCAGGGGGATCGTCGACGAGCTGGTACAGCGCTCCGCGCTGGGCGAACCGTATCAACCGCTAGGCCTCCATGTCTCCTGCCTGCCGGTGCTCGTCCAGGGCATCGACTACCACTGGTACCACCGGGAGGACCAGTGGAAGCACATCGGCATGCTGGTCCACGAGGTCAGCGAGCTGCAGGAGACGCTGGAGGGCGCCTTCGACCAAGCCCTCGACGATGCCCGGCAGTCGAGGTCGCACGCGCCCTCCCTCGAGATCACCGTCTACGAGAGCGGCTGGAGCGTCCTCGACGCGCTGCCCCCCTCCCTGGCCGGCAGCAGCGTCACCGGCGAGGAGCTCCAGGCCCGGGAGGTCGTCCGTCGCCTCGGGGGTGCTCTGGCTTCCGAGGCCACCGTCGCCGGGATCCACGCCTGGATGGACATGAGCGAGTCCGGCGGCAGCGGCTTCGCCGGCACCGGGCTGAGGGCCTACGATCCTCCCACCGCCAGCCACCTCCTCCAGGTCCCCTCCGCTCAGCTCTCCGCCTGGTTCGTCTACCGGCGCCTCGCCAGCCTGCTCGGGGGCGGCGGGTGGCATACCAAGTACGGTGGCCGGGTGCTGTCCGGGAAGATGCTGCTGCCGGACACCACCAGCCGGGCGGAGCTGGTCAGCCGTCAGGCCGAGCACGGCATCGGCGCCGTGGTCTTCGAGTACCGCCTGGCGTCGAACCCCGGTGGGCACCGCTATGCCTACCTGCTGCTGGTGGACCCTGGCTCCAGCGAGAGCGCCGTGGACCTCGAGTTCTGGCCCGCGTTCGGCTTGACAGACATCGCCGAGGAGTTCCTGGAGCCCCGGACCCGGTGGGTGGTGGTGGACGGCCGGCTGGTGCCCGCCAGCTACACCGTCACGGGTAGTGTGCTGCCCTACATGGAGATGCTGTTCGACGCGGCCGTCCGCCACAGCCTGCTCGATCTCCTGGTCTGGACCGGGTACGGTTGGGGCTACGGGGTTCGTCTGGATGTCCGGGACTGGCCGCGGTTGTGGTTCACGACGGCGCCGCTGCGGTTCCGGGTGCTGTAGGGCAGCGGTGCTGCTCCTGGTGGTCTCTGCCGTGACCTGGCTGGCCGGGTGCGGGTCCTGCACCTCGCCGTGGGGGCACGAGCCGCCGGCGGCGACCGGGTCCTTGGTGGACTGCGCGCCGAGGGAGGCGGACCGCACGGGAGAGCCCCACGGCAGCCCACCCGTGGGCCGTGTCGGCCTGGTGGAGGTCGGGGTGCTGCTGGACTTCTCCCTGGGCTACGTCTGGAACGGGCGCAAGGGCGACCTGGACGGTGACGGCCAGTGCGACCTCCTCTGGAGCACGGGCAGCAGCTTCAGTGCCCAGCCAGGGCCGATCCTGGAGGCCATGGACACCTACGAGGATGGTCGCCTGCTCGACATCACCCAGTCCAGCAGCGGAGCAACTTCGCCTCCTACGACTTCGACGTCGCCGATGTCGACAGCGACGGAATGGTGGACCTGCTGGTGCCGTCCATGTACGCTGAGCGGTCCGGGGGCCTGCAGGGCGAGGTCTACCTGATCCTCTCGCCGCTCCAGACGACGGACGAGCCCGATCTCATCGCGGAAGCGACGCTGCTGCACGGGGAGGTGGACTCGCCCGGGCCGGGCGCGATCCTCGACGCCGACGGGGACGGCGTCCTGGACTTCGGCTTCCAGGGGAGCTGGCCCCTGTCGCCAGGCTACACGATGACCTTCTACGTCGTGGCTGGCCCGATCGAGGGGCGGGTCGACATCGCCGCAGCGGCCTTCGCCGAAGTCCGATCCGCGGAGGCGAGCGGCTACGCGGAGGCGACGTCGGCTGGCGACCTGGACGGAGACGGCTTCCACGACCTGCTGCTCGGGCAACCACGCTACGGGGCCTCCAATGGCGCTCTCGTGGTCTTGCTCGGCCCCATTCCCTCGTGGGCGGACCCTGAGTCGGCGGACACCCTGCTGTGGGGCCACTCCGCGTACGACTTCGTGGGGAATTCGATCAGCGCTGGCCGGGACGTCGACGGCGACGGCTACCTCGATCTGGCGGTCGGGGGTGCCTACGGCGCCGTCTCCGGCTCCGCCTACCTCGTCAGCGGTCCCCCCACGGTCTCCGGAGACCTGCTGGACGTCGCCATCGCCGCGATCCAGCCCGACATGCCCGGACCCGAGGACCTCGGCAGCGGACTGTCCATCGAGCAGGACCTCGACGGCGACGGACTGGCAGACCTCGCCGTCGGCGCTCCGGGGGTGGAGGCCAACCCGGATCCCGGCGACTGGGGCGCCGTCTTCCTGTTCTACGGGCCGGTGTCCGGCGTCATCGGCGCCAGCGAGGCCGACGCCATCCTGCTCGGTGCGCCTTCGCCCGACGATGGCCAAGGCTACGTGGTCTTCTCCCCCGGAGACATCAGCGGCGACGGGTGGGAGGACCTCTACGTGGGGTCCAACCGGACCACGGACGGGTACCTGGTGCTCGGAGGGCGGTGGTAGCTGTCCCCAGGTGAGACGACCTACCCCGCCTCCCCCTCACACGTCGAGCAGAAGGACAGCTCCACCGAGTACCCGGTCGCGTTGCTCACCATGTGACGGGTCCCCACCACGAAGCAGGTCCCGTTGACCGCTCCGGTGATGCCCGAGAACGTCACCATGGTCCCCGCCCGCACCGTCTCGTTGCCAGCGATCACCGCCGTTCCACGAGCGAACTGCCGGGCGAGGCGGTTCATCTCCGCCTTGGCGATCGCGTCGGCCCCCGCCTGGCTGGCGACCGGCACGTCGGTGACGTAGGCCGTGGACTCGCCGAAGGTCCCGGCGGTGTCGGCCCCCAGCGATCCACTCCCGATGGTGTCGACGTCGCCGGTCGAGGCCTCGCCGACGATCTCCTCCTTGGCCACGATGTCCCAGCCGCGCACGACGACGCCCTGGACCTGGCCGGAGCTGTTGTAGGAGATGCGGAAGTCGCGCAGGTTCTCGCCGAACTTGACCTCGTAGCCGCTGCCCTCGAACTGGGGCTTCTTGAAGCTCAGCTTGCCGTCGACGATGCGCAGGATGAAGTTGTTCCGGGCCGCGAGCCGCTTGAGGAAGGCGATGTCGGACTCGTTGCGCTGCAGGATGTAGGGCAGGGTCTCGTCGGTGCTGTCGGTCTCGACGGACAGCCCGGCCTCGCCGCCGACCGAGGAGACGACGTCGGAGTCGGTCATCTCCTCGAAGACCCGGGTCTTGCGCCCCCGACCGAGCCGGTGGACCTTGTCCAGGGCCCGCACCGTGAGCGAGGTCCCGCCGGCCTGGGAGAAGCTGGGCTCGATCGCCACGACCTCCCCCTCGAAGGCGTCGGCTCCGCTCTCACCGAGGGTCAGCTTCAGCTCGTCGCCGATGCCACACGGGAGCTGGCCGTCGCTGCCGACCTGGCTGAAGCGGACCGTGACCATGGACACCATGTCCACGTGGTCCTCGAAGACGAGCGTCTCCAGGCCCTGGTTGTCGGACTGGGTCATCTCCGTGCCCGCGAGGGTCAGCGTGAAGGACGCAGCGGTCTGGGTCTCGGTGGTGGAGCTCATGGAGAGGGCCTACGGGATGAGGATCTGCTTGCCTGCGAGGTCGGCGACGGGATCGTCGATGCCGTTCGCCTGGCAGATGTCCTGGTAGGTGGTCCCGTGGTCGCTGGCGAGGGTGTTGGCCGTGTCGCCGGCGCCCGCCTCGACCACGGTGGCGTTGGAACCCGCGGCGAGCTCGGTGAAGCCGGCCTCGACGATCTTGCCACCGGCGATGTCCTTGAACTCCTCGAGCTTGTACTCCTTCATCGCGACCGTCACCTTGGCGCGGATGGGATCGCCGCCGTAGTTGAACATCAGGTAGGCCGTCGAGACCTTCTCGATGATGCCGGTGAACTTGAAGCTCGCCCAGGTGAACTCGATCAGCGGCGGGAACTTCTTCTCACCGCCGTCGCTCTTGGACTGGCCCGGGTCCGTGAGCGCCAACAGCCCCTTGATCCACTTGTCGTGGACGCTCTCGTTGCCATCGGTCGTGGTGTCGAAGAACAGGTCCATCGTGAGGGTGCGTGGCTCCCCCTGCTGGTACTCGAGGGCCGCCCCGTCGGAGCCCTGCTTGTCCTTCTTCTTCCAGGTGCTCGCCTTGTCGGACTTGACCTCCTTGGGGTTGTACTGGACTTCGAACTTGCCCACTTCGGAGCCGGTTCCGCCGTCGCTTCCAAAGGAGTAGGCGACGAACGTCGCCCGGCTGCTACCAGTTCCCATCGGATCCCTCCGTGCCGCGCACGCTGCGCAGCTCCATTTCCTTGTTCACCTGAGTCAAGACTTCCCGCTTCAGGGCCTCGAGCTGCTGACTGCGGCCCTTGGACTGCGCCTCGTCTGCGCCACCGCCTGCACCACCCGCCGGCTCGGTGCCCTCCGCCGCCATACGGACCTGCCGCTGGGCGTCGAAGAGCTTGTCCTCGACCTGGACGAGGTGGATGAGGTCCTGGAGGCGCTTGGCCAGGCCCTGGAGCCGGCTGGCCGGCAGGCCCCCGCCCGCGCCCACCGAAGACGCCGCCGGCCGACGGCCACCGCGCACGACCCGCGTGGTCGAGGCCAGCCTCCGCGGGCTGCGACCGCGCAGCACGCCTGCGCTCGGCGACTGGGCGCTCGCGGCCCGCTCCGCCTGCCGCCGCGGCGACACCAGCTCCTGGGCCGCCGTGGCCCGGATCTGGCGGATGACCTCCGCCACCGGGGTGGGCAGGTTGCGGCTCACCGCCAGGCGATCCCCACGCTCGAGGATCACCTGGATGACCTCCATCGGGTCCCGGGCCTCGGCGAGGGACTGGACGAGATCACCGGTGGTCTTGAGGAAGCTCCGGCCCGTCGCGCGGACGGCCCAGCCGGGCACGCCTTCGGCGGCCTCTTCCTGGCTCACACCGCCGAGGGTGGAGCGCAGGTCGGGACGGCTGCCCGCCCCCGGGCGCACGACGACGCCGTCGTAGGGGGTCCAGGCCCGCCGGGTGCCGAGGAAGACGCCCCCGGAGGTCCGACCGGCCCGGGCGCCGGCGAAGGCCTCCCAGTGCGCGTCGGCCGTGGCGGCTCCGCGCCAGTCCCAGGGGGCCCCGGCGCCCAGACGAGCGCCGTCGAAGTCGCGGTCCAGCCCGGGTCCGTAGCCGGCCCCGTGGAAGTCACCCGCGGCGCCGGTTCCCGTGGGGGCTCCGGCGAAGTCGCCGTCGGCGGGGGCTCCGAGCCCGGCACCGGTGAAGGTGCGGCCCGGCGTGGTCACGCCCTGGGCGCCCTGCCAGGCCCACTCGGGGGTGCGCCAGGCACCGGCGCCGGCGAAGGTCCCACTCGGGGTGCGCTCGGAGGCCGCCCCACGCCAGGAGCCCCCCGGGGTCCGGGTCGCCGAAGCGCCATCGAATTCCGCGCCCGCCGTGCGGTGCGAGCCCGCGCCTTCGAAGGGCCCCGCCTCGGCCTGGGCGGCCTTGGCGCTGATGAACTTGCCCGAGGCGGTGCGCCGGACGACGGCGCCGGCGAAGCCCTGCCGGTCTGCGGACCCGGTGCCCGCGCCGCGCCAGCTCCAGGCGCGGGCTTCGCCCCCGCGGGCTCCGGTGAAGCTGCCGGCGTCGGTGCGACCGGAGCGGGCTCCGGCGAAGGTGGCCGCCGTGCCGGTCCCGAGGGGTGCACCGCGCCAGGCGCGGCCCGTCGCAGTGCCCTTGCCCGCGCCCTCGAAGTCGCGGGACGGACCGCTGCCCACCGGCGCTCCCGCATAGGGAGCCACGACGACCTGGCTGGGAGCCTCAGGGGTCCAGCGCGGCATGGGTGAGCCGGTGAGGGCGCTCGGGGTGCTCGCCCGGGCGACCGCGGCCACGCGCTCGGAGGCGCGCACAGCGGCTTCGCCGACCGCCGGACCGACCAGGTCGCGGGTCGCGGCACGGGCGACCGTCCGGGCCACGGTGGCTGGGCGATAGGGGGTGGTGTGCCACACCTTCTGGGCCGCCACGGGTGTGGTCTGGCCGAGCTCGGCCGCCGACGGCTGCTCCGGGAGGGTGGGCTCGCCAGCGACCCCCCAGACCTTGCGGGTCGCGCCGCGCTCGGCCACCGGGTCCACGTCGACCGCCCGCTCCCCGGCCTGGGCCACGCGGGCCCCGTCCCAGGGGAAGCGCCGACCGGCGCCGACACCCGCACCAGCCCAGGGGAAGTCCCGGGCCGCGCCGACGCCCGCTCCGGACCAGCCGAAGTCCCGGCCGACACCGGTGGCAGCACCGGTCCAAGTGGCCTCCGGGCCCTCGCCGTAAGCCGCACCGACCCAGGGGAAGTCCCGGCCAGCACCGACGCCGGCTCCTGACCAGGGGAGGTGGCGACCGGCACCGACGCCGGCTCCCGACCAGGGGAAGTCCCGACCCGCGCCGACACCCGCGCCCGACCAGCCGAAGTCCCGGCCTTCGCCGGTGACCGCGCCGGTCCAGTGGACCTGGCGGCCTTCGCCGACGCCCGCACCGACCCAGGGGCGGTCCCGCCCGGCGCCGACACCCGCGCCGGACCAGGGCCGGTCCTGGCCTTCGGCCACCGAAGCTCCGCTCCAGGGCACGTCGCGGCCACTGGCGGTCTCGGCTCCGCGGAAGTCGCCCTCGGGGCCCACGCCCTTGCGAGCGCCCGTGAAGCCGACCCGACCGGTGGTGGTCGCGGAGGCCCCGGTGAACCGGCCCTCGGGGTGCTCGGCGACCCGGCTGCCGGTGAAGTCCCCCGACGGTGTGGCCGCGGTCCCGGCACCCTCGAACTCGCCGCCAGCGCCCCGGCGGCTCGTGGCACCGGTGAAGTCCCCGGTGGCCGGGCCTGCCGTAGACGCCTTGACGAAGACACCCCGGCCCGTGCGCACCAGGCTGGAGCCCGACCAGCTCCCGGGCGAGGTCACGCGCGAAGAGGCACCACTCCAGGGCCGCGAGCCGCTGCGACGGACGACAGCCCCCTGGAAGGCCTGGGCGCGGGCGGAACCCACCGCTGCTCCCCGGAAGTCCTCGGCCTGGGCCCGGGCCACGCTGGCACCGCTCCAGGGCCGGCGGTCGGTCCCGAAGACGCTGGCACCGCTGAAGCCGCTGACGGTCTGCCGGGCCACGGTGGCGCCGCTGAAGGCCCGCGAGGTGGTGCGGGCCACGACGGAGGTCCGGAAGGGGGCGTCGATGGCTGAGCGTCCCCGACGGGCGCCGGTGAACCCGCCGGCCGGTGCAGTAGCCGACCGGGCCCCCTGGAATTCCCCAGCGGACGAGCGGGCGACTCCCGCTCCGCGGAAGTCCCCACGACGAGAGGACGCCACGCCGGCGCTCTGGAAGTCGGCGGGGTCGACGGCGGAGACGGTGGCACCCTGGAAGGCGCCAGCGGCCGCTGCGGCGGTCGCCGCCCCGGAGAAGCTGGAGCGGGCGAGCTGACTGGCGACGCGGGAGCGACGCTCGACGACCGACAGAGCACCTCGGACCGTGCGGGCCGGGGTGTACGGCGTGTTCGACCAGGGGCTCACCCGCTCGGCAGGCTGGGCCTCGGGAACCCGCACCGGCTCAGGGAGCACGAGGTCACCGGCACCGAGGACCGGACGCCAGAAGGGCAGCCGCGAGGGCGCGGTGCTGGTGCCCCGACCGGCGGGGCGGGCCGACGGCGGGGTGATGAGACCGAGGGTCCGCTCGATGCCGGAGCTGGCCGCCGCGTCGCGGGAGGCCGCCCAGACCGAGCCGCGGGCCCGCGCGGGCTGAGCCGGCGCCGCCGAGAAAGGCGCCAGGCGCTCGGTGAGCGCCGAGGAGGACAGTCCACGGAGCGCAGGGCTGCGCGGCCGTCGGGCCCGGTCCAGCGCCGGGAAGCCCGAGGCTGGAAGCTCGGGCGTGCCGGACTCGGGGTCGACGGCGGCCAGCAGTCGGGCCGTGGCTCGGGCCGCCCCGCGCCAGGGGGTCGCTGGTGGTGGCTCGGCTTGACCGGCTGGGGCCTCGTCGCCCTGGGGCGCCGATGCGCTGCTCCGAAGGACCGAAGTGGCCCGGCTCGCCGCGTTCGGCAGCGAGGGAGCCCGGGAGCGGCGGACCCGGCGGGTGGGCGACGACACCGGGGTGCGGCTCGCCCGGGCGGCGCGGGGACCGCGGGTGTCGGCGGCTCGGGCGGCGCCCTCCAGGGCCCGCGAGGAGGCGGAGCGGCCGTACCAGGCGGGACGCAGGCCGCGCTTGCCGTGCACGCCGGAGCCCATCCGGTTGCGAGCGACCTCGACCGGGCGGGCGCCTTCGGCCGGCAGGGCGTCCTCGACGATCGTGCGCACCCGCGGGGCGACACGGCGCAGGACCCGACGGATCTTCACGCTACGCTCGGCCGGCTCGTCGATGGTCTCGACGACGGTCCGAGCCAGGCTGCGGCTGCGGGGGCCACGCAGCCCGCCGGTCGCCTCGGCGAGCGCCTGCTGCAGGGGATCGGCGGCCGCTCGGGCCACCGTGAGCCGGGCGCTGACCCGCTCCATCGGCCGGGCCACGCGGGCCGCGGTGTAGGGGGTGATGCGCCAGGGGCTGCTCTCGGCGGTCCGGGTCTCGAACCGAGGTCCGGTGTTCCAGGGAGACTGGAACGGTCCCTGGTCCTCGTCGTCCTGCGCCTGGACCGGCTTCGGGAAGACCAGGTCCGACAGGGACAGGCTGGGGCTGAAGGGGAAGGCCAGGACCGGGTTGGCGCCCATGGAGCCGATGCCGGTGCGCTCCGCCGTGCGCCGCCCCGCGAGCCGCGAGGTGAAGGAGGCCTGGCGCCGCTCGCGCCACCAGCGGGACAAGGCCAGGCGGTTCATGTGCCGCCGCCAGCCCTCGCCGGAGAGGTAGGTGAAGGCCTCGCGCACGGCGTCGGCGTCGGCGTCGATCGAGGTGTCGCACCAGGGGTCGGCGAAGCCGAAGCGGCCGTAGAAGGCCGGCGACAGGCCGACCCGAGGGCGCCTCGCGAGGCGCTGGGACAGGCGCTCACTCAGTCGCTCGCCGGGACTCGTGCGGGTCGGTTCGCTCACCTGGCTCCCCTCTAGGCCGTGGAGATGCTCAGCCCGTGGTGGGCGAGCTCGAAGGTGTTGATGGCCAGGTCGTTGGAGGCCGAGTTGAAGCTGGGGCCTTCGTAGCTGACCGGCCAGGCGTCCACGAACTCCCAGCGCATCAGCTCCTCGCCGTGGTTGTTCTTGAGGATGATGGCGCCGCTGCGCTTGGCGCCCGTCTCCTTGTTGTCGTCGTCCCACTCGTCGAGCAGGATCTTGTTCCGCCACTCCAGCAGGTCCGTGGAGGCCGTGACGCCGAACTTCAGGATGATGTTCTCGTAGCGGGACTGACCGGGGAGCTTGTGCACCATGTGGTTGATGCCGCCCTCCTCGATCTCGAAGACCGTGGTGGAGGTCTTCAGGCCGGAGCACTCCATGAACTGGGCACAGTTGATCTTCCCGATCTGCAGCTCGAAGTAGTAGCTGCCGTAGGGATCGGCGCGGTCCTTGTTGTCAGCCATCGCAGCTCCCGGTCATCGCTCGCCCAGGCGAAGGTCCAGAGTGATGTGCTCCGTCGTGGAGATCGGGCGGAATCTTACCCTGACATTGAGGCGACCCGCTTCCCGTTCTTTGGAGGAGTTTGTCTCGTCATTGCACCAGACTTCGTACTGATCCGCCTCGCTGTCGCCGGTCAGCAGCCCCTGCCTCCAGAGCAGGTTCAGGCGATGGAGCACGTCCCGCTCCAGGGCCTTCCAGATGTTGGGGCCGTTCTCCTCGAAGACGGCCCACTGGCTGTCGCGGCGAAGCTGCTCGGCGATCATCGAAGTGATGCGGCGGGAGTTGATGAACTCCCACTCGGGCTGGTTCGACAGGGTCCGGGCCCCGAAGATGACCATGCCCCGACCGGGCTGGATGACCAGCGGGTTGATGCTCCCGGCCGCCAGCTCACCGGACTCGTGCCAGTCCAGGTCGACCTCGGGGTGGGTGATGCCGGTCAGGGAGACGTTGGCCGGCGCCCAGCCGATGCCCCAGGGCTGGTGCTCTCGTTCGACGCGGGAGAAGGCGCCCAGCACGGCCCCCGAGGGCGGCATCAGCTCCTCCCCTCGGTAGAGCCAGGGGTAGTAGACCGCCCCGAAGGACTTGTTCTCGGGCCAGGTCTGGCGGAAGCCGCTGACCCAGTCCAAGAGCGCCTCGCCGTGGAAGTGAGCGGGGGCGTCCATGACCAGGAAGCGATTGATGACCCGCTGACAGTGCCGCAGGAGCTGGTGGTAGAGCTCGTCGGCCCCGCCCACCAGGCGACCGCCCTCACCCCGATGACCGGGCAGGGTGGCGGCCCACGGACAGGCCAACAGAGCGATGTCCTCCTCGGCGAGCAGGCGCTCCTCGAGCGGGAGCAGGACGCCCTTGGGCTCTGCGAGCGCGCCGTGCTGGAGGTCTGCGGGACCGTCCATGCACACGCCGTAGAGGTGGCAGACCTGTCCGCCGTTGGTGAAGTAGGCCCGGATGGCCATGACGGTCAGATCGTCGAAGAGCGGCCACAGGGGATGGTCCAGCAGCTCGACGAAGCGCCGGATCACGAGCTCGACGAAGTCGCCCCGGGAGGCGTCGGTGGGCCAGCGCTCCTTGAAGATCGGGGCGATGAAGGCCGGGATGTCGCACCGCACCACGCGCTTCTGGCGCTGCGGGAGCGCCTTGTGGTGGATGTGGATTCCGGGTCGCCTGCCCACGCGCTACCCCGAGTTGATCTTCTCGTTGATCGCCGAGATCTGCTTCACCCAGACATGGCGCTCCTTGTGCGTCATGTCCAGGATGCTCTGGCGGTCCCAGTGGAAGTGGTATGCGATGAACGCTACCTCCTTGAAGATGTTCTCCAAGGGGTAGCTCACGATTCCCCCAGGCGTCCGAACTCCTTCTGGAACTTGGCCCCGCACTCCGGACAAGCCACGCGGACCGTGGCTTCGTCTTCGTTGATGCGGTTGTACATTTCCTCGAGGAAGCGCAGATCACCTGCGAACAGGTTCTCGATGTTGCTGGCGCGGACCTCGCTCAGGGTTCCCAGGCGGGTCACGACCCGGCTGAGCAACACGATGATGAGGTAGGCGCGGTTGCGCTGAACGCGCATGTCGTTCAGCGGAGCGATCTCGTCGCGCGCGGTGGCGAGACGCATGACGCCGTCACGGTGGACGGTGCCCTCGGAATCCACGAAGCCACGGGGCAGCGTGAACTCGTATTCAGTCTTGAATTCCATGCCTCGGTTCCAGCAGCAGGTTGAGGACGAATTTCAGCAGTAGGAGAGCAGCATCAGAGCAGGAGAGGGTCGGAGGGTGTCGTGCCCTCCGACCCGATCCTGATCGTCTTGCTAGGCCTTGTTGACCCGCTCGACCTTCTCGACGGCGAGCTCGATCTTCTCGATCGCCATGGCGGAGCTGTCGGAGTCCATGGACGGAACCTCCCACTTGCAGGGCCAGGCCTCGAAGAAGTTGTAGTGGGTCAGCTCGGACTCCCCATCGTTGTCCAGCACGATGAGCGTGCCGGCGCGGCGGTCGATGAGACCGTCTTCGATGTTCTTCCGCCAGCGGAAGAGGGTGTCCGTCGAGGTGTACCCGCGCTCGAGCACGATGTTGGTGTAGGTCGTGCGACCCGGCTTCTTGCGGACGACCTTGTCGTTGCCCTGCTTGAACTCGATGATCTCCGTCTCGGAGGCCATCCCGCTCACGCTCTTGAAGCCGCCAACGATGGTCTTGACGTCAGAGTTGTACTCCTGGATCTCCAGGAGGAAGTTGAAGCTGCCGAACAGCTCCTCGGTGGTACCAGTGGCCTTGGGCATGGTGATTCTCCAGGTTCATGCTGTGTGAGCGGTGACTTGCTCACCCAGCGGGGTTGACGATCTGTGGGGCTATTCCGCTATGAGGGCGCCACCGTCCCACTGACCAATGCTGAAGACGACGAACTCGGCCGGCTTGACCGGGCAGATGCCAATCTGCACGTTTACCTGCCCAGCGTCAATCAAATAACGAGGGTTGGTCTCGTCGTCGCACTTCACGTAGAAGGCCTCCTCCGGCGTGCGACCGAAGAGGGCACCGCTGCGCCACACCCGCATGAGGTAGGCGCGGACGTCGCGGGTGAGCTTGGCCCAGAGCCGGTGGTCGTTGGGCTCGAAGACCGACCACTGCATGCCGGTCATGATGGACTGCTCGACCATGATGAAGAGGCGACGCACGTTGATGTACTTCCAGGAGGGGTCGCTCTTGGTGGCCAGGGTGCGCGCACCCCAGACCCGGATGCCCCGGTCCTTGAAGATCCGGACGACGTTGATGCCACGGTCGTTGTACTGACCCTGCTCGATCCGGTTGATGTTCTGCGACAGACCCGTGATGCCCATCAGGATCTCGTTGGCGGGCGCCTTGTGCACGCCACGATCCCCGTCCACGCGAGCGAAGAGCCCGGTGATGTGGCCGCTGGCCGGCACGTAGAGCTCGTTGGCGGAGGCCTTGATCAGCTTGCGGCGCAGCGGGCCGGAGACCTTGATGTGGTCCTGGTCGCCGTTGTACCAGCTCGGCTTGGTGACCTTGACCCACGGCACGTAGGCGGAGCCGTAGCCCTTGTCGGAGGACTGGACGTCCATGTCGCCGGTCGAGACGATCGGACCATCGAGGATCGCGAAGCGGTCCTTGCGGGTCTCGCAGTGCTCGAGCAGCTCCTTCTGCTGCTGGAAGTTGGTGCCGGGGCAGGCCATCAGCGCCATGTCGTCGCAGTCGTCGAAGGCGTAGAGCCCGAGCTTGTCGGCCTGGTTCTCACGGATGCTGCAGTTCAGATCCTGCACACCCATGATGTAGACGTAGCACTTGCCGCCACCGTTGTCGTAGAAGCCGTTGACGCCGGCCACGAAGCTGAAGATCGACGGCTGGGACAGGAAGGAGGCGAACTGCTCCTTGAGGTCCGCGTCCTTGGCGAGGGCCTCGAAGACCGCGTCAGCCGCCTCGTCCGGATCCGTGATGTCCTGGCCGACGAGGTCGGCGACGGAACTGGTCGCCAGCAGGTACTCGGCGAAGTAGCTCTGGAGCCAGCGGAAGAACTCGCTCTTGTTGGTCACGGCGACCGGGGCCACGGAGTACTCGGAGAGCATCGCGGTGCCGACGGAGGCGCCGAAGGTGTAGCCATAGGCCGAGAGCAGGTCCTTGGCGTGCTTGGGCTTGGGCTTGTCGAGCGCGAAGGTCGCGTGGACGCTGTTCAGCATCTCCTCGACGGCGGCGTCGTCGTCGGAGACGACCTTGCCGGCCACGTCGAGCACCTTGTCGGACACCATCACGGTGGAGGTGCCGTCGCTGATCTTGGTGTTGCCCTTGGTGCCCTTCTCGACCTTGACCTTGGTGTGGCCGTTCAGCTTCAGGAGCGCGCTGACGTCCTTGACGTGGCGGTTCTTGAACTGGAAGGCCTCGACGAGGGCGGTGCCCGCGTCCACGGCGTCACCGGCGACCTTGCCGGAGGCGTCGACGAGCGCGGGGACGACCTTGCCGGTCAGCTCCTTGGTGCCATCGGATCCGGTGATCGCGATGGCATCGGTCGGCGGCGTGAAGGGGAACATCCCCATGAAGCCAGGGGTGGAAGTGGAGACCGATGCGATCGGCTTGGCACCACTGTCAACTTCGCGGATGTATACGCCTGGGGTCTGGTAATCCATGTCTTGAAGACTCCTCCGGTTCAGGAATCGGACTCGGGTTCATGATCGGACCCCTTGCTCATGTTGTGGGCAGGGGGGCCAGGGGGACTCCGTGAGGGGGGGGCCGGTGAGGACCCTGAGATCCGACCACTCTTCCTGGTCGTCGGACCGCCCGTCTCTGGAGGGGCTGGGACCATACCAAGATCCCCGGGCTTTCCAAGGGAGATCTGAGTTCCACCCTCGGCGGGGATGAGAGGCCCGTCGAGAGCCACTCGGGCTCGGTAGGTCAGGAAAGGTCTGTAGGGGGCTTCGTGCAGCGTGAAGAGGTTGACGGCGTCGCCGAGGCTCATGTCGTCGACCAGGGCCAGGGAGACCTTCTCCACCTGGAGCTGCTTGCCCTCGGGATCGAAGTTGGTGGGATCCCAGTCCCGCCCCGTGGAGTCGATCGCGCGCCCGTCGGGAAGGATGAAGCGCCGCGGCCGGTAGAGCAGCCTCGCGGTGTCGTGCAGGGTCAGGAGCACCCAGCCCAGCAGCCGCTCGGCCTCGGACCGGAACTTGGCGTGGACGCAGATCACGTAGAAGAGGTCCATCAAGAGCGGCGGCCGGTGGTAGAAGACCTGCCCCTCGTAGGTGACGGGCGCCTCCCGGAAGCGCTTCTGGCGCTGCATGCTGGTGTTGGCCGCCGCCCGGTACATGTAGACGTAGACGACCTCTTCCCGGTCCTTGGGGACGAACTTGAGGTCCTCCTCGAGCCGCGGGGGGTTCTCGCCGAGGTCGTAGCGCTCGAGCAGGTGGCGATGGACGGACTCGGTGACCTCCCCGATGACCTGGTAGGAGGAGTAGCGGTAGACCATCTCCTCCGGACTGGGCCAGTTTGTGGGGGTGGTCTGGCTCATCCCGAGCGTCGCTGCCTCAGGGTGGGGGGGGCCATCAACACGTAGCGGTCCTCGGCCGGACTGGCAAAACCAGGCCTCTCTCGGAGGTGCTGGGCCTCGCCGCGTGCGGCGGAGAACGACTCCCGCTCCGGGAGCCCCTCCCTGGGCTCCATGTAGGCCTCGCGCTTGATCCACGGCAGCTTGAGACCGAAGGGGTTGCGGTTCAGGCGCATCAGCAGCGGCGCGTTCTTGCCGGGGCTGACCGGCGGCCGGAGCTCGCGGACCTCGGCGGTCCAGTGGACCTCGAAGGGCTCGGGCAGCTCCTCCTGCTCGCTCAGCGCCGTCATGCGATCGAAGCGATCCCAGCAGTCGCCGGACGCTGGGCCCACCCCGTGGAAGTACTCGCCGGGGAACCGACGCTGAAGGCGCTCAATCGATCGACGCAAGCCCAGCCTCGGTGTGCCTGGCGGGTGGGCCGGGAGTGTACGGGCCCCACTCGTCCGCGGTCAAGCCGTGGCTGGAGGGGTATGATCCCTGCGTGAATCGCCAGCGAAAGAAGCCCCAGGCTCCAGGACGCCGGGTCGCCACGGTGGCCCACGGCGGCCGGGTCGGCATGGGAGACGCCGCGAGCCGGGCCCTGAAGAAGGCCGGGGTGAGCATGGGCAACGCCCAGATCATCGCGACCCTGCAGGATCCAAAGGAGATCCGGGACCAGCTCCTCAAGACGATCGCGTCGAGGATCAAGGGGATCCGCCAGGCCCAGCTCACCGAAGACGCCCAGCGCCGGGACCCGCGCAACTCCTTCCGGCGGCAGATCTACAAGGGGGAGGATCACCAGGCCGATCCCGGTCGCTGGCGGGACGTGGGGCGCAGGTACCTCGAGGCGGCCCGAGCGCTGTGCGCCGGCCAGCTCGACAGGGGCGCCCGCATGCTCGAGGAGGCCTACATGATGGAGAAGGAGGCCTTCGCGAGCGTCCCCGAGCACGTGGAGGTGGAGCTCGAGGAGGGCGCGGAGGGCGAGGGCGAGCTCCCCGGGAGCATCGACCAGATCGCCTCCGGGGCGACCTGCCCCTCGTGCCCCCTGCCCCAGGACGTGGAGCTGGTGAACTGGATCGAGAACCTCGATCCCACGATCCCCCTGCGGGGCGTGAAGGGCAAGGACCCCCACAACTGGTGGGACGAGGAGATCGAAGAGGCGGAAGACGACGAAGGCGACGGCTAGTGCTCCTCGCCGACACCCTGGCCCGGTTCGTCGCCCACCCCACCGTCTCCAACCGCCCGATGCGCGAGCTGGCTGCCGACGTGGCGCAGCTCGCGGAGGATCTCGGCTTCAGCTCCGAGGTCCTGGTGGATCCCGAAGATCCGGGCAAGGCCAACGTCGTCTCCCGACTGGGCCCGGCCGGCGCACCGGGCCTGATCCTCTCCGGCCACCTGGACGTCGTGCCCGCCGAGGGCGCCTCCTGGCAGAGCGATCCCTTCCTCCTGACCGAGCGGGACGGCGTGCTCTACGGGCGAGGCACCGCCGACATGAAGGGCTTCGTCGCCTGTACCTTCGAGGCCCTCTCCCGGCTGGAGCGCTCCCGGATCAACGGCCAGGTGGTGCTGTTGTGGACCCACGACGAGGAGGTCGGCTGCGTGGGCTCCGCTCGCCTGGCCGACACCCTGGCGGAGCGCGACGACCCGGGCCTGCCCGACGAGGCGCTGATCGGCGAGCCGACAGAGCTGCGCATCCTCCGCATGCACCCGGGTCACGTGGGGCTGCGCATCACCCTGCACGGGGCCTCCGCCCACTCGTCCAAGCCCGACCTGGGCGCCAGCGCGATCCGTGCCCTGCGCCAGGTGCTGGAGCTGTTGGAGCGCACCGAGGCCGAGCTGCGCATGGCCCACCGTCGTGACCTGGCTCCGTACCTGGAGCGCAACCACGTCACGATGAACGTGGGCACGGTCCGCGGAGGCACGGCGATCAACCTCGTCCCGGACCGGTGTGAGCTGGTGATGGGCTACCGGCCCCTGCCCGGGGACGACCCCACCGCCATCGCCTGGCTGATCGAGAGCCGCCTCGCCGAGCTGCGGCTGCCCCGCGGGATCGGGGTGGAGACGGAGCGACTGACGATCACGCCCTCGCTGCTGACCCCGGAGGGCACCCCGCTCCAGGGGCTGATCCAGGCCTGCTGCGAGGAGGCCTCCGGCGATCCCACGGCGGCCAGCTTCGCCACCGACGGCGGCAACCTGGCCCGGCTTGGCATCCGGTCCCTGGTCTTCGGTCCGGGCTCGATCGACGTCGCCCACCAGCCGAACGAGTGCGTCCACCTGTCCGCCCTCCAGCGGGCGAGCGACGTGCTAGAGCAGATCCTCCGAGCCCGCTGCGGAGGTTGACGAGATGATCTGGCTCCTGATCGCCTGCGGCATCCCGGACGCCGAGGACGCGCCGGAGGAGGCCGCCGAGCTCTACTGCGACCGCGCCGTGGAGTGTGACTGGATCGCCATCGCCCAGCAGCAGGACTGCGTGGACGAGTACGCCTACCTCTTCCAGCTCAATTGGCCGACCCGCCAGTGCGATGGCGCCATCGATCGCAGCTCCTGGAGGGAGTGCGAGGACGCGCTGGAGGCGATGGCGTGCGACAACGAGGACTGGGGGGTGAGCCAGATCGGCGAGTGCGACGCGTCCCGGGTCTGTTCCGGCTGATCGACGCTCCGGATCCGGACCAGCGAGGCCCCGCTTCGCGGGGTAGACTCCTCCGGGGCCAGCATGAAGAAGAAGCGCAAGAGAAGTGCAGTCGGCGAAGGCACCGCAGAGCGCCTCGCCCGTCGCGACGAGCTGAAGCGTCGCTCCCTGCCGGGCGGCGGGGAGGTCTGGTCCGGTCCGCTGGCCACCGAAGCCCTGGAGACCATGGACGCCCGGGCGATGACCCTGGACCAGTCGATCATCGTCTCGGAGGACTTCGATCCGAGTCGTGCCACAGACGCTGCGCTCTTCGCCCACGAGCAGTACCACGTCGCCCAGGGCGACCACGGCGCCGGCGGGCACCACATCCACAGCGCCGAGGAGACCGCGGCCCGCGCCGTGGAGGCGATGGTCGTCCACCGGGCGGCGTCCGGCGGCGAAGGCGGCGGCGGCGCCGACACCGGCGGCGGCGACAGCGAGCAGAACGACGCCGAGCCCCAGGCCATCGATCCCATGGGCGGCTACAGCTTCCTGCGGAGCCAGGGCCACACCCACTCCGGCGTGGTGGACGAGCTGGCTCGCTACGTGGTCAACGAGCTCGACAAGGGCGCCGCCCTGGGCCGCGACCGCAACGCCGACAAGTCCAACTGGAAGTAGGGTCCCCCGCCGGGGTGTAGACTCCCGCCGTGGGCGACGTCTACCAGGAACTCGCGCGACGACTGCGCCGCACGGACCTGCTGCTGCTCCAGGCCGTGCGTCGCCAGCGCCTGCGGCCCGCCATGCGGGAGAAGGGTCAGTACTGGGGCTCGGTGATCACCGACGACGAGGTGGAGGCGCTGCTCCACAGCCACGGCGAGATCGACGAGATGCCGGCCCCGGTCGGTCTCGACGCCGCCATCCAGGCCAGCGAGCGGCTGCGCGACGAACCGGGCGGCCGGCTCCAGCGCCTGCGTGACGCCTTCCGGCTCGGCGGCGACGACGTCGACCTGCTGCTGCTGGCCGTCGCCCCGGAGATCGCCTCCGGCTACGGCAAGATCTTCGCCTACCTCAACGACAACCTGAACCAGGCCTACCTCACCATCGACCTGGCGAGCCGGGTCCTGCGCACGGGTCGTACCGAGCGCCTCTCCCTGCTGAACCGGCTCATGGGCGGCTCGCCGCTGGTCCGCTACCGGCTGCTCCTCACCCGGCTGGCCGACCCCTCCGAGACCTTCGCCTCCAAGCGCCTCGGCCCCTCCCCGCGGCTGATGCGCTGGCTGCTCGAAGAAGAGGAGCTGCCCAGCTCGCTCGGCTTCAAGCCGTTGGACACCCAGCACGACCCCTTCATCGCCGGACCGGCTCGAGCGCGGCTCGACGGACTGGGAGAGGGCCTGGACCGGCCCAACACCTATGTCGTGGTCGGCGCCACCTCGGGCGCCCGGGAGGCGGTCGCGCTCGCCATCGCCCGCCGCTGCAAGCGCCTGATGGTGCGGGTCGACCTGGAGCGCTGCCACGAGTACCTCGAAGAGCCCTACGACCTGCTGCGGGAGCTGGTGCTGACCGGAGCGATCCCCTACCTGGTCAACGCCGTCGAGGCCCAGGAGGACCCCCAGCACCGCACCCGACTGATGAACCTCGGGGCCGCGGTCGCCACGTTGAAGGCGCCGGTCTGCCTGGGGGCGGTCGATCGACGCACGGTCGGCGCCATCCTGGGCAACGAGCGTCCCGCGGTGACCATCCACACCGGCAAGTCCACCTTCGTCGAGCGTCTCGACGCCTGGACCGACGCGCTGGACAGCGTGGGCTGGGACACCGACAAGGCCAAGAACCTCGCCGAGCGCTTCTACTCGATCGGCGGGACCACCATCCCGAGAGTCCTGGAGCGGGCCGAGGCGGAGTCCGGCGGCCGGGAGCCCGACGAGGAGACCCTCTGGGCTGCCGCGCGAGAGGGCTCGAGGCCGGAGTTTCGTGGTCTCGCCCAGCACATCGTGCCCCGGTACCGCTGGGACGATCTCATCCTGTCCGACAAGATCTTCGGCCAGCTCGAGCACCTGGTGAACTTCCTGGAGCACCAGGAGACCGTCTTCCACCGGTGGGGGGCCCGCAAGGTCCGGGCGCGGGGCTACGGCATCAAGGCCCTGTTCTCCGGCCCGCCCGGGACCGGCAAGACCATGGCCGCCGAGGTCATCGCCGGTCGCCTGGGCCTCGACCTCTTCCGGGTAGACCTCTCGCAGGTCATCTCCCGCTGGGTGGGCGAGACGGAGAAGAACCTCAAGGAGATCTTCGACGCCGCGGAGGGTGGGGCCGCGATCCTGCTCTTCGACGAGGCCGACGCGCTCTTCGGCGCCCGCGGCGACGTCAAGCAGGCCCAGGACCGCTTCGCCAACCAGGAGGTGAGCTTCCTGCTCCAGCGCCTGGAGGTCTTCGAGGGCTGCGCCGTCTTGACCACGAACCTCCAGGAGAACATCGACGATGCCTTCTTGCGGCGCTTCGGCGCCGTGGTGGAGTTCCCGATGCCCTCGGCGCTCCAGCGCGAGGAGCTCTGGGCCAAGGCGATCCCGGACGAGGCCCCCAAGAGCGACGACCTCGACCTCGCCAAGCTCGCCGACCAGTTCATCCTCGCCGGCGGCTCGATCGTCAACGCCGCGATCAACGGCTGCGTGCTCGCCGCCACCGCCCAGGAACCCGTCGGCATGCAACACGTGGTCCGCGCCATCGGCCAGGAGCTGATGAAGATGGGCAAGCAGGTGAACCGGGTGCACTTCGGGGAGTTCTACGACGTCGTGTCCGACCTCTGAGGTCTGGCGGGCGCCCAACCCGGGTTCGGGCGGGCGGTGACGGAGAGGGCGGCCACCGGGGACCCTGGAGCGCCTGTGCGGAGACGGGGGCGGGCGGGTTCACGAGGTCGGTGGTCGGGCCAGCGGAGGGTGGTCGGGTAGGCGGGCCTCGGGTGGCGGAGACGGGAGGGTGGGGGAGAGGTGGGGGTGGCGGAGGCCAGCCGGGGAGGCGCTACGGGCGCACAGATCGGGTTGGCGCGGTGCCAACCGCGTCTGTGGCACCCCCCGCGCGCACAGATCGGGTTGGCGCGGTGCCAACCGCGTCTGTGGCACCCCCCGCGCGC
>CAZCVP010000005.1:73071-92031 GCA_964501915.1 uncultured Enterobacterales bacterium
ACAGATCGGGTTGGCGCGGTGCCAACCGCGTCTGTGGCACCCCCAGCGCGCACAGATCGGGTTGGCGCGGTGCCAACCGCGTCTGTGGCACCCCCTCCTACTCGACCGCGGCCGGGGACTCTTCGGCGGGGGGCGCTGGGGCCTCCTCGGCGGGCGCCTCCGGGGACTCCTCGGCGGGCGCCTCCGGGTTCTCCTCGGCGGGCGCCTCCGGGGCCGGGGCGGACTCAGCAGGCACCTCGGCCGGCGGCTCCGGCGGGACTTCGGCGGCACGCTGCGCCGCGGCGTCCGCCTCCCAGTCCGGCACGTACCGCACCAGGGCCACGTGGTTCAGGTAGAAGGGGGCGCCGCTCATCGAGCCGCCCGCGGTGATGGTGCCCTGGACGGTGACCTCGTTCTCCGTCACCAGGCCCAGCTCCTCGTCGAAGCGGGCGTTGCCCACGATCATCATCTGGATGCTCCGGGCCGCGGCCACCCCGGCGGTCTGGGCGCCGATCTCGGCACCGGAGTGCACGGTCGCCTCCCCCGTGGTCTGGATGAGGACTTCGGAACCCTCCTGGCCCATGACCTGGTTGGTGATCCGGGCAGCCCCGGCGGTGCCGGAGATCACCGGCATGCGCATGACCATCGGCAGGCCACCCTGCTTCCACGGCGCGTCGCGGTGATCCCCCCCCTTGGGCAGCTCGACCTCGAGGCTCCCGAAGGCCCGACCCACGAGCATACGCAGCAGCTCGTGGCGGCTCATCTCCCGCTCGGTGTCCTTGGGGATGCCCTCGACGTCCACCGACTTCAGCCGGCCGACCTTGGTGTACTCGAGCTGGATCTCGGCCACGCTGAGCAGATCGGCGTACTCCCGGGCGATGGAGGCCGCCTTCTCCTCCTCGCCCGGCACAGCGGTGAGGCCGAGCTGGGCCCGGCGGACGTCGCACTCCAGCATCCACACCTTGCGCGAGGCGCCGACGTTGACGCAGTCGGTCTCCAGGCCGAGGGTGAGCTCCACGACCCGGGCGTCGATGTCCCGCCCGGCGTAGAGCCGCAGCTCGCCGCTGCGAACCTGGGTGTACACCTGGATGCGGTAGGAGATGACCTCGTGGTCGCCCCACTTCCAGGTCAGGTCCTGGGCGCTGGCGAGGCCCGGCAGGACCAACAGGATGAGCATGACGATGGCGCGCATGGGGACTCCGGGAATCGAGGAGGGGGACTAACCCCCGACACCCGAGACTCGGTGCCCTGGACGCGGCCTTTGCAAACCCCGACAGAGTCGGATCAGAAGGTGCTGCCCACGCTGGCGATGATGCCCACCACCGGCCCGATCCCCGTGCCGCCGTTCTTGGAGGCGAGCAGGGAGTGACCGATCGGGATGGCGGCCCCGATGGTCACGTCGACATCGGCGAAGGCCTTGACGCGATCGTTGAAGCTGAAGACATCGAGCGTGGCGTTGTAGCCCACGTTGAGGCTCGGCTGGATCGCATAGGGCATGTTCGACCAGCCGATGCGAAAGCCGATGCGCGGCCCCAGGCCGAGCCCGGCGTCCTTCAGCAGCAGGATCGAGCCGCCCGTGTAGATGTAGCGGTTCCACTTCGAGGTCTTGTACTTCTCATCGTTCGAGCAGTCCTCGGTGGTGCCGTCGCTGTCGGTGTCCTCGGTGCAGTTCGGGTCGATGACCTTGTACTCGTCGTTCTCCACCGGCGTGTAGTAGCGCTCGATCCAGGACCCCTCGTCCTGGAGGTTGAGGGCGAACTGGGCCCCGACGCTGGCCATCAGTCGGTTGTAGTGGACCCGGAGCTCGATGTTGATGGGCAGGGCGTTGGACTGGGGGTCGAACTCGCCCTCGTCGAAGTCCCCGAAGTCCCCCTGGGCCGCCGCGACGATGGCGTCCTCGTCCGGTTCCTCGGGCGCCGTCAGCGAGACGGCGTTGTAGACCAGGCCGGTGCCGATGGTGGCGGCGAAGCGCACCGGGAAGGTATCGGCGCTGCCACCGACGAGGCTCAGGGTGTCCTGGCGGCGGTCATAGCGCCAGATCCAGAGCTTGTTGACGTTGCCCTCCTCGGGGACCGCGACGTAGATCTCGGCGGTCTTGTGCAGCTTGGCGTAGATCGCCAGGAAGGTGAGGATCTCGCTGTTGAGCTCCGGCGTGCACTCGTTGGGGTGCAGCATGAGCTCCTCGATGAGGTCGAAGCCCATGCGCTTCCGCGCCACGTCGCGCACGAAGTAGGCCTTGTCCTCGAACTTGTCGACGGTGAGCTGATCGCTGAGACCGTGTCCGGTGTCGGCCCGGATCAGGTAGATGTCGTGGCGTCCCAGGGGCACGTAGATGCGGGCGTCCTCGTCGGGGACGGCCTCGAGGCCGTTGACCAGCACCACGTACTCGCCCTGGAAGGCGCCGAGCTCGAAGTCGTTGTCCAGCTCGAAGTCCAGCGGGAACTTGGGGAAGTTCCCCGAGTTGAGCTGGTTGAGGTAGACGTCGACGTAGCTCCGGACCTCGGGGTCGGTGATCGGGTCCAGCATCGCCGGGTCTTCGAGGGCGAGGGTGGCGGCCAGGTAGTAGTAGTAGTTGACGAGCTGGCCGCCGATGGCCTCGAAGAACGGTGGGGCGTTGTTGTTGCGGTTCTCCGCCGCGCGGCCGATCTGGCAGTAGAGCGCGAAGAGCGGGGCCCGTTCCTCGGGCTTGGACACGAACCAGATCAGGTCCGTGAGCCGCCGCAGGTGCTCCGCCTCCTGGGACCACTCCGCCGGCGTCAGCTCGTCCCAGCCCAGCGCCCCCACCCGGGCCGCCTCGTTGGTGACGGTCATGAGGTTCGCAGCAGGGATCTCAGCGGGCTGATCGCCCGGCTTCAGGGTCTTGTCCGGCGCCGCACGGCCCTTCTGGTAGAGGTCGGTGGACGGGAAGAAGACCGCATCGGCACGAGAGGTCCGGCTCTTGACGATCCGGCGGAGGTTCTCGTCCTGGTAGTCCACCTCGGTGTTCGGCCACTTGAGCACCACCACGCGGGCCTCGTTGGCGCGGCTCTTGACCGTGGGGGTCTCGGCGTAGGCGAGAGCCGGGAGGACGAGAACGAGGAGACTGATGAGAGTACGGAACATGATCGCTCGAGGGATTGAACGAAGGGCTCAGTTGCAGACGAGGGTGGAGCCAGAGAAATTGCAGGTCACGGTCTGGTTGCCGTGGACCGGGGAGTGGCTCGCCGGCGTGCCGCCCTTGAGGTGCATCGTGCACGACTCCTGGGGGACCTTGGCGACCTTGGCGTTTCCACTGTTGTCGAAGTTACCGCGCTGTCGGAAGCCGCTCGGGCAGGTGACCTCGACGCTGAAGTAGGTGCCCTTGTCCGCCAGCTTGACGGTGAGTGTGCCGGACGAGGTGGCCGGAGGCGGAGCCGCCGCAGCCGGTGCCGCGGGCGACGAGCTCGACGTGGTGCTCCTGGGCTTGGAGCTCGAGGAGCCGGACCGACGGGTCGTCGTGCGGCGGGGCTGGGACCGGACCTCGGGGATCTCGATCGCCGTGTCCTCGCCACCCTCCGCGGCCGGAGGGGGCGCGGAGGGCACCGTCGAGGGGGCCTCGGTGGTGGGCGTGGGCTCCTCGACATCTCCCTCGTCGGTCCGGAGCTGGATCGCCACCACGACCGCCACGCCGACGAGCGCGAAGATGCCCAGCAGCAAGGCGTAGAAGCGGTTGGAGGTGGTGCGATCGCCCGAGGCCGCCGGAGGGGGCGGGGCGTTGGCCGCGAAGTGGGTGCCGGCGCCGGACTGGGCCCCCGCACTGGGGGTCGGCCCGGAGATGCCGCCTGCTGTGGGACCGGCGATGCCCCCGGGGCTGGGGCCGGAGATGCCGCCCTGGGGCGGTGGCTGCGCCGTGGGACCGCCGATGCCTCCCATCGGTGCCCCCATGGCCGGGGGCGCCCCGTGGGGCGGGGCCATCGGCCCGGCGCCCGCGCTCGGCGGCGGTGCGGACGCCGGCGGCATGGCCGGAGCAGCCCGCTCCTTGGGCGACTGGATCTGGAAGAAGGTGGTGGCGGAGGGCTCGTTGCCCTCGTCGTCGGCGCCGAGGATCGAGGACAGCGACCCCAGCTCCATCATGCCGGTCTCGTCGGGCGCCCGGGCGCCGACGATCTTCTGCTTCTTCGGCTTGGCGGGCTGGCGATCGGCGGTCATCGGACCGCTCCCCGGGGTGAACTTGCGGGCCTTGGAGGTGGGCCTCGACGGCTGGACGTCCTCGCGGGTCCCTCCCCGGCTCCGACCGGGCTTGCGGCTCGCCTGGGAGGCCGCGAGGCGCTCCTCGATGGACCGACGCCGACCGCCACCGCGAGCGGGGGCCGGGGCGCCGGTGCCGGCCGTGGCCGGGTCGGGCGGCGCCGGGAGACGGAACAGCGACTCGAAGAAGAACTCGCAGAACTCCTGGACGTAGGAGCCCCGGTCCCGGTAGAGCTGGCGCCTGAGCTCCGCCAGCAGATCGTGGCCGTTCTGGAAGCGACTGCGGGGGTTGGCCTGGAGCAGACGGGTGACGGAGGGTCCAGCCCCGGCGACCTTCTGCTCCAGCTCGGCGCACTGGTCGGCCAGGTAGCCGCCCTCGATGGCGTCGAAGACGTCGCCGATGGGATCGCGGCTGTCCTTGGGAACCTGGTAGGCCGGCCGGCCCATGAAGAGCTCGTAGCCGACGAGGCCGAGGGCGAACAGATCGGTGCGGTGATCCACCGCCTCGCCGCGGGCCTGCTCGGGCGCCATGTAGATCGGCGTGCCCTTGATCCGCTCCGGATCATCGATGCGGTACTCGGCGTTGTCGACCCGCGCGAGGCCGAAGTCGAGGATCTTCACCTCGGCCTTCGGGGTGAGCATGATGTTCGCCGGCTTCAGATCGCGGTGGACCAGGGACAGCGGCTCCCCGTTGTCGCCCGGTGTCGTCCAGGCCTGGTAGAGCGCGTCGGCGAGCTCGATCACGATCTCCAGCGCGGCCTCGGTGAAGACCTGTTCCCGGGCCCTGGCGCACTCCTCGAGCACCGTGCGCAGCGTGACGCCGTGCACGTGCTCCATCACGACGGCGCTCTCCTCCTCGAGGAACTCGAAGACGCGCACGATGCAGCGGTGCTTGACCTCGTCGAGCAGGGCGAACTCCTGGCGCAACAGCTCGACCTGCTCGGGGTCGGCGTCGTCGTGGAGCTGCTTGATGGCGACCAGTCGGCGCTTGCCGGAGCTCAGGCCGCGGCCGGGCACCTCGCCGACCGCCGCGTAGACCGTGCCGAAGTGACCGGCACCCAGCTCGCGCAGGACCTCGTATTGACCGATGAAGCGGGCCACATCCCCTCCGGGGCAGCGACAATACAACAGCCGGACCGGTTCCACCGGGCCCGACCCAGGCACTTGTTGGAACGCCGGGCCCTGCTGGGTGCTTACGCGCCCTTCGGCTTGCGGGGGCGACCCCGGAAGATGGCGCGGCGGACGTTGAAGCCGGCCGCGCCGATGAAGATGATCGACAGCAGCGCCGCCAGGATCGGCACGATCAGCACCAGGCTCGCGCGCAGGGGCGTCGCCACGGCCCAGCCATCGGCCCCTCGCGCCGCGGTCGGCGGATCGAACCAGGCGGAGGGATGGAAGGTCAGGCGGGCCTCTGCCCCGGTGTAGCTGGTGAGCTTGACCATGGTCTCGAAGCTGCGCCGCATATGGAGCGGATCCATGCGATAGCGCACCTCGAACCACCGGTATCGCTCTGCCGCAGCACTGGCGAAGGCCTCGCCGAGGCCCTTGACGTCCCGCCGGGCGTAGGACTCCCCGCCGCCCACGTGGGCGATCCAGGTCAGCGACGCGTTGTCGATGCCGAAGGTCTCCAGGTCGCCGTCGATCCTCCGAGGCGCCTGCTTCTTGCACAGCTTGGTGGCGGTGACCTCGTGGCCCGGGGCGGGCGGGAGCTCGTACTTGGGCCAGATCGGCCGTCCGAGACCCACGGTGTAGACGGTCGGGCGCGATCGCACGCTGACGTCGCGCCCGGTGCGGGTCTTGTAGAGGTGGTCGAGCAGCTTGTTCAGGCGCTCGGCGTTGTCGGCGCAGGTGTCGCCGGCGCTCTCGTTGTTGAAGCCGTCGGTCAGCAGCACGACGGTGGGAGTGGCGCTGTTGCCACCGATCTGCGCCTTGACCTCCTTGTTCTTGAGGAGGCGGCCGGTGGCGTAGCGAACGGCGCCGTAGAGGTGGGTGTAGCCGCCGCTCACAGCCAGCTCTTCGAGGATCTTCTGCTTGTAGCGGCCCTTGCTGGTGACGATCTCGATCTGGCCGCCGACCGGGTAGGGCTCGCCGCTGGTGAAGGAGAGCAGCACCACGCCGGTCCAGACGTTGCCGCCCGGAAAGAAGCGCCGCACGACGTCGTTGCGAAGCAGGGCCCGCTTCACCCGCGTCATGCGGTCGACCTTGGCGCCTGGCTCGACCTTCTCCCGCATCGACCCGGAGCTGTCGATGACCACGATGAAGAGCTGGTTGGCGCTGACCGCGTCGTGGGGGATCAGCTCCACGTCGTAGCCGAGCGCCGGCTCGACCCGCTTGTTGCGATGGGTCACCAGGAGCTGGTCCTGGGTCAGCGGGATGGGGTAGCGCTCGCCGTCGGCCTTGACCCGGAAGCCGAAGCGCACCTCGCCGAGGTCGCGGCCGACGGCCCGCATGACCTGGGGATAGCAGACCTCCGGGTCGTAGCCCTCGGTGTCGCAGTCCTCTGGGTCGAGGATCTCGACCTGGAGGTCCGCATCGGGCAGGTCGGTGCTGATGCTGTAGCGAAGCGACGTGCCGGGCACCGCGTGGGTCTCGGCGGCCTGGGAGGAGCCCACCAGCAGGACACAGGTGAGGAGGGCGCCGATCACGTCTCCTCCCGCGGCAGCATCACGAACTCCAGCTCGGTGTGGTTCTGACCATCGCCGATGATCAGCCGGTCACCGGACCTCACGCGGGTCACCACCGGGGCGGGGCGGCGGGGGTCGTAGCGCAGGTCCAGCTTCTCCAGGAAGCGGCGCAGGACGACCGGATACTGGCTGAGCCCGTGGGCCCGGTAGACCTGCTCCTGGCCGACGCTGATCGAGAGGTGGAGCTCCTGGACGCCCTCCTCGACGGGGAGCCAGAGGTCGACGCCGCGGGGGAAGTGGCCGACGAAGCGCTCCTTGGGACCCGCCGCGTCGATGGGGATGCGGCGACCGAAGCGCGACCCCGACAGCACGCGCAGCCAGCCGGCGTAGAGGCCGTCGGGAAGGCCCCAGGCCAGCAGTCCGAAGCTGACCCCCCAGGCCAGGGCCCCCGTGGCCCCGGCGATGTAGAGGTCGAAGAACAGCCAGCGGTTGCAGAGGTACCAGACCGCGGCGCCGATGAGCCCGGAGGCCGCGCCTCCACCCAGGTGGATGAGCGGTCCCTGGAAGCGCCGAGCGGTCAGGGCGCCGAGCGCGGACCCACAGCCGGCCAGGGCGAAGGAGAACAGGGTGTAGCGCAAGGAGACGAGGGACAGGTCGCCGGCGTCGCCCCCGAGCTCGTCCGGCAACATGGCGCCGAGCACGGCGGGCACCCCCAGGGCCGCGATCGCGGCCACCAGGCCGGCGAGGGCCACCGCGGCGGGGACCCGCCAGGAGAACCACTTCAGGTCGGCCCGCTCGAGCATGCCCTCCGCGATCACCGAAGAGCCGGCGACCGAGGCGGCGACGACTCCGAGGAAGACGGCCCCGTCGAAGTCAGCGGGCCACACCGGCCCGATCAGGCCGATCCACATGGTCAGGAACCACCAGGCCACCAGCGCGGACGCGCCCGTGACCAGCGCCACGTGGACGTGGCGAGCCCAGGTGTAGGGGACCAGGTAGATGTTCAAGGTCTCACCCCGTACCGCATGCCGGACGGCATTCTGGCACATCGACGGGCTCTGATATCCTCCCCCGGGAGTCGGGATGGCTGACGAACTCGCGCTATACCTCCAGCTCACACCGGCCTTCGGTGGCACGCGCTTCGGTCCCTTCGAGGGGGTCGAGGTCAACCTTGGATCCGACCCGTCCTGCGACATCGTGATCCCCGAGGCCTTCGGCGTGGCACCCTTCCACGCCAAGGTCCTCCGCCAGGAGGGCATGGGCCTGATCATCGCCCCGGTGGAGCGCACCGCCGCGATCCTGGTCTGGAAGTCCGGCGCCCGGCGCCCCCAGCAGATCGCCACTCCCGTGGCGATCCGATCCGGCGACGACTTCAGCCTCGCCACCCACGAGGGGCCCCGCTTCACGGTCCAGCTCGACGAGCTGCCGGACCACATCAAGGAGGAGCGGGCCAAGGGCAAGGGCATGGCCCCGTCCAAGGCCGAGATGAAGAAGGAGGCCCGGCGACAGGTCCTGTTCCGGATC
The DNA here is from genome assembly GCA_964501915.1 of uncultured Enterobacterales bacterium. Classification (GTDB taxonomy): domain Bacteria; phylum Myxococcota_A; class UBA796; order UBA796; family CAJQPC01; genus CAYFPX01. The sequence continues at coordinate 81,405 of CAZCVP010000005.1, forward strand.
TTCGCCACCGGCCCCGGCCAGATGATCGCCACCTGGTGGCAGCTCATCAAGTCCGGCCAGATCTTCGAGCCGCGCTACCTCTTCGCCGGGGCATTGATCCTCGGTGGCTACGTCGTCGCCGGCTACCAGGGCTGGACCAAGGGCTCGCTGGAGGACGAATTCGCCGACCAGGAGAAGGACCTCGAGAACTGCAAGGAGGCCAATGCCTTCAGCGAGGGCGACAGCGACAGCTTCACCTTCGCCAAGCTGGCCCAGCGGGTCACGGGTGCCGAGACCCTGGGCATCGCCCTGAGCAGCGACGAGGTGCTCTCGGGCATGGTGCGGGAGCACGCGGCGACCATCCTCCAGGCCCCTTCCCGCTACGACTTCCTGGTCGACACGAGCCGCAACTTCAAGCAGCGGGGCTGGTTCGCCAAGGTCCGCGAGACCTTCGAGAAGGACTCCGAGCTGCCGAGTGGAGCCGGGCGGGTGCTGGCCTTCACCGCCGCGCGCCCCAACGTCTCCAACCAGGCCTGGGCCGTGCTCCAGGACTCCCGCGGTCAGATGGTCTGCGGCCGCGGCGCGATGTCCCTCACCTGGCGGCAGGCCCTGGCCCTGGGGCTGGAGCCCCGGCTGGAGGCGATGATCGAAGGCAGCGCCCGGGGCTGGGACGGCGAGGAATTCGCCGGCAAGCGCACCGACCTGCTCTCACAGACCGCACGGCTCTCGGGCATCGACGAGCACCCGGACCTGGGCGCCGAGTTCGACGTCGACTTCGCCAGCCTCCAGGGCGGGCTCCAGACCTGCATGTACATGCAGGGCGACGACGAGCGGGAGATCTCCTCGATCAGCAGCGGCGTGCGCTCCATCTCCAGGCGGCTCGCCAAGGACGCCAAGGGGCTTCCCCGCGGCACGGACGGAGCGGCGATCCCGGCCCGCGTGGCTGCGATCTACGCCGCCGACTGGCCCGGCGTCGACTACAAGGACCGCAAGAAGCGCCCCGATCTCAGCGCAGCCAAGGTCTCTCAGAGCACGACCATCCTCAAGGACCAGGGCGGCGACTGGATCCTGGACAAGACCGCCGAGGTCATCGCCCGGGCCATCACCCTGCCCTGCCTCGCCGTGCTCGACGCCGAGGAGACCGGGGCCGACGCCACCGCCCTGGGCGAGGTCTTCGGCTCTCCGATGCCACGCGCACTGGACTGCGTGGTGCTGGACTGGCGGATCCGGACCGGCAGGTAGCGGCTACTTCCGGCCGGGCGGCGACCTCTTGATGCGCACCGGTTGCTCGCGCCGACGCACGGGCAGGAGCCAGACCACCGCGAACAACGCGAGAGCGGCGCCGACCACGCCATAGGCCGTGCTCGTGTCGCAGCCGAAGCCCCCGGCTTCGCCGGCCAGCTCGGCCGCGCCGACCCCGCCACCGGTCGTGGTGCCGGTGTCGTCCGTGGCGTACCCGGAGTCCGCCGAGTCGACGATCTCGCCGGAGTCGGCGGTGTACGGGCCGCTGTCGAGACCGCTGTCGTGGCCGGAGTCTCCAGTGTCCGCGCCACCGGAGTCGGCCCAGGCGGGCCCGGTGGTGGTCATCATCACGGCCAGGATCAAGGTACGAACAAGCACGGTCGTCCTCCTCGTCGGAGTGTAGCGCGGGGTGTACGGCGGGCTGGCCCTGCGAGACGACCCGCGATAGTTGCCGGGGTCCAACAGGATCGAGTGGAGCTTTTGATGGCCACCAAGAAGACCGCCAAGCCCCCAACCCTCGCCAGCCTGGTCCGCCAGGCGAACCACAGCGAGCAGGCATTCGTCGACATGATGCTCATGGTGCTGGGCCAGGGCGACGTGGAGCGCAGCGTCGAGTACCTCACCCGGCTGAACCTGCCCCGGACCTTCGAGGAGGCGGAGACCGACATCCCCTCTCTCGAGGACGCGGAGATGGCGGTCACAGACTTCCAGACCGAGGTGACGATCACCGGAGGCATCGAGAAGTTCATCGAACGCCACGTGCGCAAGCTGAAGTGGCTTGTGAACCATCCCGACGTCACGGCCATCGGCGCCGGGGTACGCCTCTACCGCAGCATCAGCATCGTGACCGAGCTGCGAATCCGCCGCATCCTCGCCCTGATGGAGAAGTCCGAGGTCCTGAACCCCTTCGAGTGGGGCACGACCCGGGAGCTGTTGAACCGCGCCTACCGGGACTTCCGCCGCTCCACCTCGCTGCTGACCCACGAGTTCTTCGAGTCGATGGTCGCCGCCTGCGAGCGCGAGGAGGTTCGCGCCCAGCTCGAGCAGGTGCCGGCCGTGCTCCGCGGTCGTGTGATCGCCCTCGCTGCCCTGCGCGAGCAGGTCGAGGTCGCCCGACAGACCCTGGCTGTGCAGCCCGAGGGCTACCCCCTCGTCAAGCCGCCCCGGTACTTCGGTGGCGACCTGCTCGAGACCGGCTCCTGGAAGCACTTCTGGGGCGAGGTCGGCACGCTGCAGGACAGCCTGCGCCAGCACGTCGAGATGCTCTGATGTCGCCGACGAGATTCGCCATCGAAGGCATGAACTGCGGCGGCTGCGTGAAGGGCGTGACCCGGGCCCTGGAGGCCGTCGAGGGCGTCGAGATCGTGAAGGTCGAGGTGGGCCACGCCCTGGTCCAGGTCGACGAGGCGAACCGAGCGGCCGCCGTCGAGGCCATCGAGGACGCCGGCTTCGACGTCGTCGCCGAGGCCTGATCGGGGCGCTCAGACCCCCCGGGCGTCCGGGTTCCAGATCACCTTGTGGAGCTGGAGGTTCAGCCGAGCCTCCAGGCCATCCTCGAGCATCCAGCCCACCAGGTCGGCCGGATCGAGCTGCCCCGACACCGGCGAGAGCAGCACGGGGCACCGGGACGGCAGGTCGTGCTCCGCCATGACCCGGCGGCACCACTCGTAGTCCCGCCGGCTGGCGAGCACGACCTTGACCTCGTGGCCCGGTCGGAGCCGATCCACGTTGGCCCACAGGTTGGCGTCGACCTCCCCGCTGTCCGGCGCCTTGAGGTCCATGATCACGTGCACGGCGGCGGGCACGGCGGCGATGGAGCGGCTGCCGGAGGTCTCCAGGAGCACGGTGTGACCGGCGGCGAGCAGCCTCTCCATCAACGGGATCGCCTGGCGGTGGACCAGGGGCTCCCCCCCGGTGACCTCGACGAGCGGCACTCCGAGCTCGGAGACCTCGGCGAGCACGTCGTCGATCGAGCGGTGCTGCCCGCCGGTGAAGGTGTGGACCGAGTCGCACCAGGTGCAGCGGAGGTTGCAGCCTGCGAGGCGCACGAAGGTACAGGGGAGCCCGGCCCAGGAGCTCTCCCCCTGGACCGAGGCATAGACCTCGATCACCCGCAGGCGCTGCTGTAGCGGAACGTCGGCCACGGGCGGTAGTTAACGTCAGTCGAAGAGCCAGTCCGTGATCGGGTCGCTGCTGGTCAGGCCCGCGTCGTCGTCGACCGACAGGGCGCGCAGGTCCTGTCCGAGCACGCTGGCCGACGGGGACTCGCCGTCGACGTCGTAGGCGGTGAGGTTGAGCTGCTGGGTCGCGTTCGACGGGGCCACCACGGGAATGCCGTCGAGGCCAAAGGTGCTCCGCCAGGCCGCCAGCCGATCGGCACCGGGCACGCCTCCGTCCTTGTCGGCCCGGAGCACCACGATCGGCGTCCAGGTGTAGTCCTGGAGACTCTCGAAGAGCTGCCCGAGCTCGTTGGCTGCGAGCTGCAGCTCCGCCTCCCCGTCGTCTCCGACGATGACCCAGACCGTCTGGCCACAGAAGGACCAGAGGTGGAGGTCCTGCCCCCACTCGTCCTCGAAGACCGCGTCGAAGACCAGGTCGCCGCGCTCGTAGACGGCGTAGGCGTGCGTGGTGCCACCGATGTCGACCTGGGTGCTCCCGGACGGGCCCGCCAGGGCGTCGTCGGGTGGCTCCGGGCAGGCGGCGACCCGGTAGCCGCCGGTGGTGTAGGGGTGGTGCAGGGCCCAGAGCGGGTTGGTGCCCGCCGCGACCTCGTCGCCATCGCTCCAGCCGTCCCCGTCGGTGTCGGCGTCCTCGGGATCGGTGCCGAGCGCCTCCTCCTCGTGGTCCTCCAGCCCGTCGCCGTCACCGTCCTGCAGGTACCAGGGGTCCACCGCACCGGTGTCCTCGGCGGATCCGTCCTCGAGCGGCAGGAAGTCCTCCGGCGCCATGCAGGCACAGAGACCTGAAGCGCCGAGCAGCAGCGCCCCTCGGGAGAACACCAGGCGGCAGCGGGAAGGCGCCATGGTGCCAGTCTACTCGCTTGGGAGCCGGCCCCCACGGCCTACTGCAGCAGGTAGCTCTCGATCTGGGACTCGGCGTAGTAGTTGTCGACCGTCATGAAGGTCAGGTCGGGGCCGATGATGCTGATGCTGGGGATGTAGCCGTCGGCGTCCCACACCTGCATCTCGCCGGCCTGCTCGTCGTCCCTGGGGCCGATGACCGGGATGGTGTCCAGGTCGAAGCGGTCGTGCCAGTCGGCGAGGGTCTCGACGTCCGGGGTGTTGTAGCGGGCGTCCTGGGTGAGCAGCTCGATCGGGGTCCACTCGTACTCGGCGTACTCCTCGATCATGCCCGGCAGCCGGGCGGCGGCGTCCTGGCAGGGCGGACACCACTCGGCGCCCTGGGCGACGTAGAGGGTCAGGCCGCAGAAGGACCACATCGTGACGTCCTGGCCGAAGGCGTCGTTGACGAGCCAGTTGTCGACCAGGTCACCGTCGGCGTAGGCCGGCCAGGTGTAGGTCTGGCCCTGGTAGGTGAAGCCACCCTGGCCCGTCGCGCCGGCGTCCGCCTCGTCGGGCTGGATCCCGCAGTCGCCGATCGGGTAGTCGCCCTCGTCGTAGCTGTAGTGGATGGGGTTGAGGGCGTCGGTCCCGTCGCGGGTCTCCTTGCCGTCGTCCGCGCCGTCCCCGTCGGTGTCGGCGTTGTTCGGATCGAGGCCCAGGCTGACCTCCCAGCCGTCCTTCATGCCGTCGCCGTCGGAGTCCGCGTTGTCCGGGTCGGTCCCGAGCTCTTCTTCCTCGGACTTGGTGAGCCCATCACCGTCGTCGTCCGGGTCGAGGATGTCGTCGCAGGCGACCAGGGAGAGCGCGGTGAGACCGATGAGGAGGGTACGGAGCATGTGAGGTGTACCTCGGCGCAGGGCCATTTCGTGGATGTTGGAGCCCGGGGAACATAGACAGCGCATCCCCTGCTGTCCACACGAACAGCATGCTTAACCCCGGCTTGACGGTGGAGGAAAGAAGTGAAACGACTCGGGTTGGGCCTCCTCGTCCTCCTCGCCGCGCCCTTCGGGGCGGAGGCCGCGGACCCCACCAAGCCCCACCCCCACCAGGGTCTGCTGGCGCCCTACCCCAAGTCCCCTCCGCCCACGCACTTCACGGCCGAGGAGCAACAGGCCCTCGCCGCCGGAGAGGCCGTCCACAAGCAGACCCAGGGCGAGACGGGGGGGCGCGGCCTGGCCGTCTTCCGCGTGAACGCCCCCCCGGAGACGGTCTGGATCGTGATCCAGGACTTCGCCAGCTACCCGCTCTGGATCGACGAAGTCGAGAAGTGCGAGATCTACCGCCGCAACGGCAGCCAGATCTTCGTGCGCTTCGTGCTCAAGGCCGTGGGCATGGAGATCGAGTACTTCATCCACCACGACTACCACCCGGAGGCGGGCTGGGGGACCTGGACCCTGGACTACACCCGGGAGTCGGACCTCAGCGACAGCGTGGGCTTCTGGCGGGTGACCGAGGTCGCCCCCGGGGTCAGCCAGGTGGAGTACTCCGTCGACCTCAAGATAAGCGGCTGGGTGCCCGGCTTCGTCCGCAACATCATCGTGGACAACGGGCTGGAGGACGCGACCGAATGGGTGAAGGAACAAGCGGAGCGGCGGGTGCCACGTTGAAGGACTCCCTGCTGGAGAGGGCCCTGAGGGGCGAGGAGGTCGAGCGACCGCCGGTCTGGTTCATGCGCCAGGCGGGCCGCTACCTGCCCGAGTACCACGACGTCCGCGGCCAGGTGGACTTCCTCACCCTGTGCCGTCGTGACGACCTGGCCGCCGAGGTCACCCTCCAGCCCCTGCGTCGCTTCGGCTTCGACGCCTCCATCGTCTTCAACGACATCCTGGTGCCACCGGCGGCGATGGGCCTGGACCTGGCCTTCCTGCCGGGACGGGGGCCGGTGTTCTCGGATCCGCTGCGGGTCCCCGCCGATCTGGAGCGCCTGAGCGTGCCCGACGTCCACCAGGACATGCCGGAGGTGCTCCGCACCATCGAGCGCCTGGTGGCCGAGCTGGACGTCCCACTCTTCGGCTTCGCCGGGGCGCCGTTCACCCTCGCCGCCTACATGATCGAGGGCTCGGGCTCCAAGAACTTCCTCCACCTGAAGAACTGGGTCCTGCACCACCCCGACGCCTTCGAGTCGCTGCTGGGCACCCTGGCGGACCTCTGCGGCGCCTACCTCCAGGCCCAGGCCGACGCCGGCTGCGCCGCCGTGCAGCTCTTCGACACCTGGGCGGGCGTGCTCTGCCGCGCGGACTTCGACCGCTTCGTGGTGCCCTATGCCCGGCGGGCCCTGGCCGGGGTCAGCGGCGTGCCGCGGCTCTACTTCACCCGCGACGCCGGGGCGGTGCTCGGTCGTCTCCGAGCGGTCGAGGCCGATGCCTATGCGCTCGACTGGCGCGTCGACCTGGCGGAGGCCCGCAAGGTGCTGGGCGCCGACGTCCCGATCATGGGCAACCTCGACCCCGTGTCGCTCTACGGGCCGGTCGACGAGATCCGCCGTCGGGTGGAGCGCGTCATCCGGGCCGCCGGACCTCGCGGCCACGTGTTCAACCTCGGGCACGGCATCCTGCCGACCACCCCGATCGAGGGCGTGAATGCAGCCGTCGAGGCGGTGCGATCCTGGCGGTGGTGAGCGACCCTCCGACCTCCGTCTGGCTGCTCAACATGGGCGGCCCCGACAGCCCCGCGGCGATCCGTCCCTTCCTCTTCCGGCTGCTCAACGACCCGGACGTGGTGCGCTTCCCGATCCGCTGGCTCCAGTGGCTCTTCGCGCTCGTGGTGTCCTGGAGGCGCAGCCGCGCGGTCCGGACCGAGTACGCGCGCATGGGGGACGCCAGCCCCCAGCTCGAGATGGTGCGGGAGCAGGCTGCGGCGCTCTCCGCGGAGCTGGGAGAGGGCTTCACCTGCGTGCCGGTGTTCCGCTACTGGGGCGAGTCCGCCCGCGACGCCCGCGGGTCGCTGGCTCCCGGACAGCGGGTGGTGCTGCTGAGCCTCTACCCCCACGCCTGCGCGGCCACGACCACGACCTCGCTGAAGGACGCCAGGCGGGCGCTCCGTGGCCACGACGGGCCGGTCCACGAGATCGAGAGCTACCCGGACCACGAGGGCTTCGTGGCGACGATCCAGGCGCTCGTCGACGAGGCCGTCACCGAGCTGGGCGACGCACCCTGCGAGGTGCTGTTCTCGGCCCACGGAACCCCCGCGAGCTGGGTCGAGGAGGGCGACCCCTACCTCCCGGAGGTCCTGCGGACCGTCGCGGCTGTGGTCGAGGGGCGAGCATGGACCCACCATCTCTCCTTCCAATCCCGGGTCGGACCGGTGGAGTGGCTCCGGCCCTACACCGTCGAGATGGTCGCGACCCTCGGCGAAGGGGGGTGTCCCAACCTGATAGTGGTGCCCGTGGCCTTCACGTCGGAGCACATCGAGACCCTCGTGGAGCTGGACCACCAGGTCCGCGAGGTCGCCGAACAGGCCGGGGTGGAGCGCTTCGTGCGTGTGCCGACGGTGGGGCTGCGCCCGACCTTCATCCGGGCCCTCGCCGACCTCACCCGCGGAGCCGTGGCGTCCTGATGGCCCGGGTGGTGGTGATCGGCGCCGGCATCTCCGGACTCGTGACCGCCGAGTGGCTCCGCGACTCCCACGACGTGGTGGTCCTGGAGGCCGGTCCGAGGGCGGGCGGCAACGTCTGGACCCACCACGACGACGGCCACACCCTCGAGCAGTCGGCCAACGGCTTCCTGGACAACGAGCCGGCGCTCCGGCGCCTCTTCGAGCGCCTCGGCCTGTCCCAGCAGGTGCGGCCCGCAGCCGACGGCCCCCGCTACATCTTCCACGGCGGCCAGATGGTGCCGGTGCCCACCTCGCCCCCGGCGCTGGTCAGGACCCCGCTGTTGCCGTGGTGGGCCAAGCTCCGCCTGATGCTGGAGCCCTTCCAGGGCATCGGCGAGGGCGACGAGTCGATCCACGACTTCGCCACCCGGCGACTCGGGCGCCTCGCCGCGGAGCGGCTCGTGGGCACGATGGTCCTGGGGATCTGGGCTGGCGACTCCGGTGAGCTCTCGCTGCCGGCCTGCTTCCCCAAGATGCGGGCGATGGAGGAGGAGCACGGCTCGCTGATCCGAGCCATGCTGGCTCGCCGGGCCGATCCATCCGTCGCCGCGGGCCCCCCGGGTCACCTGACCAGCTTCCAGGACGGCCTGCGGACCCTGACCGAGGGCCTGGCCGAGCGCCTCGACGTCCAGGTCCAGACCCCAGCCACCGGCCTGGAGGCCGGCGGGTCGGTGCGGACCCCCGGGGGCGCGATCGAAGCCGACGCGATCGTGCTCGCCTGCCCCGGCCACGTCACGGCCGAGCTGCTCCACCCCCTCGACCCCGAAGCCGCGGGGGCGCTGTCCGACACCCCCTACGTGCCGGTCGCGGTGGTGTGCACGTCGCTGCCCCGCGAGGGCTGGGAGCCGCCGGAGGGCTTCGGCTGCCTGGTCGCCCGGGCCGAGGGTCTGCCGATCCTGGGCACGCTCTTCACCTCCAACCTGTTCCCGGACCACGCCCCGGCCGATCGCTTCCTGGTCCGCTCGATCGTCGGCGGTGCCCTCCGCCCGGCGCTCGTCGGGGTGGCAGACGAAGACCTGATCAAGGTCGTGGGGCAGGCCAACGAGCAGCTCCTGGGCCCGGTCCCCGACGGTGCCCGGAGCTGGGTGTTCCGCCACCCGAAGGGCATTCCCCAGTACACCCTGGGCCACCTCGACCGGGTCCGCAGGGCACGGGGCGCCGAGGCCCGCCATCCGGGGCTCTTCCTGACCGGCAACCACCTCGACGGCGTGGCCGTCAAGGACTGTGTCCGGGATGGGGAACGGGTCGCGCAGCGGGTCGCGGGCTTCCTGGCACGAGGATAGGGCCGGCCGACGACCAGGAGGGATCCATGAGCCACCGCGAGGTCTACGACCAGCTCCGGGAACACACCCGGGCCGATGGAGACGTCACCCTCGACACGGCCCTGGAGGCCCTCGAGGGGTCGGTGGCCAACGGGCGCCCGATCACGCTCAGCACCCACCCCCACGCCGTGCCCTACCTCGACCACGTCGTCGAGGCCCTGGTGGATGGCCCCCCGACCTCCAGCGTGGTGGCCGTGATCTCCGCCCGCCTCCCGACCGGTGGCTGGAGGCGCTTCACCCTGAGTCGCAGCGGGCCCTGGCAGTACGTGCTGGAGGTCTTCCCCTCGATCTTCGGCGATGCGAATGCGCCGCTGGCTCCGGGGATCCCGCCTTCGGCCACCCGCCGCCACTGATCACTCGCCGCAGACGGGCTCCCGGGTAGGGTACGGTCACCCCAATTGTCCCGGCGAACCCCCCGATCTGGGGCGGGCGCGTCGCACTGAAGGGCCGCGGATCGGCCCGGGGCCGCGTGGCACGGCCCTTGCTTCGCACGCCGCCATGGTGACCTGGACCCTGACCTTCTCGCTGCTTGCCTGCTCCCAGACCTACAGCACCGAGGACGAGGAGGGGCCCGGCGGGGTCCCGGAGCGCCTCGGCGGGACCGAGGATCCGGGAGACACCGCGAGCGACACGGCGAACCCGGACGACACGGCCGCGTCCTGGCACAACCCCGACGACGACCCGCCCGAAGACACCGAGGAGCCCGTGCCGGCGGGCGGCGAGTGGGTCTGCGACGAGGAGATCCGGAACGGCTCCGAGATCTGCGACGACGCCGGCTTCGACGTGCCGGACCCCTATGGGCCGATGGCGCTCGTCTGCGTGACCGGCGAGGGGGGCATCGGGTACGTGTCCACCAACACCGGTCCGGAGATGAGCGACGGCATGCGACGCTGTCAGGGCTGGGAGGAGAACGGGCAGGATGCCTGGGACCACCTCGACTACCTGTACCAGGTGAGGTGCGACCACGACGGGCAGGTCAAGGAGGTCGACCTGCGGGCCTGGACCGGACGGGGGCTCTACACCGGCGTGCATGACCACCCGGAGGGCGGCGGCCACATGACCCACACCTGCATCGCCAACTGGGTCCGGGACTGACGACCACCTGGCGCGGCAGGCGTGGCCCGCGACGGTCTCCGGAGAGGTCGTGACGATCCGCGACTCAGGTCCGGGATGCTCGCGCCCGATGGGAGGAGAGCTGTACGGAGTCGACCATGTCCCAGACCGCCGAGTGCCCCTCCGCCGCCGACCTCTTCGAGGACCCCGACGTGCCCGACGTCACCGAGTGGCTGATCGAGGACGACGAGGAGATCACCGAGGACGAGCCGACGGTGCAGGAGCGCCCCGGATCCCCGTGACGGCGATGTCGCCGCGGCGGGGGGTCATGTAATTCGCCTTTCGCCTTTTCCGCGGCGCGGAAAAGGCGAAAGG
>CAZCVP010000006.1:0-23043 GCA_964501915.1 uncultured Enterobacterales bacterium
AAGGCCAGGGCCGCTCGCTCAGGCAGCAGGACGCCGAGGATCACCAGGAGGAGGGGCAGGGTCCTCCGGAGACTGGGGGGGGGGACATGGGGCCCTCCGGGGGCGGTGCAGGGGGGTGACCGAGCATAGCACCCACCTGAGGAGCGGGAGTGCCCAAGAGCCATGGCTAGGAGGCTGAGCGACATGGCCGTACGGTCCCTCCCTGCGGGAGGGCTTTCGCCCGCCTGCGGCCCGGTCCACAATGCCGCTCACCCTCTCAGGGCTTCGGAATCCGAAGCCTCGTGCTCACCATCAGCATGCCGGACACCGCGTACATCAGCACCAGCGGGTGCAGGGTCGCGGGCCCGAGCTTGTAGGCCCCGAGCCACAGCTCGTCGTGCACCGCCGCCTGGCTCCAGGCGACCCCCAGGATCAGCACCAGCACGAGGCTCGTCGGGATCGGCGTGCCCTCGTAGTACCTCACCTTGCCGCTCCCGGCGCTCAGCTCGTCGGCGGTCACGTTGAAGCGCGCCAGGCGGCTGATGCCGCAGCTCACGAAGAACACCAGCACCAGGGCGTCCCAGAGCCCGCGCAGCCCGAGGGTGAAGCCCAGGGCCGCCGGCGCCACGCCGAAGGACACCGTGTCGGCCAGCGAGTCCAGGTCCCCCCCGAAGGGCGACTGGCGGCGCAGCTTGCGGGCCACGAGGCCATCGGCGACGTCGAGCAGCAGGGCGACCGGGAGCAGCCAGAAGGCCGCCAGCAGGTAGTCGGGCTCGTGGTCCTCCAGGTAGAGCAGGCAGCAGAAGAGCGAGCCCGTGCCGGCCGCCGCGTTGCCGAGGGTGACGAAGTCGGCCGCGGAGAACGTCCGGAAGAGCGAGGGCTGTCGGGACTCGTCGGACACTCAACCCCCCAGGAGCACGTCGGGCAGGGACAGCGGCCCGACGAAGACCCGGGACACATAGTAGGCCGACCACTCCTGGCCGAAGAAGAGGTAGAGCACGGCGGCCAGGGCCAGGAAGGGCCCGAAGGGGAGCTGGGTGCGCACCCCGGTCCCCCGCGTGAGCATCATCGTGATGCCGGCGACCGAGCCCAGCACGGAGCTGGCGAGCACCACGAAGGGGATCGCCGGCACGGCGCCCAGGAAGGCCCCGATCATCGCCAGCAGCTTGACGTCGCCAAACCCCATCCCCTCTTCGCGGCGCCAGAGCCAGTAGGCGCCGATGATCACGAGCAGGATGCCGCCGCCGACGAGGGCGCCGGCCAGGGACTGGGTCCAGTGCAGGGCCGGGCCCCAGCCCAGCCAGTCCAAGAGCGCCATGCCGCCGATGGCGAAGGGCACGGCCCACAGGCTGAATTGGTCGGGGATGATGTAGTGGCGCAGGTCGATGAAGGTGGAGCCCAGCAACATCGCCAGCATCGCCAGGAAGTAGACCCAGGCGGCGAGCGCCGGCAGGGTGAGAGCTTCGGGGGTCGGCACCAGATGCCGGAAGAGCAAGAGCCCCAAGAGCCCCGTGAGCAGCTCGATCGCCGGGTAGAGGGGTGAGATCGAGATGCCGCAGTCCCGGCAGCGCCCCCGCAGGACCAACCAGGAGAGCACCGGGACGTTGTCATAGGGCCGGATCGAGGCGCCACAGGCCGGACAGTGGGACGGGGGTTGGACGACGGACCGGTCCTCCGGCATCCGGGCGATGCAGACGTTGAGGAAGCTGCCGACGCACAGCGCGATGGACAACACCAGGAGCTGGAACACTCCGTAGCCGGCGGCCAGGCTCACGATCCAAAGCTCCGCACGGCCGCCACGACCCGGTCCACCTGGTCGTCGCTCAGCTCGCCGTGGCAGGGTAGGGCCAGGGTGGTCCGGCAGTAGCGGGCGGCGTTGGGGCAGCGGGAGTGAGACGGGAGGGGGTCCTGCTCGCCGGTGAGGAGCGGCTGGGCATCGAGGGGCAGGGGATAGTAGGTCCCGGTCTCGACGCCGGCCCCGGCGAGGTGGGCCCGCAGGTCGTCTCTGGCCGGGTGGCGCACGATGAACTGGTGGACCGCGTCGCGCGGGTCTCTCGGCAGTGGGCGGTGGTCGGCCAGCTCCGACTCGTAGCGGGCGGCGACCTGGCGTCGGCGGGCCACCCGGCGGTCGAGGTCCTCCAGGTGACCCAGCAGCACCGCCGCCTGCACGGCGTCGAGGCGGCTGTTGTGGCCCAGCGTCCGGTGCACGCTACGAGGGGACTCTCCGTGGCTGCGGAGTCCACGGACCCGCTCTCGCAGTGCCGGGTCGTCGCCGAGCACCCCTCCTGCGTCGCCCGCCGCACCGAGGGTCTTGGTGGGGTAGGCGCTCAGCGTCGAGAGCTCTCCGGGCGGGCGGCCGTGGCCCCAGCCGATTACCTGGGCCGCGTCGGAGATCACCCGGTGGCCCTCCGGGACCGGGCACAGGGCGCCGAAGAGGTGGACCAGGATCACCGCCGCCACGTCGTCGGGCACCTGGCTCGGGTCCATCAGCGGTCGGTCCTCGAGCACGTCCACCACCACCGGCTCGGCCCCGGCCAATACCACCGCCGAGGCGGTGGAGAAGAAGGACAGGGCGGGCACGGCCACCCGGTCGCCGGGCCCGATGTCCATGGCCTGGAGCGCCATCACCAGCGCGTCGGTGCCCGAGTTGCAGCCCAGGGCCCAGCCCGTGCCCAGGCGGGCCGCCAGGGCGGCCTCCAACTCCTCGACCACCGGCCCGCCGACGTAGCGACCCGAGCGCAGCACCGCGAGCACCCGGCCCTCCACGGCGCTCGCGACCCGGGCGTGCCGTCCAGCGATGTCCGCGAGCGGGATCCGGCCCTGGTCCACGCCGCCTACTTGAAGTCCCGCGTGGAGAACACCATCATCGCGATCACCAGCACCACCGCCGTGTAGCCCAGTCCGTAGGCCACTGCTCCGGTGATCATCTCCGTGGGCACCGGGAGGTTGTGGGCGGCCAGGGGCGCGGCGTTGAACACCTCGAAATTCGGAAGGACCCAGTAGACGACCTCGGCGAGCCCTCGGACCGACTCCGAGTCCGACTGGCGCCCGAAGAGTGCGATGTCGTCGGCCAGGTGCCCGATCACGTAGATCGAGAGCGCGAAGGCCGTGGCGACGGTCGGAGACGAGTAGGTGCTGAAGAGCAGGGCCCAGGCCGTGAGCAGCGCCAGCTCGAGGTACAAGAGCCCCCAGCTCAGGAAGACCCCGCTCTGGGGGAAGCCCTGCTGGACCGTGAGCAGGACCACGTAGAGCAGGGCCATCAGCATGAGCTGCACGGCGATCACACCCATCAGGCCCAGGTACTTGCCGAGCACGAAGAGCCAGCGCGAGAGCGGCTTGGAGGCGATGGTGTAGATGGTCTTGCGCTCGATCTCCTTGTAGACCAGCCCGATGCCCAGGAAGATCGAGATGACGGACCCGAAGAGCCGGATCGCGCCCAGCGCGGCGGACCGGACGACCTTGTCCTGGTCGCCGATGGTGAACTCCTGCATCGCCAGGGCCACGAGCAGCAACAGCCCGGCGAAGAAGAGCAGCGAGTAGAGGATCCGATCGCGGATCGCCTCGCGGAAGGTGTTGGTGGCCAGGGCGAAGAGCTGGCTGCGGGCTCGGATGCGGGTGCTCAATTCAGCACCCCCAGGCGCTTCTTGTCGACCGGGTTGGCCCGCTCCATCTCGTCGACGAGCAGCGCTTCGAGGGTCTGCCGGGCCTGGTGGACCTCCAGCACGGTGCCCCCGGCCCCTCTCACGGCGTCGATGGTCGGGTTGACCTCGTCGGGGTCGAGCCGCTGGGTCACCGTGAGGCCCTCCCGCCTCACGACCGTGCCGGGCAGGACGTGGTCTTGGGCGATCTGGAAGGTGCAGTCCACGTGCCGCACCTGCCGCCCGACCAGCTCGCCCATGCTGCCGCAGCCCCGCAGCTCGCCGCGCACCAGGATGCCGACGCGATCGGCGATCAGCTCCACGTCGGCCAGGATGTGGGAGGAGAAGAAGACCGTGCGCCCCCGCTCCCGCTCCTCGAAGATGACGTCGCGCACCAGGGCCCGCCCCAATGGATCGAGGCCGGACATCGGCTCGTCGAGCACGACCAGCTCCGGGTCGTTGATCAGGGCCTGGGCCAGCCCGGCCCGTTGGAGCATGCCCTTGGAGTAGGCCCGCAGGGGCACGTCGGCGAAGCGGTTCAGGTCGACCCGCTCCAGCAGCTCGCCGATGCGGCGGGTGCGCACGCCGCGGTCGAGGTCGAAGAGCCGGGCGTAGAAGTGCAGGAACTCGCGGGCCGTGAGGTGCTGGTAGAAGTAGGGGCGCTCCGGCAAGAACCCCACCCGGGCCCGGGCGTCGGGCCTGCGGAAGTCCTGGCCGAGCAGCCTCGCCTGGCCGGCCGTGGCGTGCTGAAGCCCCATCAGGCACTTGATCGTGGTGGTCTTGCCGGCGCCATTGGGTCCGATGAACCCGAAGATCTCGCCGCGCTCCACCTCGAGGTCGAGGCTCTCCAGCCCGACAAAGGGGATCCTCCAGAAGCCGCTGCGGTAGACCTTCCGCAGACCGGCGCACCAGAGCACGGAGTCCGTCGACATGGGTCAGCCCTCGCCCGCCCTGCTATCGGGCGTGGGGCTCTTCGTCTCGTAGCTTCGAGAGGACTTCGTGCTCGCCGGTGCGCTCGAGGTACTCCAGCGCCTTGTCTCGGGGGTAGCTCCCGGCGGAGCGCCAGTTGCAGCGGGTGCAGAGCGGCCCGCTGTCGGCGAAGCGCCCTTCGATGTGGGCCACCCGCCAGGCGTGCAGGGTCTCGCCGTACCAGAGGGCCTCCAGCGGTGCCTCCTTGAGGTTGCCGAGCCGGTTCTCCAGGCCCTCGTCGAGGCAGCAGGTGGTCACGGAGCCGTCGACGTGGACCATCGGGGTGTTCCAGAGACCGGCGCAGGGAGGGCGAGGCACGGCAGCATTCTACGGGCGCCTCGCGCCCACGGCGATAGGGTCGAGACACCATGACGATGCCAACCCTCGCCTTGTTCCTCGCGACTTCGTGGCTCGGCTGCGACAAGCTCCCCGACATCCCTGGTGTCACGGGAGCCAAGAAGACCCAGCCGGCCTCGGACGGCGGCACCGACGAGGCTCCAGCGAAGAAGGAGGAGTCCTCCGGCGGAGGCGGCGCCTTCGGCTTCCTGGGGGGCAGCGACATCGACTGCGACTCCACCGAGGGCAAGGGGGTCGAGCCCACCGACGGCTGCGTGACCGCCGAGCTGAGCTGTGGCGACAAGATCGTCGGCCACGTCGAGGGCGGTGGCGAGAACCGCTACGAAGGCCGCTTCTACCAGGCCAAGTTCTGCGAGGCTCGGACCGACAAGTACCGGGGTGAGGAGCGGGTCTACCGCTTCCGCATGCCCGAGCACCAGATCGCCAACATCGAGCTGGACTCCCCCTGCGAGGACCTCGATCTCTTCGTGATGCAGTGGAGCCAGGGGAGCTGCCCCACGATGGGCGCGTCCGTCGGCACCTGCGACGCCAGCACCAAGCGGGGCGGCGGCAAGATCGAGATGGAGAGCATCACCCGGGAGCGTGAGCTGCTGCTCGTCATCGAGGGCAAGGGGGGTGTCACCGCGCCGTTCGGGCTGGAGATCACCTGTCGCTCCAGGAATTGAGCGATCAGCCGACGGTTCCGTTGAGCTCCCGGATCAGGTCCAGCACAAACGCGTTCTCCTCGGCCACGCCGAGGGTGATGCGGAACCAGGCCGGCCAGCTCTCGCCCGCGGCGTCCTTGAAGACCTTGAGCTTCACGCCCCGGGCCTCGATGGCCGCGGCGAGGTCCTTGGCGGCGCGGCCGTCGGTGGTCCTGCACAGCACGAAGTTGGCCGTGGAGCACGGGAAGGCCTCCAGCCCCTCGAGGGCGTTGATGCCGTCGCACAACAGCTCGCGCTGCTCGGCGCAGACCTGGCGCAGCCAGGGCAGGTGCTCGGTGTCGGCGAGGGCGGCCAGGACCAGGTCCTCCTGGAGCAGGCCCAGCCGGTAGTCCACGACCTGGTCCTCCAGGGTGGCGATGAAGTCCTTCCGGGCGAGCAGGTAGCCGATGCGCACCCCGGCCAGGCCGTAGGCGAAGGAGAAGGTGCGACCCACGACGAGGTTGCGGTACTTCGGCACCAGGTCGGAGACCGGGGTGTGGGTCGCCGGGTCGGCGTACTGGACGTAGGCCTCGTCGATCCAGAAGGTGCTGCGGGGATGGCGCTCCAAGAGCGGGACGAGCTGGTCGCGCGTGATGAGCACGTTGCCTGTCGGGTTGTTGGGGCTGGCGATGTAGACCAGGCCATCGCCCTTCTGGATCTCGGCCTCCAGCGCCGTCATCGAGAGCTGGAAGTCCGGCGGCTCCAGCGGCACCCAGCGCACGGCCAGGCCGCGGTCCTCGGCCTTGATCGGCACCTTGAAGTAGGTGAAGCGCGGCGTGATGATCGGGTAGCCCGCCTTCGCGGCGAGGTGCTTGAGCACGCCCCGCAGGCTGGAGCGCACGCCCTGCTCGATGAGCGTGGTCATGGCCTGCTTGAGGATCGGGCCCGAGCCGTTGGCCACGTAGACGTTCTCCGGCGCCACGCCGTCGTGGGCGGCGATGGCCTCCAGCACGCGCTGGTTGGGCCCGTCGGTGTAGTTGCGCAGGCTGGTGCGGCTGGCGTAGCTCCTCAGGACCTCGACGCAGGCCTGGGGGCAGTAGGTGCCGTCGTTCAGCCCCAGGTTGAGGGGCAAGGGGAACGGCAGGTCGGTGCGCGGCTGGTCCATCGGGCGGCTCCGGGGGGACGCCTCCTAACCGGGTCCACCCTCCTGCCTTATCCTTCGGCCATGACCGCCCTGCTGCTCGCGCTCGCCTGTGCCCCCAGGGCGCCCTCCGCGCCCGCCGCGGCCCCGGCGACCCACCTCCCCACCCCCTTTGCGGCGGAGGAGATCCGGGACGCCTTCCGCCCCGGGACCCACGTCGTGTTCGTGCTGGAGAACGCGGGCAAGGACACCACGGTGAGCGACTGGGTCGTCACCGGGTGGACCGGCACCCACGCCACCATCGCCTTCACCACCTATGCCGAGGACCGCACCACGGTCCTGGAGCCCACCGCCGAGCGCACCAGCGCCTGGGCCGAGCTGCGGGACCATGCCCGGTTCGAGGTCGACCGCGCCGAGCGCTCCCAGGGGCAGCTCCTGCACCCGCTGGGCACGCTCGAGGTCTGGCTCTACGTGGTGCAGGGTGAGCAGCAGGGTCTGCTGGAGCGCTACTGGTTCGCCAAGGAGCTCCCGGGTCCGCCGGTCCGCTTCACCGTCGAGGCCGGTGGCACGGAGGTCTTCCGGATGGAGCAGGTGCTGCGCGAGGTGCCCTGAGCCGACGCCGTCGCTCAGCCCTTCTTGACTCCGGTCACGTCGTAGCCGGCCGACTCGTGGCCGTCCCAGTCGCTCACCCACACGGTGAAGATGTAGCTGGAGGCCGAGTCGCAGAGGATCGCGGGCTCGTAGGTGGTCTCCTTGAAGAACGTCGTGCACAGCCCCTTGGTGTCACAGGCGATGAGCGAGTTCTGGCCGGCACAGGAGCCGCCCGAGCACGCCCAGCGGCCGTTCCAGATGTTCTCCACGCCGTCGGGATCCGAGACGTCGCAGGCGATGACCCACTCGTAGAACTCCTCCCCGGTGACGTGGTACTCGCACTCGGCGGAACAGCTCCCGATGGTCGGGGCGTTCGGGTCGATCGTGTCGGTGTCTGTGTCGGTGTCGGTGTCGGTGTCGGTGTCGGTGTCTGTGTCTGTGTCGGTGTCGGTCTCCGTCGCGGAGTCGTCCAGCTCTCCGTCGTAGGAGGAGCCGCAGGCCAAGAGCATCAGTCCGAGCAGGGTCATGGCGCGTCCTGGAAGGGTATCGGGAACACCACCTGTACCGGAATCGGGCGGTCTCCGTCCACAAAGGGCTCGAAGCGCCAGCGCAGACCTGCCTCCAGAGCACGTTCCAGCACCTTCTCCGGGCACCGGGCGGGGATCACCTCGGTGGGTACCCCCTCGGGGTCCAGCACGAAGCGCAGCGTGCAGCGCACGTCTCCCAGCCCCTCGGGTGCCCGGGGGAGCGCCTGCTCGGTGACCTCCAGCTCCGACCAGTGGACCGTGAGGATGTCCGGACTGGCCGGGTCCCCCTCGACGAGCGGACCGACCTCGGGGTCGGGCTCGGACGGCGCCTCGGCGGTCTCGGGCCCTGCCGGGTCGGGTGGGGCCTCCGTGCCGAGCAGCTCGAGCAGGTCCGGACTGGACGCGTCCGGGTGGGGACCCTCGGACCGGGCTTCCTCCAGCTCCGCCAGGGCCGCTGCGGCCTCCAGCTCTCCGACCAGCACGCCCAGGTCCGGCTCCGGCTCCGCGCGGCGGCCCTGGTAGAGGCGCAGGCTCACCGACAGTCCCCCGGCGACGTACTGGCGGTCGACGCCGTCCCGGCCCGCTGTGTCACGGGGGTCCCACTGGGTGATGTGCTCCACCCAGCCGCCGAAGATCCAGGCCTGCTGGTCCCAGAGCACGCTCAGGCCCAGCTCTCCGCTCGCGGAGAGCTCGTGGCGGGTGGCGTTCTTCTCTCCGGAACGCCACCGGTTCGTCGAGCGGATCCCCACGTCGGCGCGGGCCTGGAGCCCCGTCGGGCCTCGCAGGCGGGCGATCC
This sequence comes from uncultured Enterobacterales bacterium, assembly GCA_964501915.1. Taxonomy (GTDB): domain Bacteria; phylum Myxococcota_A; class UBA796; order UBA796; family CAJQPC01; genus CAYFPX01. The sequence continues at coordinate 8,622 of CAZCVP010000006.1, forward strand.
AGTCCCCGCCGACCCCGATCCCGCCGGCGGCGTACCACTTGACCCGGTCGTCGGTGTCCATGTCGTTGTTCGACAGCCCCAGCAGCGTGAGGGTGATCGGGGTGTGGACCCGCCACTGGGAGCGCCCGCTGTCGCCGTGGAGCCAGACCTCGTCCCAGGTGCCGAGCAACAGACCCACGTCCAGCTTGTCGCCCAGCTCGGGTCGGATGCGCACCGTCGCCAACAGGGTCTCGACCTCGAGGTGGTCGATGTCCACCGAGCCGTCCGGGTTGCGGTAGAGGCGGAGTCGGGCCTGCTCCCCGGTGGGCGTGGTGTCCGGGTTGTCGGTGTCGAAGACGCGGCGGTAGCGCACGTCGAGCCCGAGCGGAGCACCGGTCAGCGAGCTGATCGGGGTGTCCTGGGCGAGGTGGGCGTAGGACCCGAGGGCGAGCTCGTGGTGGTCGCCGGTCGGGAACAGCGCCAGGGCCAGGACGGTGGCGGATCCGGGGGTCACTCGTCGTCGCTCCCCGCAGGGGTGGTGTCGATCAGGTCCAGCAGTGCCAGGACCTGCAGGAGGTCGACGTGGGGACAGTGCTCGGAGCGGAAGGTCCCGCTCACGTCCTCGGCGTCGAAGTGGAAGGAGCCGTGCAGCGCCTCGCCCTCCCGGGTGATGCGCACCTCGGCGGGCTCGTCGATGTAGAGGTCGGTGTACTCGGTGGGCTCGTAGAGGCGGTACAGACCCTCATCGGTCGTCACCTCGGCCTCGTCGATGCCGCGGTAGCGGGCCCGGGCGACGTGGGGGTGGGTGGCGTCGACGTAGCTCTGCCAGGCCACGTCGGCGTCCTCGTGGACCGGGTAGTGGCCGACCCAGCTCTCCTCGAGGTGGTAGCGGTGGAGGTCGAGCATCACGATGCGCGCGTTCTCGCGGGTCACCGAGCTGTAGACCGCCAGGTTCTCCTTGGTCAGCGCGGCGGGGTCGTCGATCTCCGGCTCTTCGCAGGGGATCGTGGAGTTCGCCAGGGCGACCAGGGTGCGGACCTCGGCGCCGGTCTGCACGGTCTGGTGCCAGGCCGTGCGCAGCTTGTCGTCGATCAGTGGGGTCGCGATGGTGCCCGGGGCACAGGCGAGCAGCGTCGGCAGCCACAGCATCAGAACGACTCCGCGGCCCGCAGCCGCTCGGCGCCACGCGCTTCGTCGACGCCGAGGCTCGCCACGGTGCGGGCGTGCAGGGCGTCGGCCCGGCCCTGGTCGGCGCAGTTGAGCGGTCGGAGGTAGACGGCGTCCCGGTCGGGTCCGGGCCAGTCCCAGCACAGTCGCCAGGGTCGTCCAAGGGACTCCAGCAGTCCGGTCCAGTGGTCCACAAACGCCCGGGCCTCGTGGTGGTTGGCGTCCTGGACGACGAAGGCGAGGTGGGCGCGGGGCAGCCGACCGCCCAGCTCCTGGCGCACCCGGAGGAAGCGCTCCACGTTGCGGTAGACCTGCTCGCGCTTGTCGGCCCCCTTCACCTCCCGGTAGGCCTCTTCGCTGAAGGCGTCGATGGAGAAGTGGACGGTGCGGAAGCAGTCGGGGTGGGTGGTCGGGGCGTTGGCGAGGCGCACCAGGAGCCGGGCTCGCTTCTCGTTGAAGACCACGGCGTTGGTGTGGAGCTTGAACTCGTGGAAGAGCCGGCGGTCCCGGTTGGCGGCGAAGGCGTACTCGACGAAGGCGTCGAAGCGGGGGTGGATGGTCGGCTCGCCCAGCCAGTGGGGGCAGAGGTTCACCGGCTCCGGCATGTCGGCGAGGGCGAGCAGAGAGGCCCGCCAGGTCTCCCAGTCCATGAAGCGCATCGGCACGTTGTGGGCCTCGTCGCGGAGCGACTGGCTGCACATCGGACACCGGAGGTTGCAGTGGTCCGTGAGCTCGAGGTTGAGGTTCACCGCCATGGACTAGAGGTAGCTCCGAATGACCCGCTCGTGCGCGAGGATGTTGCCCGAGCACTCGCCGCAGCGGGGGAGGGGGGTTCCGGCAGCCATGCCGTCACGCACCTGGTTGAGGAAGCCCCCCGAGGTCCACACCTCTTCCAGGGGCGCTTCGGCCACCGACTCCCCCTCGCCGGCGAGCACGCAGCAGGGCGAGGTGCGACCGTCGGCCTGGACCACCAGGTAGTGCCAGGCCTTGAGACAGGGGGCGGACCTGAGGCCCTGCCCGTCGGGGATCGGGATCTCCCGCTCGCCGCGCTGGAGGTTGTCGGGGTCGAGGAAGGTCTCCAGGGTGGTGGCGATGCCGAGGGTCCGGGCCACCTCCAGGGCCTCGGCCGCGTGGGCCGGGACTTCGCACCGCTGGCTGTCCGTGAGCTGCAGCGCGAGCTGCTCCGGCCGGTAGGCGATCAGGGCGTCGAAGTCGATGCGGAAGACCCCCAGCGCGTGCCCCAGCCGCACCATGTCGACCAGGGTGTGGTGGTTCTGGTTGGTGAGCACGAAGTGCAGGGCGAGGCGGGGGTGGTCGAGGTCACGCGCCCGCTTCATCACGTTGAGGCGGCAGAGGTTGCGCACCGTGGTGCGGAAGGCGCCGTCCTGGCCCCGCAGGCGGTCGTGGATGGCGGGGGTCGGGCCGTCGAGCGAGACGTGGAGCTCGTCCCAGGCCGTGTCCAGGAGCTGCTCGGTGAAGCCCCTGGGGAAGAGCGTGCCGTTGGTCGTGAGGATGCCCTCCAGTCCCAGCTCCTTGGCCCGTCGCATGACCGGGGGCGTGACCTGGCGAGCCATCAGCGGCTCGCCGCCGCCGAGCACGAAGAGCCGCTCCACGCCCAGCGCCGCTGCCTCGTCGAGCAGCTCCAGGTGCCGGGACAGGGGCATCTCCAGCACCGGGGCCTGGTGGCGGTCGGTGGTGTCGCAGAAGGCGCAGTCCAGGTTGCACCGCAGCGTGGGGTAGAGCTCCAGGGTCACCGGGCCCTGGACGCCGTCGTGCTCCCAGCGGCGGATCCGCGCGGCGATGGCGGCGGGATCGCTCACAGCGGCCAAGGTAGCACGGAGGTCGGCGGGGTCCGGCTACAGACCTGGCGGCAGCCGACCGATACGGGAGCGTGACCTGGAGCCTTCTGCTGGCCCTCGCCTGGGCCACTGACCCCCCGCTGGCGCCCAAGGCCCCTCCCGCGGAGGCCGAAGCGCCTCCCGCCGAGGCGGCGGACCCCGTGATACTCATCTCTCCCGACGCCACCGCAGGTCCCGTCGTCCTGGTGCCGGTGGTCACGCCACCGGGCCTCCAGGTCCTCGTGCCTGTGATCGTGCCGTTGTCAGGTCACTACGACGCGGATGGTTCGTGGGTCTCCGGTGAGTGGACACCCCCGGACGAGCCCGCCGAGGCCGTCCCGGCTGCGCCTGTACCCGCCGAGGAGTAGACTGCGTCGGTGGTCCGGACCCCGCCCCCTCCGCGGATGGCCGGGAGCTACCTGGTGGTCGAGACCACCAACAAGTGCTCCCTGGCCTGTGTGCATTGCTCGGTGTCCGAGGCCGGCCACGAGCACCACCAGGAGGTCGGCACCATCGATCCGGAGCTCGTGACCGGGCTCTTCGACGACCTGGTGGAGGTCGGAGCCTTCTTCGACACCCTGGTCCTCTTCTGGCTGGGCGAGCCGCTGATCCATCCCTGGTTCCGGGAGATGTACCAGGCGGCGATCCGGGTCAACCACGCCCGGCCCGTCTTCGGCAAGATCGAGCTCCACACCAACGCCACCCACCTCGACGACCGCAACACGCGGGTCCTGCTCAACGCCGCCAGCGTGCGCCAGGTGGTGCACTTCTCCCTGGATGCGGCAGTCCGGGAGACCTACCACCGCATCAAGGGCAAGGACCGGTTCGCCCGGGTCGAGGCGAACGTGGCCCGCTTCATCGCCGAGAAGGGGCGGCTGGGGGCCGCCTGGCCGCGTCCGGTGTTCCAGTACATCGTGTCCGACGTCAATGCGGCGGAGGCCGAGGCCTTCCGGGACCGGTGGACGGCCGTCTGTGCTCGCGCGGGCCTGCCCGCTCAGGTCGCCGCCCAGGACGTGCCGGACGGCGAGGATCCGGTGGTCTTCTTCCGTCAGCTCGACTGCCCCACGACAGAGGAACAGGCGCGGCAGAACCAGGTGTTCCGGGAGGTGGCCGAGCGCCTGGGCCTGGTCGTCCGGCGTCCGGAGAAGGCCCCCACCCAGCTCGAGGCCGACAACGCCCACGCCTGCTCCGGCTTCTGGAAGTCCCCCGTGGTCGGCTGGAACGGCGAGGTCACGGCCTGCACCCGGGACAACCTCCTGGAGAACAGCCTCGGCAACCTGCGGCAGCGCCGCTTCTCGGAGCTGTGGTGGGGCCCGGCCATGGTCCGGCGCCGCCAGCGCGTGGCGGGGGGGGACTATGCCGGGCTGCCCCCGTGCAGCACCTGCTTCATCCCCCGGAGCAGCAACTACACCGACGTCACCGCCGAGGAGATCGAGCGCCACGCGGCCTTCGACCGCCAGCGGCTCGGCCCGCGGCCCACCTCCGACGAGGCCGCCTGAGTGGCCCTGACCGTGCCGCTGCTCGATCGGGCGCTGGACCGGGCCCGGCTTCGCCGTGCCCCGGGTCGACCGCTCCAGATCCACCTCTCCGTCACCGACCGCTGCTTCCTGCCGTGCCTGCACTGCGACATCTGGAAGAACGACGCCCAGGACCTGCCGACCGAGGTCTGGCTCGACGTGCTCGACCGGCTGGCCGAGTGGGTCGGTCCGGCCAGCGTGAACTTCGTCGGCGGGGAGCCGCTCTTGCGCAAGGACCTGGAGCGGCTGATGGGCCACGCGGTGCGGCTGGGCAACACCGTCACCTTCAACACCAACGCCTGGCTGCTCACCGAGAAGCGGGTCGTGGCGGTGGCCGAGGCCGGGGTGTCGATCTGCTACATCTCGATGGACGGCATCACGGCCGAGACCGTGGACCACAGCCGCGGCCGGGAGGGGACCCACGCCCGGTGTGTGGCGGCGATGGACTGGCTTGACGCCCACGTCGCTCCCCGGGTCGTCATCGCCGCCATCCTCAACGGCCGCTCGGCTCTGGAGGTCCCGGAGCTGCTGCGCTTCGTCAAGCGGCGGGGCTACCAGCTCGTGGTCCACCCGCTCTACCAGAACTTCGGTCACGAGGTGGCCTACGACCCGACCTGGTACCGGGACTCGCCCCTGTGGCCGCGAGAGCTGGGGCCCATCGACGAGGCCCTCGATGTGCTGAGCGCTGAGCGGCTGCGCGGCGGTCCGGTGTGCAACTCCGTCGGCCAGCTCCAGGCGATGAAGGGCTACTACGCGGAGCCGGAGACCTTCAACGGGCTGACCTGCAAGGCGGGGCACAGTGACCTGGCGTTCGATCCCTCGGGCAACATCCGGCTCTGCTACTTCCTGGAGCCGGTGGCGACGGTCTTCGACTGGGCGCCGCTGGCGGCGGTGTGGGACGCGCCGAGGACGCTGCGGCGGCGGTGGGAGGTGTCGCGGTGTGAGCGGGGGTGTAATTTGTTGAATTGCAACTTTGATCGGGACGATCTCTGAGCGGAGTGATCGCAGCTGGTTGTGCCCCCAGCGCTTGAGGACGGGACACACCGAGGGCGCACCGCAGCTCTACGACGCCAACGCCGGGGAGTCGCCCCGCGCCAGTGCTGCGGTCTGCTCCGAGCCCCACGCGAGGACTTCGTCCCAGGCATTCGGGTTGCCGCGCGTGGGCGGAGGTGGAGTCATCCCGACTTCCTGAGCCACCGGCCGGAGCCGCTCGGCGAGCTTATGGGCTTCCACCCGCCTGGTCGCCGGAGAGCGCGAGGACTGCTCGGCCAGCTCCCGCGCCACGAGCACGACGTGGAGCACGAGCCTCCACCTGGGAAACGACAGGCCGGCCGCACCGACCAGCTCCCCGAGCCCCGAAGAGGGCGACAGGCGGAAGAGGTGGGTCTTGCCGCGGACCCTGGCCTCCACGAGCCCCGCCTCGGCGAGCTCCGACAGGATGCGGGCGACGTTGCGCTTCGAGTAGCCCTCGTCCTGGAGGTCGGACGCCCGCGTCCACGTCGGCTGGCGTCCGAGAAGCTCGCCCAGCACGTCGGCGCGAGCCCCGACCCCCGCCAGTGCTCGGAGTCGGAGGCGCACCAGCCCGGGGCGCGCCGGGTCGACGTGAGTGGCGCGTCGCTCAGGTGGGGTGGGCCACGCCGCAGCCTGGGAGGCGAGGGACCAGCGCACACCATGCTGCGCGCGCAGCGTGGCAGTCATCGCGGCGAAGGCTTGCTGCGCACTCGGCGAGGCGAGGGCGTGGAGGCCGCGGAGCCTGCTCGCCGAGAGGCGGTGCTCATTGTCGGCGCACCAGCTGTAGACGAGGCCGAGCAGGCGTGGATCGTCCGCCGCGAGGCGTGCGCTGGCCACGACCAAGGGCTCCGGATCGATCGCCACGTGCGCGTGCCGGCGCACCACGCCCGGCACGCCGAGCTCGGTCCAGAGGCTCCACGCGAGGTCGGCGGCCCCGGCGAGCAGCGCCTCGCTAGGCATGGTCCAGCTCCGGGCCCAGCGCCGACAGCGCCTGGCGCAACAGGTCGAGGAAGCCCTCGGACGGGTCGTGCGTCCGGCACCAGCGAGCGCTGCGCAGGAGCTCGTCGCGCGTAGGCTGGAGCTTGCGCAGATCCGCGAAGTGCCGACTCGCCGGCCCCTGATCGACCGCCGCGTAGAGCTTCAGCGCGACCTGGTCGACACGGGCGGCGAGGTGGACCACGAGGCTCCCCCAGGCTCGACGCGTCGTTCGGTCGGGGAAGCCCTCTGGCAGCCCGAAGCGCATGAGCAGAGTGGGACCTGCATTGAGCCACTTGTCGGGCAGGTCGAGCGCAGCGGCCACCTCGGCGATGGCCGACTGCAGAGGCGCGGGGAGAGGCTCGGCCTCGATCCAGGTGCCGCCCTCGACCCTGGCGACCATGTCGAGGTCCTTGGTCGGTCGGTCCAGCAGACCCTGCAGGAGCAGCGCTCCACCTCCGATCAGCACGATCTCGTAGGCCTGCCCACGGTCTTGGAGCAGTGCTCCGAGGACCGCCAGCGCATCGTCGAGATCGGCGTCGCTCATCGACATTGCGAGAAGATAAACTGCGCGAATCGAGAAGTCAACAGGCTGAATGGCGTCGTCCACCCTTCGGCTGGATTGGGGTAGCGACCGCGGAGAAGGAGGTAACGAGAGCGCCCCACTACCTCATTCCTCGAGGGACACACCGAGGGTGCACGAGAGCCGACTACCCACGACTGGCCGGGACTCGGTGGTACTGGAGCGTGGCCGAGATCCTGCCCGCCCACGCGATCTCACCCACTTGCGCCCCGCAAGCCGTGAACGAGCCGATTTCGCGTTCCGATGATGTCCTGCCAGGGAATGTCCGGAGTGGCGCGTCGGGTGTCGTCATCGATGCGGGAGGCCGCCTCGCCGACGATCTGGATCTGGAGGACGATCGCGTCCCTGCGCATCGGTTCGTTGACGAGGACGTCGCTCTGGTGCCCTTCGGCGTAGGAGATGGCCTGTTTCGCAGCGTCCAGCATGTCGGCGAGCAGGATGCTCGTCTCGCGGCGACTCACGCGGCGAAGCGCTCGACGGCTTCGGCCAGGATGCGTCCCCTGAGCCGGGGATGTAGTCCTCCCGGGGTGACCAGGTCCACTTCCCGCCCATCGAGGAGCGCGCTGAGCTCGCGGGAGATGCGCGCCAGGTCCAACAGGTCGGGGGTGTGGTCGGGATGGAACTCCGCCAGGACATCCACGTCGGACTCCGGGCCGAAGTCGTCCCTCAGCACCGACCCGAAGAACGACAAGCGGGTGATGTGCCAGCGCCCGCAGAGCATCGCGAGGGCGGGGTCCGGGATGTCGACGCGGGGCTCCATGTCGGGCTCTCCGCATGCAGGATGCCCCGTCAACAGGTCGACGGCGCTCGCCCGGGGTGGACACACCGAGGACGCACCAGCCGCGCACTACCCGGGACTACACCAGACTCCCCACCACTCCACGTCCTCCAGATCCCGCCCACCTACGCGATCCCGCCCACTCGCGCCCCACCCACTGCCGAATGCAACTCATCGAGTTCACGCGAGACATAGCGGTTGCGGCGGTAGGTCCAGTCCTTCCTCGGTTGCAGAGTGACGATCTCACCAGGGACGAGGCTGCAGGCCGAGCCTGACCGCAGGGTGAGCAGTTCCTCGCCGCCCAGGATCCGGCAGCGTGCGTTGGTGGTTCCGGTGCCGAGAACGATGAGCTCCATGGCGGATGCCTCCTTGGGAAGGTCGGGTTCGGCGATGCCCCCGATCAAGCCGCGCATCCGCTCCAGATCGGCCTCGGTGGCGAGCACGACCACACCGTCTGGATGATGGATGGCGCGGGCGAGCGGGGCGTAGATGGGATGGTCGACGGACAAGCTGTCGAGGAGCTCGGCGTGGCTCTGGTGGTCCATCACGAGGCCCGGCCAGGCAGGCAGCGAGTCGAGCGCCTCCGCATCCAGGTCCCAGCGCGAGCCACGCCAATTGGAGATGACACCATCGTCCTTGCAGCGCGTGCAGCCCCAGTGGATGTTCCGGGTGCTGGCCTCCGACACGAGCTGTCCTGGAGCCGGAGAAGCCCATCGCGATACTCCCCGAGCCACCAGGAGCCGCCCCATGAGCCGAGCCCAGGTCCTGCTCTCCCTCATCGACGGCAGCCTCTCCGACGCCGAGCGCCGCCAGGTGCTCGCGGCTGCGCTCCTCTCGCTGGACGCGGTGGGCCTCGAGAGGCTGTACACCCGCCTGGCCCAGGACACCAGCACGACGCTCCGCACTCTCCTGGCTCGGCTGGACGGCGACCGCACCGCCGCGCCGCAGCCGAGCATCCACCGCCTCGAACAGGAGTGGCGTCAGGCCTGGTCCACCTGGGACGACATCATCGATGCGTCCAGCGATGAGGAGGGGGAGTTCATCGAGCAGGAGGCGCACTGGGAGGCCCCCTACCTGGATGTCTACACCATCGGAAAGCGCCTCGAGGCTGTCGCAGAGCGCCTGCTGCCCATTGCGGACCGGGTGCTGTCCGACGGCCTCGAGCCTGACTTCGAGCTCATGGACCGGGTGGATGACGACATCCGTGCGATCGGCGCCGGACTGCCCGAGTGGTTCGGCGAACACCACTTCGACGGGCTGCTCGGGCCCAAGCTCACGGCCCTCGTGTTGCGCTGGCAGCGGCTGAGCGCGCTCGAGGGCGCCACCGGCCACACGGTCCTGGAGGCAGTCCGGCTCGCGGAGGCCGACTCCGACCGCTGGAGCCTCGACGACGAGGCGCTGTTGGCCTTCGTTCACTCGATGTCCGACGACCACCAGCGGGAGCTGTTCGGGGGCATCGCCGAGAAGCGAAACGAGCCCCATTGGGCTTCCGTGCTCACATCCACCTGGTCACCCTGGTTCACCATCAACAGACTGCTCGCTCAGCGTTGGGATCCCGCGGCGGAGCTGGCCATCTGCCGAGCCGGCATCGCCTCGGACTGGTCCCTGGCCATCCCGGTCCTGGAGGACATCCTCGAGCGGCACGCGCTCGACGAGGCCGAGCCGGTGATCGAGGAGGCGCTGGCCACGCTGCTGCGCCTGCGAGGGGAAGAACGCTGGGACCCGCTGAGAGGTTTGCTCGTCGACCACCGCGCACTGAGGTATCGCCACCGACCCGCCACGCAGCTCCCAGCGCTGCTGCGGCTCTGCGGCCGGCTGGCAGCATGCCGGGGAGAAGATGAGCTGGCCAGCTCCTGGGAGGCCCAGGCTGTTCTCTACGAGTGCTGGCATGAGTGGGATGCCGTGCTGGACTACCTGGCAACGCTGCGGGCAGACCAGAAACCCAGGCTCGCCAGTCACTTCTTCGAGCTGTGGTCGGCGATGCTCGTCCAGCGCTCCAGCCGCCATCGCTACGGTGAGGACCTCAGCCCCGACAAGAGCTGGGTCCCGCTCCTGGCGCGGGCAGCGTGGGAAGGGACCAGCCCGGATCTGACCCTGTCGAAGCTGAGCGGATGGCTGGATGACGCCGCCTCCAGCCCGGAGAGCTTCGGGATCGCTCGCCCCTGGCTGGCGGTGCTGACCCAGGATGTCGGCCTGGATGGGGCCGCCTCGACCCTCCTGGAGCTGCTCGGCGATCAGTGCTCCCGGGACGCACCCTCGCGGCGCGCCCAACTCCGGCGTGTCGGCGTCGGCGGGCTGGCGTCCAAGCTCTTGGCCACCTGGAGCCGAAACGCCGTGGAACTCGTCCCCGACCCCCGGGACAACCGCAAGTCGAGCTACGGGCCACACGCTGCCTGGCTCGAAGCGGTGCACGAGCTGAGCGCCACCGCCTACGCTCGAGTCGTCGCCGACTGGAGGCGGGACCACGGCCGACGCCGCAACCTGTGGAAGGCCATCCGCGGTAGGGGGCTCCCGGTCTGACCGGAGCCGGGACAGACCGATGACCCACCAGCCCTCCACTACCCACGACTCCACGCCCCCCAGATCCCGCCCACCTACGCGATCCCGTGCACTTGCGCCCCACTGCGCCCTGAGTGCAGCTTCGATCGGGACGACCTCTGAACGAAGTGATCGCAGTTGGTTGCGCGATCGGAGCTCGCCGGCGGAACACACCCCGAGGACACACCGGTGAGAGAGGCACGGCGCACGTCACGAGTTCGGACGGTCCGATGTCGTCAGCCCACATCGAGCTCGGTCCCTGCCTTGAGGTGGTCGAGGTACCGACCGTAGCCGAAGGTGCGGTCCCGCTTGCGGCCGGTGGTCTCGGTCAGGATCCCTGCCGCGACCAAGGCGTCGACCGCACGTGCTGCTGTGGGCCGGCTCGCCTCCAGCAAGGTCATCGCCGCCCCTACGGTGAGGATCGGGCGCTTGGGGAGCGCCTTGAACAGGCGCAGCGCCGTGACCGTGGCCTTGGGGTGCTCCAGCAGGCGATCGCCATCCGCCGACACCAGCGCGTGCAGGTCTTGCGCGCTGCGCACGGCCTCGTCCGCGACGGTGCCGACGCCGTCGAGGAAGAAGTCCAGCCACCCCTCCCAGTCGCCCGTCGCCCGGACGCCGTCCAGGCGGCGGTAGTACTCGAAGCGATGCCGCTTGAAGAAGAGGCTCAGGTAGAGCAGGGGACGGGAGAGCAGCCCCCAGTGCTCCAGGAGCAGGGCCACCAGCAGACGGCCGATGCGGCCGTTGCCGTCCAGGTAGGGGTGGATGGTCTCGAACTGCACGTGCACCAGTCCGGCCCGGATCAGCGGGGGGAGACCATCGTCGCGGTGGATGTAGCGCTCGAGGTCCGACAGCAGGGAGGCCACGAGGTGAGGCGGCGGCGGAACGAAGGTCGCGTTGCCCGGCCGGGAGCCACCGACCCAGTTCTGGCTACGCCGAAGCTCACCTGGCTGCCTGGTGCCCCCTCGGACGCCCGAGAGCAGGCGCCGATGGGTCTCCCCGAGCAGGCGGATCGAGAGCGGCAACCCCGTCGGACTCGCCAGCTCGGCGCGGGCATGCTCGACCGCGTCGAGGTAGTTGCAGACCTCCTCCACGTCGGCGCCGGGCTCGGAGCCCTCCTCGGCCTCGAACGCCAGCAGGTCGACCAGGGAAGCCTGGGTGCCCTCGATCTGCGAAGAGAGGACCGCCTCCTTGCGGACGAAGGCGTAGATGAACCAGTCGAGCGACGGAACCATGGCTCCCGCCAGCTCCAGGCGGGCGAGAGCAGCCTCGGCGGTGTGCAGGCGCGCGCGCAGGCCGGTCTCCTGGTCGAGCGGCGGATTCCTGGGGGGCAGCGGCGCGGGCACGAAGGCCGCGACCTCTTCGCCAGCGACGCTGGTGGGCTCGGAGTGGCCGGTCGTGCGCATCACCTTCCCTGGAGAACGCTGTCGTTCATAGCGTAGATGGATAGTAACGCAAGCGTTCTTATTGGTCGAAGAGACCCACGCCACCGCTCTTCCGACGGGCGAACCTCCGAGCTGGTCCGAGCGCTGGGCAGGACACACCGAGGACGCACGGCGCTACCGATCCGAGCCCGCCAGGGGGCCGACGAACTCCCTGAGCTCTTCGCAGAGCTGGTCGAGCTCGATGCGATCGCCCCAGAACATCGGGTCGATGGCGCTCGGCGCGCCTCGGACCGCGGTCCACCGCTCGCCCCGGTCGGGGTTGAGGCAGGGATCGTCGGCCAACGGCAACCGCTTCCGCTCGGCCGTCACCTCCATGTGGCGCACGAGCTCGTGGAGGCTCGTCTGGAGCGCGGGGAGCTCGCGCCGGCGCCGCACGATCCAACCGCAGTCCTCGTAGTGTCGGGCGAAGGTCGCCGGGTCGAGGTCGGGCCGGGCGAACTCCTTGCGAGTGGCGTCGAGCTTCTCGATGCAGGTCGCGAGAGGGTGGATGCAGTGCACAGCTCGCGCACGGTTGTCTGCGAAGTCACCGAGGAGCCCCAGGTCCTCGAGGTGGTCGTGAACCCACGGCGAGATCTCCACGTGCGCTCCCGGCTCGACTCGCGCCCAGCCGATCTCCAGCTTCACGTCGCGTACCATCGACCCGGGCAGGCCCGTGATGTGGCGTCCGGGGTAGGCGACGCGGATCTCCGCGCCGCGTACGAGCTCGTCGAGCACGGGACTCCGCCTGACCGCGCAACCTGGTAGCGCGGTGGCGAGCGCCTGGGTGACCGCTGCGAGCCAGGCGTCTCGCGCCGGCGGCCCCTGCTTCTTGTTGCCGAGGGAGAACGCGGGCTCTTTCAGGCCCGTCGTGCCAGGCCCGAGGCGCACGTCGATGTCCTCCGAGAAGCGCTCGATCAGGTCGAAGCCCTTGGACAGCGAGGTGCCGCCCTTGAACCACAGGTCGAAGCCCGCCTCCTGGATCGCCCAGAGCGTGTGGACCACCCAGTAGTCCTTTGCGCCTTCCACCCCCTCAACATCGAGCGACGCCGGGCCGACCTGGTCCGCCGGATCGCCAGCCGGGCCCATGCCCTCCAGCGAGCTGCAGCCATGCCCCAACCCGAGGCGCGAGCCCACCTGGAGAAGCTGCCTGGCATCGGTCCGTGGACCTCGGGCGTGGTCATGGGCGGCCCGCTCGGGGACCCCGACGCGGTGCCCACCGGCGACTACAACCTGCCCAACATCGTGGCCTACAAGCTGGTCGGCGAAGAGCGTGCCGACGATGCCCGCATGCTGGAGCTCCTGGAGCCCTACCGCGGCCACCGGGGCCTCGTCGCGCGGCTGATCAAGACCGGCGGCGGTCGCTCCCCTCCCCGGCGCGGGCCCCGACTGAGGGTGCGGGATATCCGCGAGGGGTGACCTTCCCCTATGGTCGAGGCATGTTCGACAGACCCCAGGAGCTCCGCGAGGGCGTGCGGCAGGCCTACTCGGCCGCCGCGGAGGCCCCGGACGCCCGTCATCCCTTTCCCGTGGGACGCGCCTTCGCCGAGAGCGTCGGCTACCCCTCCGAGCTGCTCGATCGCCTCCCCGGCGAGGCCGCTGAGGCCTTCGCGGGGGTCTCCAATGTCTCCCTCGTAGCGGGGATTCCGGCGGGCACGACGGTCCTGGACCTGGGCTGCGGTGCGGGTCTCGACAGCCTGATCGCGGCCGAGCGCACGGGGCCGGAGGGGCGGGTCTTCGCCGTCGACTTCAGCCCCGCGATGCTCGCCCGGGTCCGGGCGGCGACGGCGGATCTGGATCAGACCGAGGTCATCGAGGGGTCCGGCGAGGACCTGCCGCTGGACTCGGCTTCGATCGACCTCGCCCTCATCAACGGCCTCTTCAACCTCAACCCCGCCCGCGAGCAGCTCTTCGCCGAGCTGGCGCGGGTGGTCCGTCCGGGCGGTGCGGTCTTCGCGGCCGAGCTCATCCTCCGAGAGCCCCTCGACGAGGCCACACGCTCGGCCGCCACGTGGTTTGCCTGAATCGCCGGTGCGAAGGAGGGCGGTGCCTTCCTCTGTGAGTTCCTGGAGGCGGGCTTCGCGGCCGCGGAGATCCTGCGCACCTTCCGGAACGCGAGAGCGACAGACCCGAGGGTGATCGCCGCGGAGGTCGTCGCTCAGCGGTAGGACCTGGCAGCACGCTCGGGCCGTCCCGTCGAGCTATGTGCTTCCATGCCCACGTCCTCTCGTCGATGAGCCGGACCGCCGTCGAGACCACCGAAGAAGCCGCCCTCGCCTTCCGGGCGCGGCGGGGTCACCTGCTCGGACCGGGGGCGCCCGATCCGGTCACGGCCGCGCGGGCCGTGCTCGGTGCCCAGGCCCAGCAGCTCGCGCCGGCGCTGCGGGCGCTGAGCCTGCGGACCTCGGGCCGCCCCAGCGCGGCGGCTCTCACGGCCGCCCTGCTGGAGAGACCACGGACCCTGGTGCGCACCTGGGGGCAGCGGGACACGCTGCACGTCTACGACCCGGAGGACTGGCCGCGCATCGTCGCGGCCCGCGCGGGGTGGGCCCCCCGGGGACGTCGGGTGGCGATGCCCGGCGAGGTCGACCACCCCCCAGGCCCCCACGTGCAGGAGT
>CAZCVP010000006.1:23053-79433 GCA_964501915.1 uncultured Enterobacterales bacterium
CCCGCGCGGGGGGGGGGGGGGGGGGGGGGGGGGGGGGGGGGGGCGCGGCGGGGGGCGGGGGCCGGCGCCGGCGGCCGCCAGGTGCTGGAGTCCTCGGCGGAGCCCATCGCGCGGGCCGAGCTCTTCGAGGTCCTGCGGCCCGAGCTCCTCGCCCTGTGCGAGCCCCACGTCCTCGAGCACGCGAAGTGGATGCTGCCGAAGGACCACGGCCCGGAGGAGGTGCGGGTCGCCACCCAGCGCCTCGCCGCGGGACGCCTGCTGTGGTGTCTGGCGAACGACGGCCACGCCTGCGCCGCCGGCAAGCGGGGCTCGGAGCAGGCCTACGCCGCCCGCTCCAAGTGGTTCCCCGAGCTGACCTGGCCCCAGCGCTCCGGACGGCAGGCCAACCTGGAGCTGGCGCGCCGCTACCTGGGTCTCTGTGCTCCCGCCACGCCCCAGGACGTGGCCCACTTCCTCGGCGCCCGCGTGAGAGACGCCAGGGCCTGGCTGGCCGAGCTCGGCGACGAGGTCGTGCCGGTGGCCTGTGGCGGGCGCCCGGGGCCGGGGGGCCCCGGCCCCGGCCGGCGCGAGCAACCCCCCCCCCCCCCCCCCCCCCAGCCCCCCCCCCCGGGGGGGGGGCCCGCGGGGGGGGGGGGGGCCGCGGGGGGCGCGGGGGGGGGGCGGGGGGCGGGGGGGGGGCGCCGGGGCCTGGTGGCCCTGGCCGCGGACGTCGACGTCCTCCGCGCCGCAGCCCCCGACACCTGGCCCCTGCGCCTGCTGCCGCTCTGGGACACGCTGCTGATGACCCACGCCGACAAGAGCTGGATCGCACCGGTGGCGGGTGAGCACAAGGCGATCTGGAAGCGGGCCGCGATGGTCTGCGCGACGGTGCTGGTCCGGGGACGCGTCGTGGCGACCTGGAAGCAGAAGCGGCGAGCACGGTGGGTCGACCTCGAGGTCCAGCCCCTCAGCGGGTGGCGCGGCGAGCACCTGGGCGGCGTGGAGGCCGAAGCCGAAGCCCTCGCCCAGCACCTGGGGCTGCCCGACGCCCGGGTGAGGACTCAGGCGATAGGATAGTCGACTGACCAGGAGATCCCCGACATGCACCGCCCGACCTGTCTTCCGCTCTCCGTCGCCGCCCTCTTCCTCGCCGCCTGCGGCACCGACGACGCCTGCCACTGCGACCTGATCGCCGCCGAGAGCGTCTGCATCGAGTACTCGGCTCTGGCGAACCCGCTCTACCGGCTCCAGCTCGAGTCCACCTGCGAGAACAGCCTCAGCAGCCTGTGCGACACCCTCGGTGGCTCCTACGAGATGGACGTCGCCTGTCCGACCGAGGGACTGGTCGCTGAGTGCGAGGTCGAGGTCGTGACCTATGCCGAGACCAAGTACTACTACTCGACCGGCGCCGAGCCCTACGCGTCCAGCGACCCCGACTTCGAGGAGGACTGTGGCGGCTCGGTGAGCCTGTACTGATCTAGAGCGGCGATCGGTCTGGCTCCCGTCGCCCACCGGCTCCCCCAGACCAACAGGGACGGAAGCTGCCTCGCGCACCGGCTCACCACGCATGCCGAGGTACTAGCTGAACACGACCCGCAGCGGGCCGGCGTGCTCGTCCCAGCTCATCCAGAAGTCGAGGACCTCGCCGCGCGGGGGCTCGGGCCGCCGGAGCTCGACCACCGTGCGGGTGGCGGTGGTCGCGGGTCCGAAGGCGGCGCGGAACAGGTCGGCCAGGTAGGCCACGGCGAGGTTGCCCCACTCCCCGAAGGCGTCCTGGATCATCGCCGGGTCGCCGGGCTCCGCGAGCAGGGGCCCCACGCGGCCCGCAGGGAGCCGCATCAGCCGGGCGGACAGGTGGAAGGCCAGCTCCCGGGTGGTCCCGATCCAGAGGGTGCTCTCGGTGCCCCCGAGGCTCCAGCAGCCCTCGATCCAGGCCTCGAGCGGTGGGCCCTCCCAGGCTCGCGGCCGGAGGACGGTGTCGCTGTCCAGGAGCTTGGAGAAGGGCTCCCCCCAGGTCTCCGGCAGACGCCGCACGAGCAGGGCCGCGAAGGTCTCGCTCACTGGAGCGCCATCTCGATCGCGTGCCGCAGCTCCTCGGAGGTGAAGGGCTTGCGCAGGAACCCGGAGGAGCCCTGGCGGCGCATGGTCTCGTGGATCTCCGGGCTGTCCTGGGCGGTGACCATCAGCACGGGCGGGATGCGCCGGAGCTGCTTGTTGGCCGCGGCCAGGAACTGACCGCCGTCCACCTCGGGCATGCAGTAGTCGCACAGCACGAGGTCGAAGGCCTGCTCGGACAGCAGGCGGAGGCCCTGTTCGCCGTTCACGCCCTCCACGACGTCGGCGCCAGAGGCGATGCCGGCCTGCCTCAGAGCCCGCCGCATCATCCGCCGCATGAGATGTGAGTCGTCGAGCACCAGGACCCGCATCCAGCCTCCCACCCTGTGAACGGTATCCCGCCCGGTCGCTTGAGGGAGACTCCGCTCGTCCGCCTCGGCGACGGTGGGTCCCTGAGCCCCGCCCGGCGGTACGCTCCCGAGGTGTGGGCCCTGACCCTGGTGACCGGTGTGTCCCTGGCCTCGAGCATCCTCGAGGTCTCGGAGCGCCACGACCTCGGCGTGGCGGGCACCTTCGCCCGGCCGGTCCGACTCGACGGGGGCTGGTGGCTCACCTGGGGCGCGGGGGGCGACCTGGTCCGCGTCCCCTTGATCGAGGACTATGGCTGGTGGGCCCCGGACCGGGACCGGGTCAGCCTGCTCGGCCGATCGGACCTCGTCGACCACGCCCTCGTGCCCTGCCCGGACGGCTCCTGGCTGCACGTGGGCTCCGCCGGAGTCCTGGAGCGCGACGACAGCAGCTACGTGCACTGGCTCGACCCGGACCTCGTGCTCGTCGACGAGGCGGTCATCGAGGAGGCGGCGCCGGAGCGGGTCCACAACGACCCGGCGGTGGTCTGCGGCGAGGACTTTGTCGGCGTGGCCCACACCGGTCCCGAGCCCCTCGACCCGAGCTGGTTCTTCACGCTGCAGGACGGCGAGGTCGGAGCGCCGCAGGAGCTGGAGGGGTCGCCCCGCACGAACGGCGCCGGCCTGCTGGAGGTCGACGGCGAGCTGGTCCTGGTCGGGGCCTGGGGCTACGTCTCCGACCTCCAGGTCAACGTCTACGGAGAGGGCCTGGCGCTCGTCGACGGGCCCCACCGGCGCGCCGCGCTCGGCGACGACGAGGGGATCTGGTGGCCGACGGGCGTGGTCCGGGTCGGCGACCACCTGCTCGTCGCGACGATGGGCAAGGGTCTCGACGACGCCTGGACGGCCGACACGGGGCAGGTCTGGCTGCTGGTCCTCGACGCCGACCACGAGGTGGTCGAGGAGGTGCAGGTCAGCCAGCTCAGCCTGCCGGAGGGCGCCATGCGCCCCTGGCTCACCCTGGACGGGGACCGGCTGCTGGTCACGGCGGACGTCGAGGTCCAGCCGGTGCTGTGGGAGGTGCGGCTCGATCTCGACGCGCTGGCGGGGGACCCCGGCTCGCCGGGTGACTCGGGGGACGTCGAGGACACGGGAGGGGAGGCGTCCCGGCCGCCGCCGAGGGCCGAGGCCGGGTGTGGCTGCTCGGGACCGATCGCCCCGGTCGGTCCGTGGGCCTGGGCCCCGTGGCTGGCGGCCCTCGGCCGGCGACGCCGCACGCCCGCTCAGGGTCCGAGGTCCTTGGCTTCCTTGCTCTCCGGGACCAGCGGATCCACCCGGTCGACCTCCGGCTCCAGCAGCTCCCAGAGGGCCGCGACCTCGGGGTCCAGGGCGTCGTAGATGTCCTCCGTCTCCTCCCGGTCGACCGAGCGGTCGTAGAGCGCCTTGCTGCCGTTCCAGTTGTACTGGAGCTTCAGCGGCCCGACCTGGAGGGACTGGAGGATGCCCTGGCGGGCGTCGGAGACCGTGTGCAGGGGGCGGTCGGGGTCCGCCGCTCCCACCGGCAGGCCGGTGACCTCGGCGGGGATGTCCAGGCCCAGGGCCTCGAGGATGGTGGGCGCGAGGTCGACGTGGCTCGTGGGGTCCTCCCAGGCCCTGGGCACCATGTCCCGGGCCCAGAAGAAGGCGAGGGCGTCGTTCTCGCCGTAGTTCATCGTGTGGGCGTGGGTGTGGTGGCCGTGCTCCCAGAACTGCTCGCCGTGGTCGGACCAGACCACCACCAGGGTGTCGTCCAGGGTGCCGCGCTGCTCCAGCCCCTCCCAGAGGGTCCGGATGGCGTCGTCGGTGTAGCGGATGGTGCCCTGGTAGCGGATGGCCAGGTGGGCCTCCAGCAGCGCCTGCTCCTCATCGGTGAGGTCGGGGTAGACCTTGGCCGCGCCATAGGTCTCGTCCTTCTGGGTCAGGTCGACGTCCAGGGGCTCCAGCTCTTCCAGGCCGGCCAGGTACTCCGAGGGCGGGTCGTAGGGCACGTGGCAGTCGCGGTAGTGCAGGTGCACGAACCAGGGCCGGCCGTCCTGGTCGAACTCCTCCAGCATGCGCAGGCCGTCGACGTTGAGCTGGTCCGCCGGCTGAAAGCCGGGGTTGTGGACCTCGTCGAAGCCCTGGGCCGTGTTCCACTCGTCGCCGAGGTAGCTGTTGGTGCTCCACAGGCCGGTCTGGTAGCCGGCGTCGCTCAGCCAGGTCGGCAGGTGCTCGTGGCCGTCGGGAAGCGGCAGGCGGCGGGCCTTCTTCAGGGCCGGGACGAAGCCCATGTCGGGCCCCGTCTGGCCACCCCAGGCGCAGAGGGCGCTGGGCATGGTCCAGTTGGAGCAGGAGCGGGCGTCGTCGAGCGCCACGCCCTGGCGCATCTTCTCGTCGAGGAAGGGGGTGAGGTCGAGGTCCCCGTAGCGACCGACGTGGTCGCGGCGCAGGGTGTCGATGCTCAGCATGAGCACGTTGCGCGGCCCCCGCTCCCGGAACTCCAACAACGCGGTCTCCGGCGGGGGGATGTAGGGCGGCTCGGGTCGGCTCCCGGCACACCCCACACCGCCGGCGCCCAGCACAGCGCCGATGATGAACACGTCGACCTCCACGGGACACTTCCGGCAGCATACTCCCCCGCGGCGAGGCATGCGAGGCCTGCACGCCGCCCTGCCGAACCCGCAGCCCCCCGAGACCGAGTGGCTCCAAGTGTTCGAGATCACGTCGCGCTCGGGCTGGCACGCTCCATGAAACAGACCACGAGCGAACCCGAGCCCGGAGGGCTCCGATGTCCCCCCTGTTCCTCATCCTGCCCTTCGCCCTCGCCAGTCCCCCCGCCGAGGCGCCCTGCCCTCCGGGTGGCGCGCCGCCCCACGAGGTCCTGCTGGAGAGCCTCGACGAGCTGGGCGTCGACGCGGAGACCCAGGCACTCATGGAGGTCCTCGTGGCCGAGCACCGCGAGGAGGTCCAGGCCCTCGGTGGGCCCGGAGAGCTGGACCCGGAGGAGCGACGGGCCGGGGGCCGAGCGCTGATGGAGGAGCTGATGTCGATGCTGGACCCGGATCAGCGGGAGGCGGCACGCGAGCTCCTTCCGCCTCCGCCCACGATCGGCACCGCAGTACGCTGACGCCGTGCAAACACAGAGCGCCCGCCAGGCCCGCTGGGGCCTGCTGACCACGGCCCTCGTCCTCGCGGGGGTGCTCGTGGGCCTGACGGCCTGGAGCCACGTGGGCCTGGTACGGCGACTGCCCGACCTCCACCGGGCCCAGGCGGAGGTCCTGCACCTCACCTGGCGCAGCAAGCTCTCCCCGGTCCACGGTCCGCCGACGGAGGCGGAGTGGGCCGAGGTCTTCGAGGAGCTCCAGGCCGAGGGCCTGGTGTGGCTCGCCATGTGGCGCGGTCCGGGAGAGCTGGTCTTCGAGCTCGGTCTGCCGGCCGGGCCGCTGGGCATGCCGCCGAGGCCCGGCGAGCTGCAGGTGGTGGGGGACGCGGTGCGCATGAGCCTGCCCGGGCGGCAGCGCGACGTGTTCGTGGTCGACTTCGAGCCGACCGTCGCCAGGGAGCTGCTGGATCGCAGCCGCTTCGCCCTCGGGGCCGCCCTGCTCGCGGCCCTGCTGCTGGTGGTGGGGGCCGTGCTCGCCTTCCGGGCGAGCCTGCGCGCCGAGGCCGCGGCGGCCGAGCTGGAGGCCCGGCGCCACCTGGCTTCGCTGGGCGAGATGTCGGCCGTGCTGGCCCACGAGATCCGCAACCCCCTGGCGGCCCTGAAGGGCCACGCCCAGCTCCTGGAGGAGCTCACGGCCGACCGGCTCCAGGATCGGGCGCGCCGGGTCGTGGACGAAGCGAGGCGCCTGGAGCGCCTGGTCGGCAGCCTGCTCGACTTCGCCCGGGAGACCCGCTTGGAGCGCTCCGAGGTCGACCTGGCGGATCTGCTGGAGCAGAAGGCGCGAGACACCGATCCGAGCCGGGTCTCGGTGCGCCTGGAGGGGCCCTTCCGGACGTGGAGCCTGGACCGCGACAGAATGGGGCAGGTGCTGGTGAACCTGCTCTCCAACGCGCTCGAGGTCTCCGACGGTCCCGTCGGGCTCGTGGCCCGGACCAGGGAGGATGTGCTGACGGTGACGGTGCGAGACCACGGCCCCGGCTTCGGTGACCTGGACCCCGAGACCTGTTTCGAGCCCTTCCACACGACGCGCGCCCAGGGCACCGGCCTCGGCCTGGCGATCGCCCGCAGGCTCGTGGGCCTCCACGGTGGCACCCTCGTGGCGGCCGACCACCCCGACGGCGGGGCCGTGCTCACCCTGCGTCTTCCCGGGAGCCGCTGATGGCCCGTGTCCTGGTGGTCGATGACGACAGCGGCGTGCGCAGCTTCCTCGCCGATGCCCTTGAGCTGGGGGGACACGACGTCGAGCAGGCGGCGGACGGCGCGGCCGGGCTGCTCGCGCTGCGTCGCGCCGCCTTCGACCTCGTGCTGACCGACCTGAAGATGCCTGGTGTGGACGGCCTGGAGCTGCTGGCCACCGTGCGCCGGGAGCAGCCGGAGGTGGAGGTCATCCTGCTCACCGCCCACGGCTCGATCGACGTCGCGGTGCGGGCGATGAAGCAGGGCGCCTTCGACTTCCTCCAGAAGCCCCTGTCGGGGCCCGGGGAGCTGCGGCAGGTGGTGGCCCGGGCCCTGGAGCGCCGCCAGCTCCGCGCCCGGGCCGAGGTCAGCCGCCTCGGGTCGGAGGCGCTGCCGCTCACCTACGGCGCCGCGTCGATGGCCCAGCCGATGCGGGCCCTGGAGCGGGTGGCGCGGACCGACTCGACGGTCCTGCTGCTCGGCGAGTCCGGCACCGGCAAGGAGCTCGCGGCCCGCTACGTGCACGAGCACTCCTCACGCAGCGAGGGGCCCTTCGTGGCGGTGAACTGCGCCGCCCTGACCGAGAGCCTGCTGGAGAGCGAGCTCTTCGGCCACGAGAAGGGGTCCTTCACGGGCGCGACGGTCCGCAAGCGGGGCCGCATCGAGCTGGCGGCGGGCGGTACCTTCTTCCTCGACGAGGTGGGTGAGCTCGCACCGCGGCTCCAGGCGGCTCTGTTGCGGGTCCTCCAGGAGCGGGTGTTCACGCGGGTCGGGGGCGGCCAGTCGGTCCAGGCCGACGTGAGGTGGGTAGCGGCGACCAACCGGGACCTGGAGCGGGAGGTCGAGCAGAGCAGGTTCCGCGAGGACCTCTACTTTCGGCTGGCGGTCTTCCCCGTGGTGCTGCCGCCGCTGCGGGATCGACTCGAGGACCTGGAGCCCCTGTCGCAGGCGCTGCTGCGCCGCATCGGCGGCGTGGTCGGCCGGTCGGATCTCCTCCTGGGCCCCGAGGCCCTCGCGGTCCTGAGGACCCGGGCCTGGAGGGGCAACGTGCGGGAGCTGGCCAACACCCTGGAGCGGGCGGCGATCCTGGCCGAGGGGCCCGTCATCGGTCCCGGTGACCTGGGCCTGGTCCCGAGAGCGTCGCCCGCGGTCGTCCGGACCCTCCAGGACCTGGAGCTGGAGGCGATCCGCGCCGCCCTGGAGCGTCACTCGGGCCACCGGCAGAAGGCGGCCGAAGAGCTCGGCATCGGCCTGCGCACCCTCTACGACAAGCTGCGCAAGCACGACCTGGGCTGAGCTTGGTCCTCAAGAGCCGCTCCCTCCGTCCGTAGCGAGGGGACCGTGGCCATCGATCCCTTCGACATCGACGTCCGAGGTCAGCGCCGGGCCGTGTTCCGGCTGGTGATCGTCGCTGGGGTCATCCTCGTGATGAGCATGGCCGGCAAGAAGTCCCGCGAGCGGGCCGAGGCGGCCCAGCTCGTGGCGCCTGCTCCCGCCCACCTGGAGACCTCGCCGGTCCAGTCCAGGGTCACGCCGGAAGCTCGAGAGCCCCACACCTTCGCCCCCGGTGCGCGCACACCGGTGCCGCGCCCGCTCCCCACGCGGACCTCGGTGGCCCCACCGCTGGCTCCGGCGCCCACGGACACGGGGGCCGAGGACCTCCAGCTTCGGGAGGCCCTGCACGCCACCCTGGAGGAGGTCGTGCCCGACGTGCGCGACTGTCTCCAGATGTGGTGGATGCTCGACCCGGCGCTCTCCGGTGCCGTCGAGGTGGAGTTCGCCCTCACCGAGCAGGGCCTCGGCGAGGTCGAGATCCTCGACCACAGCGACGTGCCCGTGGGGCCGCTGAGCTGCTTCGCGACGGCGCTCTACGGTGTGGACTGGCCCCGGACCCAGAAGGAGGTCACGGTGGTGCAGCCCTTCCGGTTCGAGAACGGGTGAGGGCCGGAGTCCCTACCTGGGAGCCCGCCTCGGCAGCTTGATCTCCGGATCCCGCCCCCGGCGGCGGTAGAGCAACACCGTGCGGCCGAGCACCTGGGCGAGGTGGGATCCCGTGGCGTCGGCCAGCTCGGCCGCGGCCTCCTTGATCGGCGCCGGGCAGTCCCGGCTGATCTTCAGCTTGATCAGCTCGTGGTGCTCGAGCTCGGCGATGGTCTTCTCCACCACCGCCTCGGTCAGGCCGCGCTGTCCGACGTGGACGACGGGGTCCAGGTGATGGCCGAGGGAGCGCAGGTAGCGACGCTGCTTGCCGAACAGCTCCTCGACCGGGTGGCGGCGGATGGACATCGGGACCTCCAGGGCCGGGCTGGATATCCCGGTGGGACGATGCAGCGACAAGACCTGATCCAGCAGCTCCCCGCCGAGCTTCAGCCCCTCGCCCAGGCGGTCACCACGGCGAGGCTCCGGAGGCTCCTGGGGGTCCTGGACCGCCGGATCGGCGGCCTGGCCGTGGTGGTGGAGGCGGTGCACCGCCGCCACAACGTGTCGGCCATCCTGCGGTCGTCCGAGGCCTTCGGCCTGCACGAGGCCCACCTCGTCTGCAACCACTTCAAGCCGGTCAAGGGCGCCGCCAAGGGCGCGGAGCGCTGGCTGGACCTGAGCCTGCACCCGGACACGCCGGCCTGCGTGCGAGCGCTGCGGGCGCGGGGCTTCGCCCTCTACGTGTGCGATCTCGCCGAGGACGCGGTGACGCCCGAGCAGGTGCCGGTCGACCGCCCGGTCGCGCTCCTCTTCGGCGGGGAGCTCACCGGCGTGAGCCCCGAGGCCCGGGAGCTGGCGGACGGGGTGGTGCGCCTGCCGATGCTCGGGGTGACCCAGTCCCTGAACGTCTCCGTGGCGGCGGGCGTCATCCTCCGCGAGGTGGCGGCCCGCCGGGCGAGCCACGGCGGCGCGGGCGCCCTCACCGCGACCCAGCGGCACGCCTTCTGTGAGCGCTTCCTCCGCCAGGAGGCCCGCCGCAAGAAGGCCTGGCGTCACCTGGTGGAGGGCTGAGCCGAGTCAGCCCGAGGTGAGCTCGGGCGCGGCCTTCGCGGTCGATGCCTCGGGAAAGGCCTCCGCGATCAGGGCCTGCCGGGGGTCGCCCGCCTCGACGCCCTCCAGCAGCTCCTGGGCCTTGGCGGTGGCCGTGGGGTCTCCGCCGTTGCGGGCCACGAGCGCGTCGAGGTAGGCCTCGTGCCAACCGGGCTGCTGGATGGCGCCGCGGATCCGCGCCATCAGCTCCTCGGCACGAGCCGGCTCGAGCCGGTCCTCCAGGTAGAGCCGGGCGAGCATCCGACCGGCCTCGACGTCGAAGGGCTGGGAGCCGCAGCGACCCGTCGCACAGCACGAGCCCAGGCCGGACTCCAGGACCTGCATCGCCTCCACCCGCTTGCCGGCACGGACCCGGCAGCGGGCCATGAGCTTGTAGAGGCCCATGTCTCGCGGTGCGAGTCGCACCACCTCGCGGGCGGCCTCGTCGGCCTCGGCCCAGCGCCCCAGGCCCTCCAGCAGGCTGGCGCGCAGTCCCAGGAGCTGGAGCTCCCGCGGGCTGTCGACCAGCGCGGCCTCCACGGCCTCGAGGGCCTCGGGCAGGCGCCCGCCCTCGGCGAGCACGCGGCCCAGCATGGCGGAGGAGTGCATGCCGCCCAGGACCTGGTGGCCGAGGGCGTCGCCGAAGGCGCGCAGGTCGGAGGCGGCCAGGCCCAGGTTGCCCGCCGCGTGGGCAGCGCGGGCGCGCTCCCAGCGGGCGGCGGGCTCGGCCTCGACGTAGGCTCCCAGGCGCTCGATGGCAGCCGTGGCTTCACCCGCCGTGAGCTGCCCCACGGCCTGGGCGAAGTCGTGTCCCAGGGCCATCAGGCGGGCCCGGATCTCGACCGGGTAGCCCTCCAGGGCCATCGCGTACTGGAGGCGCGGATCCTCGGGGGGCAGGGACCAGACGTCGTCCTCGGAGGTGACCTCGGCGGCCTGGATGCGGGGGTCGTTGGCGAGCTGGAGCTCCTTGGGGTTCTCTGCAGGAGGTGCGGCGGCGCGCAGCTCGCGGATCCGGCGGCGGGCGGCGCGGATGTCGGGGTCCCCGCTGCGCACGAAGCCGGCGGCCAGCTTGACGTGCTCCGCCGACCGGTCGAACTCCCCGGCGGTGGCGTAGCCGACGGCCAGCTCGAGGTTGATGTGCTTCAGGCCTTCGCCGGCCGCACGGCGGACCTCGTCGGCCTCGGGGCTCTCGATGCCCTCGACGTCCAGGCGGGCCCGTGCGTACTCGCCGCGCACGAGCTGCTTGTTGGCGGAGGCGACGCGGTCCTCTGGGGACGGAAACAGCCAGGACAGCCAGCCCATGTCTCTACTCCTCGTCGTCGATGCGGAAGCTCGGGTCCAGGGGTCCCCAGCGCCGGTGCTGATCGGTGAAGGCCAGGGTGCGAGGGTCGCACCGGTCCACGAACAACACCCCGTCGAGGTGATCGCACTCGTGCTGGGCGACGATCGCATTCCAGTCTTCGGCCTCGAAGTCCAGCAGGCCGCCGTCCTCCCCGAGGGCCTGCACCCGGATGTGGGCACAGCGGTCCACGGCGGCCCGGATGCCGCGCACGGACAGGCAGCCCTCGTAGGACCGGACCGTCTCGTCGCTCAGGGCCGTCAGGCGTGGGTTGACGAGCACCCGCTCACCGCCGGAGAAGTCGCAGATCACGACCCGCAGGGGGACGTGGACCTGGGGAGCCGCCAGTCCGGCGCCGTCCTCGTCCACCAGGGTCTCTCGCATGTCGGCGAGGAGCTGGGCCAGGGCGGGGCCTCCCACGAGCTCGGGCGGCACCTCCTGGGCGAGCTGCCGCAGGGCGGGGTGCCCCATCTGGGCGATCTTCAGGATGGCCATCTCCTCGTCCTAACTACCGGGGTCATGGTGCGGGGCTGTCAGCGGTCTTGCAGCCCGCCGGGAGCGTGCTAAACAGCCCGCTCACTGAAATCTCACCGAGATCTGGGAGCTGGCATGGCCGAAGCGGACAACACCTGGGAAGACAACGTCTTCGGAGAGGTCACCATCTCCGGCAATCGGGTCTCCTTCTACGTCGACAAGGAGTGCATCCTCTGCTCGGTCTGCTCCGACGCTGCGCCGAACAACTTCCGCATGAGCGACGACGAGGACCACGACGTCTGCTACAAGCAGCCGGACGGCGAGGAAGAGCTGGAGCAGTGCTTCGAGGCGATGGAGAACTGCCCCGTAGAGGCCATCGGAGACGACGGGCCGGCCTCCGGCTGACACCTCTCCTTCAGTCCAGCGTGTGGGCGATCGCTGCCCACGCCGCTTCGAACCGGAACTCCGGCGAGGTGTCGTGGGTGTGGCAGGCGACGCAGGCCTCGGGTCCGGCCGGCAGCCTGCCGTAGCCGGCCAGCCCGTTCGCGGCGTGCACGCTGCCGGGACCGTGGCAGCTCTCGCACCCCGCGCCCACCAGCAGCTCGGCCGTCCCGCCGGCACCGAACCCGCTCGGGTGTCCGAAGCCGGTGGTGTGGCAGCGCAGGCAGGCCGGATCGAAGGCCTTCTGCTGCTCGCGCAGGGTCTCCACGGCCTGCGCGTGGGCCGTCGTCGCCCAGGCCTCGCCCGCCGTGACGTGGCAGGTGACGCACAGCGGCGTGCCCACATAGGTCGAGGCGCCGCGATCGACCCCGGAGAAGGGGGGCAGGGGAGCCGCTGCCGGTGGGATCGGCGGACCGTTGCGCTCCGGCTCGGGGACCAGGGCTTCGGCTCGGGCCCGGGCCTCGTCGTGGTAGGCGGTCGGGAGCGGCTCGGCACCCCTCGCCGGGTCCGGCCCGGAGGCCGCCCCGCAGCCCCACGAGAGCACCAGGGCGATCACTGCACGCCGAAGAGCTCAGCCTGGATCTTCTCCAGCTCGCCGCGGGCTTCCCTGGAGATCGCCGCCAGGCCCGCTTCGTCCGGGACCTCCGGGTCCAGGTCGATCTTGCGGTCCACGAAAGCCGTGATCGCGCCGTCGGAGCTGGTCAGGCGGAGCTCGCCGAGGCGCATGGTCTGGTAGTGGGAGCGCAGCCAGAGGGTCTGGCCCACCAGGATCGGGTCGTAGAGCTCCCGGTGCATGGCGGTGTCGATGACCAGGTCCAGCTCCGGCACCTGCTCGGCGACCAGGCGGGCCTCCTCGGCGGTGCGGAAGGCGAGCAGGACGAGCAGGTCGACCTGGTCGGCCATCTCCTGCAGGGCCGCCACCGCGGCCTCCACCGGGTCGCCGACCCGGTAGTCCGGGGTGGGCACGAAGGTGATGTCCTCCCGGGTGATGCCGGTGACGCCGACGCGCAGGCCGTCCTTGTCGAGGATGCGGTAGGGGGCCGGAGCCGGCCGGCCGTCGGTGGCCGCGACGTTGGCCGAGACCGCCCAACCAGGGGCCTCCTCCAGCTCCTGGAAGCCCGGCAGGTCCTGGAAGGTCACGTTGATGGCGTCGAAGCCCGTGGCCTCGATGCCGCGCAGCATCCAGCGGTTCATGACGGGCACGTCCGGGCGCAGCTCGCCGTCGACCCCCATCGAGTCCTCCAGCCAGTAGCCGCCGTGCAGCACCAGGGTCGGGGTGCTGGGGTTGGCATCGGTCGAAGCCTGGGTGTAGGCGAGCTGACGGGCCAGGGAGCCCCGGGGGCGCTTGGGGCAGCCGCAGGTCTCGATGCTGCCCTTGTGCTCCCCGCCGTAGAAGACGGCGAGGTCCGCGGGCCAGCGGCTCACCCGCTCCTCCAGGGACCCGGAGGTCACGAGCTCGGTCTGCTGGACCTCGGGTGGCTCCGGCCGCGGGGCCGCGGTGGTCTCTGGAGGCGCCTCCTTGGGGGCGCAGGCCAGCAGCAGCAGGAGCGTCATGACGCGAGGTTAACGGCTCGCCATGCGGAAGTGGCTCGTGTGGTTGGCGCTGGGACTGGCGGTGGCGGTTCACGGCGTCCAGCTCACGGGGCCGATCTGGGCGAAGGTGCGGGACGCCGGGCACGCGCGGGACTTCGCCAGCTACCACTACGCGGTCGCCGCGGCGGCCGGGGGCGAGGACCCCTACGACGCCGCCGTGCTGGGGCGGCTGGCCCGGGAGGAGGGCACGCGCCGGTCCGTGCACCCCTTCTTCTACCCGCCGCCGTACCTGCTCACCGTCGCTTGGACCCTGCCGCTGGAGCTGTCGACGGCCTACCGGACCTGGTACGTGCTCGACAGCCTCTTCCTGCTGGCGGTGCTGCTGGCCCTGATGCGCTGGCTCCCGGCGCGGCCGATGGTCGGCTTCGCCGCCCTGGTCCTGGTGACCTACAGCCCCATTCCCGACAACCACTGGATGGGCCAGGCGAACCTGCCCGTGCTGGCGCTGGTCTGCTGGGCGTTCTGGCACGAGCAGCGGGGACGGCTCCGCCTCGCGGGTGCCCTGATGGGCCTCGCAGCGATGATGAAGATGAGCCCTGGGCTGCTCGTGCTCTGGTGGTTCACCCGCCGCCGCACCTGGCCCGCGGCTGTCTCCGCCTGCGTCACCGCTGTCCTGCTGAGCCTGGCCACCCTGCCCCTGCTCGGCTTCACCGAGCAGCTCCGCTTCTACACCGAGATCCTGCCCGGCTTCGCCAGCGGCGACTACAACGGCCTGCGGGTCTCCGTCGCCCTGCCGGGCAACCACTCCATCGCCAACCTGTGGGCACAGGTCTACCCGGCCGGCCGCGAGCTCCACCCCACGGCCCGCGGGCTGTCCAGCCTCACCACCGGGCTGCTGGTGGGGGTCAGCCTGCTGGTCCTGGTCCTGCGGGCCCGCCGTCGGCCCTTCGACGCCCTCGACCACGCCTGCGCGGCCGGCGCCCTGGTGGCCTGGATGGTGATCGTGCCGGTCTACGCCTACGAGCACCACCTCGTGCTGCTGCTGCTGCCGCTGGCGGCGGCGGCACAGGCCCTGTCCTCGCGCCGGCTGCACCCGGCCTGGAGCCTGGCGGTGGTGCCAGCCTATGCGGCCCTCGCCTGGCCCCTGGGTGCGGTGCGAGCGGCCTCGTCGGAGGTGGGCGGGGTGCTGGGTTGGGGGGTGCAGGAGGCGAAGTGCTTCGCCATCCTGGTGATCGGCCTGGCCTGCCTGGCTGCTGGTCGAGGCCGCCGCGGGTCTCGTCAGGCCGTGCTCGTCCCGGCCCCGGTGGAGGTGACCGCCGCATGCGGCTCGCCCGGCACGTCCTCCGAGATGCGGAAGATGGAGCCCTTCGGCGCGAAGTAGGGACAGCGGCGCCAGTGGCCCGAGGCGGCGAGGGGACAGTGGGGCCCGGTCGCGGAGTCGATGAGGCCGGCCTCCAGGAGCTGCTGGTCGACCTCGTCTCGGCGCCCCACCTCGCCCATCCGCAGCTCGCAGTGCTCGTGGCGGACCTCGAAGGCTGCCGCCCCGAGGGTCGTGACCCGCTCGACGACACGCCGGAGATTCAGGCACACCATTGTCCGCCTCCACGCGATGGATCGGGTTGGCCTCCTCCGGGCTTGAGGGGGTTTTCCCCACAGACGAAGGGACTGATCGGGAGGGTACACCTTCCTCTCGCGGGGACCGATGTCCGCGCGGTGACACCCGGTCGCGTCGGAGGTGGGCGGGGCGCTGCAGGCGGCGAAGTGCCTCGCCATCCTGGTGATCGGAGTGACCTGCCTGGCTGCGATCCTCAGTTCGACAGGCGCTCGTGCTCGGGCAGCAGGGCCAGGACCTGGTCGTGGGCGTCCTTCCACAGCGCCCACAGCGTCGTCCGGTCCGCTGGCGGACGGTGGGTCCGAAGGAGGCCGAGGTCCTCCAGGAAGTCGCTGACGTGGCCGGTGAACCCCGGCTCGCCGAGCAGCGGGTCCCAGAAGCGGAGGTCGTGGTGCGCCTTGATCACGCTGGCCACGCAGTCCGGCGTGGCGGCCCTGTCGGCCTGGGGTACCTGGCTGCGGAGCAGCATCTGGACCGCGTCCAGCGGCGGGCCGGTCAGCGCCATCCGGTGGGCTGCGAGGGTGTGGAGGGACTGCTCGTCGGTGAGGTCGCACTCGGCGATGTCGACGGCGGCGTCCCGGCTCCGTCCCCCGTTGAAGGCCACCACGTGGTCGGCGGTCGTCGAGGAGAGGGCCTCTTCGTCGTCATCGTCGTCGATGATCTCGAGGTCGCAGGTGTCGCTGTCGTCCTCGTCGTAGAAGAGGCAGAGGGCTTCGGGAGCCAGGTCCTCGGGCTCCAGGACCTCGAGGGGTGGGCTCAGCCAGGCGTCCGAGGAGGACTTCACCACCATCGCGCCGTCCGCGGCGGCCGGGTCGTCGACGTCGAAGTCGAGCAGGTCGGTCAGGTCCAGGGCGAGGGAGTCCATGGCCCCGGGATCGGATCGCGGCCGCCCGGCATGTAGCGCTGTGGCGCGGCTTTCACTCCGCGGGAGGCGGCTCCGCCGGGGATCCTTCGCCCGGAGGCGGACCTTCACCCGGAGGCGGCGGCGCTCCTTCGACCTCGCCGGGAACCGGGGCACCTTCGGGGGGCGGGACGCCGTCGGCCGGCGCGGGAGCGGGCACGACGGTGCTCGGATCCGGGAGGCCCGGCTCCTGCTCTGTGTTGCGCGGCTGGGGCACGGGCAGGGGCTTGGAGCAGTCCAGGGTCACGCCCGACAGGTCGCCTGCGACGGTGATCGGGTTGCCCTGCAGGGGTCCGAACTGGGGCTCCTCGAGGGTCGGCACGTCGTTGTCGTCCGCGTCCTCGTAGGCCAGCACGACGATCAGCGGAGAGGCGGGCGCCTTGAAGCTGAACTCCCCGGCTTCGGCCACCTCCACGTTGACCAGTGGAGAGGGTGGTCCGGCGTCCTCGCCTTCCTTCCCGGGGCCGCCGTCCTCGGGCGGGGGCACGAACACGCGCACCCGGTAGGGCCCCTCGCCTTCCTCGCAGAGCAGGGTGCCGCTGATCGAGAAGGCCTTGGGATCGGCGGCCAGGTCCTCCTGGGCGAACTGGGGGTCCTCCAGGCCGGGGTCCAGCTCGGGGGCGATGCCACCACCGCCGGGAGCAGGTGCCGCGACGCCGCCCGTGGGGGCGCCGGGCTGGGAGGGTTCCCCGGCGACCGGGATGTTCTCACCCTCCTGCAGATCGGGCGGGGACTCCGGGCAGCCGAGCATCAGGGTCAGGGGCAGCACGAACATGACCTACTCCAGCGAGAGGCAGAGGCTATCAGCATCCAGGGGCAACTCTACCGTCCGGAAGCCGCCACCACCGGTCCAGCCCTCCAGCGCGGTGATCCCGGTCGTGTCCTGGCCGGCGACGACGCGGCCCAGGCGCTCCCGTGCGAGGTGCACCGCCTCGCCGGCTTCGACGCCCACCCAGCGTCGGCCCATCTTGTGGGCCACGGCGGCGGTGGTGCCCGAGCCCAGGAAGGCGTCGAGCACGAGGTCACCGGGCCTCGTCGCGAGCTGGAGGCAGCGACGCACGAGGCGCTCCGGCTTCTTGCCCTGCTTGAAGCGCACGCCGCCCTCGCCGGCGATGCCTTCCCAGGCGATGTCGGTCCAGATGTCCGTCAGGGGACGACTCGCGGTGGGCTCGCCGTCGATCACCGTGACCTGGCGCACGTAGAACAGGAGCTGCTGGCCGCGGAGCAGGTACTGGGGGTCCTGGCCGTCGCGGTGCACGACGATCACCCGGTCCGGCGCCTCCCGCGAGCGCTCCCGGGCCTCCAGGGTGGCCCGGCCGGCCTTGGTGTCGCTCACCGGCGCCAGTCGACACACCCGGCTGGCCTGCTCCACGCGCAGGCGGTCCCGGGCTGCCGGGGCCGGGCAGGTCTTCGCCAGGGACCGCAGGCGCCAGGCGTCCGGGGGGTCCTCCGGGTTCTCCAGCCACAGGCCGTAGGCCCGGTCGGGGGGGCGGGGCACCCGCAGGGGCTGGCAGACGAGCCGGGCCCGGTCGGCGGCGTACCAGAGCAGGTACTCGGACGCCCGGAAGACGCCGCGGTTGACGGTGCTGAAGGCGGAGGGCGCGCGGGCCTCGACCGTGATGCGGTTCACCAGCGCCCCGCGCCCGAAGACCCGGTCCAGCTCCACCCGGGCGTAGTCCAGCATGGTGTCGTCGAGCTGGAGGAAGAGCGACCCCGTGGGGGCCAGCAGCTCCCGGAAGCGCTCGAACCGGGGGCGCATGCTGTCCAGCCAGCCCTCGTGGGGGAAGCGGTCGGCGTAGCTGGCCCCGCCGCCGTGCCCGCGGCGGCTCTGGCCGGTGTTGTACGGCGGATCGATCCAGACGCACTGGACCTGGCCGGACAGCTCCGGCACCAGCGCGTCCAGCGCCGGGAGGTTGTCGCCGTGGATCAGCAGGTTCGGGAGGGTCATTCCACGTAGCCGAGCACCCGGAGCTGCTCGACGGTGTCCGGATGCAGGGACACGCCCTCCATGCTGGTGGTTCCCTCCGGCACCTGCGCGGCCCAGGCCTGGTAGGCGGCGGGCAGACCCTGGTCCGTGGCGAGGGGCTGCTCCTCGGCCGGGTCGGCCACGAGATCGAAGACCGACCAGATCTGCTTGCGGAAGACCGCCTTGTGGCGACAGTCCTCGGTGTAGGCGATCTGGCCCTCCCGCTGGGAGACCATCGGACCCGGCGCCTCCAGGTCGACGGGCCAGCGGTGCTCGATGCCCAGCGACCGGGTGACCAGGTCGGGGAGGGTGGCGAGGCTGACGCAGTCGGTCGGCAGCTCACGGGGCAGGTTGGCCTTCGGACCGGCGAAGTAGGGCACGTGGGTCAGGGGCTCCCAGACGTGGGTGCCGTGGCCGACCACGTCGTGCTCGCCGAGCAGCTCCCCGTGGTCGGAGGTCACCACGATCAGGGTGTCCGCCAGGTGGGGGCCCAGGGCGTCGATCAGCTCGCCCACCCGGGCGTCCGTGTCCTCGATGACCGCGCGGTAGGCCGCCGAGTAGGCCGGCCGGGCGCCCTCGCGCCGGTTGCGCTTGGGCACGCCGATCTCGAAGCCCAGGCGCTCGTCGAACCACTCCTGCTCGACGCCGTACTTGAGCTGGGTCGCCTCCGAGGGACGCAGGGGGGAGTGGGGACCGAGCAGGTGGAGGTAGGCGAACTGGCGTCCGGCGCCTTCGGCGCTCCAGACCCGCTCGATGTGCTTGCGCCACTGCTTGGGCATCGCCCGGTCGGCGGTGCGCCGCCAGGTGTCGAAGCCCTGGTCGAAGCCCAGCTCCTGCGCCAGGTAGCCGTTGCTGTAGAGCCCGAAGGTCGTGAAGCCGGCCTCGCCGAGCACGCTGGCGAGGGTGGGGACCTCCGGCACCTCGGGGTACTTGCCGATCCGGGCGCTGGGCAGGTCGAAGCCGTGCTCCCGCACGGACATGCCGGAGAACATGGAGACGACGCTGGGCACGGTCCAGGTCCCGGGGCTCCAGGCCCGCTCGACGCTCCAGCCTTCGCTGGCGATGGCGTCCAGGCGCGGTGTGTCCGCCTCGGCCAGGGCGTCGGTGCGCAGGGTGTCGACGACGATGACGACGGCGTGGCGGGGTGGGACCCGCGGCGGTGGGGGCGGCTCTTCGGGGGCGGCGGGCTCCGAGGAGCAGGCCAGCAGGAGGAGTGCGAGCATCGAAGGGCATTAATGCGATGGCCGCTCATCGCCCGCTACTGGCGGCGGTGAGGTGGGGTTAGGGATCCGCCATGGCGACCATGACCGCCCTTACCTTCGACCGCTCGCGCGAAGAGTGGGACGCCTCGACTGGCCTCGTGAAGGAGCAGGTCGAAGTCCCCACCATCGACGATCCGGGTGACACCGATCGGTCCCAGGTCATCTTGAGGGTCCGCTACGCCGGCTTCTGTGGGTCCGACCGCGGCATCTGGTGGCGCAAGGCCTTCGGCGACATGATCCTCGGGTCCCTGGACCGGGAGGGCCGCGACAAGCGCATCGTCGGGCACGAATTCCTGGGTGAGATCGTCGAGGTCGGCGCCCGGGTGCCCCTCAAGCACGGGCTGAAGGTCGGCGACATCGTCTCGGCGGAGAGCCACATCGTCTGCGGGGCCTGTCACCAGTGCCGCATGGGCGAATTCCACGTCTGCAGCCGCGACAAGATCATCGGCATCAGCACCGACGGTTGCTTCGCCGAGTACATCAAGCTGCCCGCCAAGAACCTCTGGCCCACGAACCTGGACCGCATCCGACCGGAGGTGGGCGCCGTCCAGGAGCCCTTCGGCAACGCGGTGCATGCCTGCCAGGCCACCGATCTGCGGGGCAAGTCGGTGGTCATCAACGGCTGCGGCACCATCGGGCTCTTCGCGGTGCTGATCGCTCGCGGCATGGGCGCGAGCACCATCATCGGCGTGGAGATCGACCCCCACCACGCCTCGCTGGCTCGACGGCTCGGCTGCGACCACGTGCTCACCCCGAGCCCCTCCTCCCCCGACCGGCCCTGGGCCTCCGACCCGGCGCTGACCGCCCGGATCCGCGAGCTGACCGACGGCCTCGGTGCCGACGTGGCCCTGGAGATGGCCGGTCACAACAGCGCCCTGAACAACTCGCTGAGGAGCGTGCGCCGAGGCGGTCACGTCGTGGCCTTCGGCATCCGGAGCGGCGACGCGGTCATCGAAGACGCCCACTGCCTCGTCCTGGACGGCCTGCACCTCCACGGCATCGTCGGGCGGCGGCTGTGGGGCACCTGGGAGATCACCCGGAACCTGCTGGAGAACCACTCCAACGGCATCCACGACGCCATCTGGGAGGTCATCCTCAACCGGGGCGAGGGCCCCCTGGTGTCGCTGGCGGACTGGGAGGCCGAGTCCTTCGAGCGGGTCATCCGCCGGTTCCCCAAGCCCGTGATCCGGATCGCCTGAGGGGCCTGCGCCCGTCTTGACGGACCTGCAGTGGCCGTGGGAGGGTACCCGCCCACCCGGACCTCCAAGGGGGGGGCGAGGCCCCGGTTGAGCCGCGGGACCCGGGGGCGGGCCGGGGCCCGGGGACGGGGTGGCCCCACCCCCCCCCAACCCCCGACGGCCGGCGTGGGCGGCGAACCGCCCGCCCCCGGCGAGCCCGGTGCACAGGGCGGGGTCGGCGGGGCCCCCGTCACGCCCGGAGGCCTGGCGGGCGCCGAAGGGGGCGTCGCTCCGCCGCCGGTTCCCGGCGAGGGCTTCGCCAAGCTCATCGCCGCCGGCCAGGAGACGGTGACCATCCACGGCTCGCTCCAGGGTCAGACCGAGGCCATCGTCGACTTCGTGGTCGACGGCGAGGGCAGCGGTCCCCAGGTCATCCACACCGAGCTGGTGGAGGGCGGCGCCTTCGAGCTGACCGCTCCGGCGACCTACGAGCACGAGATCTACGTCGCGGCCCTGATCGACGCCGAGGGGGACGGGCCGAGTCCCGACGACCAGGAGGGCTTCGGCCTGAAGCCCTTCCGCCTCGACGGCTCCGACGTGACCCTCGTCGTCACCTTCGACGAGCGCCCGGGCTGGGCCGACGACATCTTCAAGCCCCTCGAGGGGGGCCTGCCGCCGGGCCAGGCGCCGCCGGCCGCGGTGCCACCTGCCCAGGAGGTCCCGGCGGACGGCGAGGCCGCACCGGCTGGCGGCGGACCCCCGACCGGCGACGCACGGCCCGCGGAGGGGTCGGCGCCGCCCGAGGCGCCTCCAGGGGGCTGACAGCGGCGCTCAGCCCCGCAGCCCGTTCTCCCCTGCCAGCCCCTCGAGCCGACGGCGGCCCTCGGCGAGGGCCTGGCGCAGCTCCCGGAGACGGAAGGGCTTGAGGATGAAGCCCAGAGCGCCGCCCTCCAGGCAGGTCTGGATGCGGTCCTCGCGGGCGTAGCCGGACATCATCAGGACCGGCAGGAGCGGGTGGCTGGCCGTCAGCATCTCCAGGACCTTGTCGCCGGGGAGCTCGGGCATCACGAGGTCCAGCAGGACGAGGTCCAGGCCCTGGGCGCTGTCGGCGATGCGCAGGGCCGCCAGTCCGTCGGCGGCCTCGTGGACCTCGATGCCCCGCAGTCGCAGCAGCCTCGCCAGGCTGGTGCGCACGGACGGGTCGTCGTCGACCAGGAGCACCCTTCGAGGCAGGGTCTCGGGCAGGACCGGTCGGGTGGCGGCGGGGGCCTCGGCCGGGGGGAAGGAGATCGTGAACCGGCTGCCACGTCCGACCTGGGAGCGGACGGAGATGTCGCCCCCGAAGGCCGTCACCAGGCGATGGACCAGGGTGAGGCCCAGGCCGGCGGAGCGGCCTCCCCGCTCCAGGCTGACCATCGGCTGGAAGACCTGGCCGAGGAGCTGACGCGGGATGCCGACCCCGTCGTCTTCGACCTCCAGCAGGACCATGCCGTCCTCGCAGGTCCCGCGCAGGGCGACCGTCCCGGTGGCTCCGACGGCACGGAGGGCGTTGACGCCGAGGTGGTGGAGGATCCGGACCAGTCCCTCCCGCTCGCCGAGCACGTGGCGGTGGGCGAGCTTGTCGTCGACCTTCACCACGACGCCCTTCGGGGCCACCTCTCGGAGGGCCGTGGCCACGCGAGCCAGGATCGGGCTGACCTGGATCGGCCCCAGCTCCTCAGACCGAGCGCCCCGTCCCAGGTAGAGCAGGTCCCGGGTGAGGGAGCGGCAGTCCCGCAGGGCGTCGGAGACCATCTCGGCGAGCTCCTCGTCCGGCTGGGACTGGTCGTTGAGCAGGTCCACGGCCGCCGCCAGGACCGTGAGGCCGTTGTTGAGGTCGTGGGCCATCGAGCCGGCCAGCCGCGCGAGCTGGTCCACCTCTCGATGGGCGGCGTCCTGGACCTCCCTGAGCAGCTCCCGCTCGCGGGTGACGTCTCGGGCCACCAGGATGGCGCCGCCCCGCTGGCCCACGGGCTCGGCGACCATCTCGAACCGACGGATCCCGATCGGGGTGTTGATGTCGACGTCGCCGACGACCGCCTCGCCGTCGAGGGCCCGGCCGATGGCCGACCGTGCCCAGAGCGCGTCCGGACCGTGGAAGGTGGCGAACAGCCCCTCCAGGTCGACGCCGAGCTCGTGGAGGGTCCGACCGAGGGTCTGCTCCATGGCGCGGTTCAGGTAGAGCAGCCGGCGATCCTGGCCCACGGCGGCCACCAGGATCGGCACCGCTCCCAGGATGGCCTGGAGGCGCTGCAGCTCGCCCATCGTGCCGGCGGGGTCCGTGCTGCGGCGCAGCAGGAGCAGCCGCTCCTCGCCGAGGGAACCGTGACGGACCTGGAGCATCACGCCCGAGCGACCGGGGCCGTGGAAGACGGTCGGCGCGAAGGTCCCGGCCGCGGGCAGGACCGGGCAGAGGTCTTCGGCGCTGCGTCCGACGGGGTCGAAGCCGAGGAGCTTCCTGGCCACGGGGTTGGTGGCGAGCACGGTCCTGTCGGCGCCGATCAGCATCGCGCCGTCCGGGAGGGCGTCGAGGATCGTGGCATCTCTGGACGTCATGGCCATGGCCTGGCGTGGTTCCGGTCGGCGTGCGATCGACCGTGCCTGGAGGTCGTCTTGTCCCCTCCAGGAGGACAGCGTACCTGTTGATCCCGTTCGATCTGAGACTATTCTCCAAGATCTCGTAGAGGAAACGCCGCTGGCCGCGCCCCCCAGGCCCCGGATAGGCCCGGGAGGAGTCCTTCCTGGAGAACCGTCATGCTCACGACCCGTCTGACCCTCCTGTGGGCCCTTCCGCTGGTGGCCGCCTGTGGTGGCTCGAGCGAGGCACCCCCGGCTCAGCCCACCCCGCCCCCGGCCAAGGCCCAGGCCCCCGCGGCCAGCCCCAGCACGGTCGACATCACGAGCGAGGCGGCCCTGGCGGTGCTCCCGGTGGCCGACGCGGCCGATGGCACCGTCGACAAGGTCGTGGGTCAGTGTGCGAGCTGTTCCCTGGGCATGGCCGGCGACCCGGCCCACGCCGTGCACGGCGCGGGCTACACCTTCCACCTGTGCTCGGACTCCTGTGAGCAGTCCTTCGTGGCCGATCCCGAGGGCACGCTGGCCCGCATCGCCGCGAAGACCGAGGGCCACTGAGGGCTCGTGTGCCCGCTGGTCCTGTGGACGGGCGCTGCCCTGGCGGCTGCGCCCTTCACCGACGCCACCACCGAGGTCGGCCTCGACGGCATCGAGAACACCCGCTTCCAGAACCCGGGAGGGCAGGGCGGTGGCCTGTCCGTGCTGGACTACGACCAGGACGGGCGCTTCGACCTCTACCTGGTGCGGGCGGATCTGCCGAACCTGCTCCTGCGCAACCTCGGCGGCACCTTCGTCGACGTCACGGCCGGCGACGCGGCCGCCGAGGATCGGACCTGGATCGGGTCCTCGACGGCCGACGTGGACGGGGATGGCTGGCCGGACCTGCTGCTGCTCGGGGTCGGCGGCAGCCGCCTGTTGCGCAACGAGCAGGGGCAGGGCTTCGAGGTGGTCGCCGGCACGGGGCTCGACGCTGCGGGCTGGCCGACCCACTCCGCGGCCTGGGGAGACCTCGACCGCGACGGGGACCTCGACCTCTACTCGGCCACCCACGCTCGCCACAGCGAGTACTTCGGCGGCGGGCCGCCGGAGCCGGAGACCTTTCCCGACGACGTCTGCGTGGAGAACCACCTCTTCATCCAGGTGGCGCCCCTCGTCTTCGAGGACCAGGCCGCCGCCCTGGGGGTGGACAACGACGGCTGCACCTTGTCCGTCGCCGCCACCGACCTCGACGAAGACGGCTGGCTCGACCTCTACGCCACCAACGACTTCGGGCCCTTCGTGACCCGGGACGGGCTCTACTGGAACCAGGGCGTGGACGAGGACGGTGAGCTCAGGCCCTTCCTCGAAGACCCCGACGTCGCCCCACCGATCCTCGGCATGTGTGTCGCTCCGGCGGACTACGACCGGGACGCGGACCTGGACTTCTTCCTGTCGAACACCATCTCCAGCAAGCTCTTCCAGTCCCTCGGCTCCGCCGGCGCCGTCCGGACCTTCGTCGAGGTCTCCCGCACGGTCGGCATCGACCCCGTCGACCGCCAGATCGCCTGGAGCTGTGCCATCCAGGACTTCGACCACGACGGCTGGCCGGACATCTTCGCGCTCAACGCCACCCCGCCGGCCAGCCTCTACTGGAGCCAGGGAGGCTCCTCTGGCGTGAGCTTCGCCCACGACCTCACGACCCTGCCGCTGCCGGTGGAGGGCAAGGGCTCCCAGTACGCGGGGGTGGCCTTCGACCTCGACGACGACGGGGACCTGGACCTCGTGACCTGCGGCCTGGGAGGGCACGAGGGCCTCTCGGAGGGCGACACCTGCTACGTCTACCGCAACGAGCTCGACAGCGGCGCCCACTGGCTCCAGCTCGAGCTGGTGCCCGCGTCCGGCGAGGCCGAGCCCTATGGGGCGCGGGTGCGGGTGGAGGCTGGCGGCGAGACCTGGTGGGCCGAGCGGTCTGGGGGCTCCGGCTACGCGAGCGGGGTCTGGCGGGTGCTGCACTTCGGGCTGGGCGAGGTGAGCACGCCGGCGACGGTGACGGTGACCTGGCCCGACGGGGTCGATCAGACCTGGGAGGGGGTGGCGCTGGACGCGCGGCACCGACTGGAGCGGGACCGGGGAGGGGACTCGGGGGACAGTGGGGGCGGGGACAGTGGGTCCGGGGCGGGTGGAGTGTGTGGGGGGTGTGGAGCGGTGCCGGTCGGGGGCTGGGCTCTGTGGGGGGCGTGGGCGTTGGTCTGGAGGCGCCCAAGACCAAGAGAAGACCCGTCCATCGCACGATGAACGGGTCTCCGAATGGCACGCCCAGGAGGAGTCGAACCCCCAACCTTCGGATCCGTAGTCCGACGCTCTATCCAATTGAGCTATGGGCGCCTAGGTGCTTCGAGCACGACATGGGTGGCGGAGACGGAGGGATTCGAACCCTCGGTGCAGCTTTTTGACCGCACACGCGATTAGCAATCGCGCACCTTCAGCCACTCGGTCACGTCTCCACAATGACAAGGAACAGGAGGGCGGAGGCGGAGGGGGTGGGATTCGAACCCACGGACCCTCTCGGGTCGGCGGTTTTCAAGACCGCTGCCTTCGTCCACTCGGCCACCCCTCCGGGGGCCGCCGCGCAGAGCTATTCGGCGGGCGAGATGCGGTCAAGCCCCCCCAGGTAGGGACGCAGGACTTCGGGGAAGATCACCGAGCCGTCGGGCTGTTGGCCGTTCTCCAGGATCGCCACCAGGGTCCGACCCACGGCGAGACCGCTGCCGTTGATGGTGTGGCAGTAGCGCGGGCGGGCCTTCTTCTGCTGGCCCTCCTCCGGCGCCGGACGGTAGCGCAGCTCCATGCGGCGGGCCTGGAAGTCGCCGAACCAGGAGCAGGAGCTGATCTCGCGCCAGGCCTGCTGGCCGGGCAGCCAGACCTCGAGGTCGTAGCAGAGGCGGGCCCCGTCGCTGATGTCGCCGGCGCAGAGCCGCTGCACCCGGTAGGGCAGGCCGAGGGCCTGCAGGCAGGCCTCGGCGTGGCCGGTCAGCGCCTCGTGGGCCGCGCGGGCCTCCTCCGGCGTGGTGACCTGGACCAGCTCGACCTTGTGGAACTGGTGCTGGCGGATCAGCCCGCGGGTGTCCTTGCCGTAGGAGCCGGCCTCGGCCCGGAAGCAGGGCGTGAAGCAGGCGTAGGTCTTCGGCAGGGCGGCCTCCTCCAGGATCGACTCCCGGTGGAGGTTGGTCACCGGCACCTCGGCGGTCGGGATCAGGAAGGCGTCCTGGCCGTTGACCGGCACCGAGAGCTTGAAGAGGTCCTCCTCGAACTTGGGGAGCTGTCCCGTGCCGGTCATCGTGCTGCGCCACACGATGTAGGGGACCATGACCTCCTCGTAGCCGTGCTGGCCGGTGTGGAGATCGAGGAAGAAGCTGATCAGCGCCCGCTCCAGGCGAGCGCCGACGCCCTTGAGCACGGCGAAGCGGGCCCCGGAGATCCGGGCGCCGGCCGCGGTGTCGAGGATGCCCAGGGCCTCGCCCAGCTCGTCGTGGGGCCTGGCCTCGAAGTCCAGCTCCGGCGGGGTGCCCCAGCTCCGCACGGTGACGTTGTCGTGCTCGCTCCCTCCCGGGGGCACGTCGTCGGCGAGCAGGTTGGGCAGGGACATCAGCAGGTCCAGCCGCTCGCTCTCCACCGCCTCGACCTCGGTCTCCAGCTCCTTGGCGCGGAGGCTGGCGGCCCGCACCTGGTCCTTGAGCGCGGCGGCCTCGTCGCGGAGGCCCTGCTTCATCATCTGGCCGATCTGGGGCGAGAGCTGGTTCCGGCTGGCCCGGCAGGCCTCGGACTCGCTGAGCAGCTCGGCCCGCTGCCGGGTCAGCGCGGCGATGCGCTCGGGCTTCGCGAGGGTGTCGGCGTCGACACCCCGCCGGGCCAGGTTGGCGGCGATGGCGGCGGGATCCTCGGCGATGGCTCGCACGTCGAGCATGGCTCCTCCAGGGCGGGGCGTCTAACCCAGGCACTCCTGGAGGTGGGCGACGAGCGCGTGCCGGACCTGCTCTCTGTCCAGGGGCTGACCCAGCTCGACCGCCATCGAGGTGAGCAGGTCGCTGTCGAGCCCGCAGGGGTGGATGCGGCGGAAGTACGCCAGGTCCACGTCGACGTTCAGCGCCAGGCCGTGCCAGGTCACCCAGCGCCGGCAGGCGATGCCGACGGAGCAGAGCTTGCGGCCGCCGACCCAGGCGCCGGTGTTGCGCGGGTCGCGGCCGGCGTCGAGACCGAAGTCGCCGCAGGTGCGGATCGCGGCCTCCTCGAGGCGCCGGAGGTGGTCGTGCAGGTCGGCCCGTGGTCCCGAGAGCTGGATGACGGGGTAGACCACGAGCTGGCCCGGCCCGTGGAAGGTGACGTCGCCGCCGCGCTCGACCTCGACCACCGGCACCTCCCCCGGATCGAGCACGTTGGCCGCCGAGGTGCGCCGCCGGCCGAGGGTGTAGACCGGCTCGTGTTCCAACACCAGCAGGGTGTCCTCGCGGTCACCGGCGATGCGCTCGGCGAGGACCTGGAGCTGGCGGGCGTGGGCCGCCCGGTAGGCGAGCCGGCCCAGGTGCTCGACGATCACAGCAGGTCGGCCACCGCAGCGAGCACGCGGGCGTGGACCTGCTCCGGCGTGCCGCGGGCGTCGACGGGCACGATGCGCTCGCCGCGCATCGACAGCAGCGCAAGCGCGGCACCGTAGGCGGCCGAGACGGCCTCCAGGGTGCTGCGGGTCTCGAAGCGGTCCAGGGCCTCGCCGCGGGCCTCGATGCGGGCCAGGCAGTCGTCGATGGACAGATCGAGGAAGATCGTGGCGTCGGGGGCGGGGAACCCGGCGTTGAGCGAGAGCACGTGCTCCAGGGGAGCCGCCAGGGACTGGTAGGCCAGCGAGGAGTGGTAGTAGCGGTCGGTCACCACCCACCGGCCTTCGGCGACGATGGGCAGGATCTCGCGGTCCAGGTGGTCTCTTCGATCGGCGGCGAAGAGGTAGGGGAGCA
Organism: uncultured Enterobacterales bacterium; assembly: GCA_964501915.1. Classification (GTDB taxonomy): domain Bacteria; phylum Myxococcota_A; class UBA796; order UBA796; family CAJQPC01; genus CAYFPX01. The sequence continues at coordinate 51,105 of CAZCVP010000006.1, forward strand.
CGTCGTCGGCCAGCGGGTTGCGCCCGGCCAGGGCGTCGCGGATCAGCCGGCCCACCGGGCCGGTCGACGGCTCGGCGGTGGCGTGCGCCCCCTCGATGGCGTCGACGAGCCTGCGGACCTGGGTGGTGCCCCCCGATCCGTCGAGTCCCTCGATGGCGATGAAGGCGCCGGTCATGGGACTCCGGTAACTCTTTACAGGGGGCTGGCATGGAGCCGTATACGGTGCCATCGGCGCAGGACGCGCCGATGCGACTTCGACGTCCACCGCAGGCACCGACACCATGATCCTCTCGCTCCTCGTCGCCACGTCCGTGGCCGGCCCCGCGCACGTCCACGACGCGACCGCGCCCGCCACCAAGCAGGCTCTCTACGACAGCGTGCTCGACCACTTCGACGCCGCGGCCCTGCCGGGAGCCACGGTGGACCGCTTCGGCTGCGCGACGGTGCTCGTGCAGCAGCTCAAGGACAACTGGGAGCTCTTCGACGCCGCCGAACAAGCCGAGCTGACGGCGCTGGTGGCCCCCTGGAAGCAGGACCTGGTGGAGGTCCTGCCCAGCCTGCCGCCGCCGCCGCCCGAGGACGGACCCGAGGACACCTGCATCGGCGCCGTGGGAGCCCATCGCTACCAGACCACCCACTTCTCGCTGGAGTGGGACGGCGACAACATCGACCAGGACGACGTGGAGGACTTCGCCGAGGCCCTGGAGTTCTCCTGGGAGACCGAGGTCGAGGAGCTGGGCTGGAAGGAGCCCGACCTCAGCCACGCCTACAAGATCCTCGTCTACATCGACTCCTCCAACTACGCCGGCGCCTACACCTCCGTCGAGCGCTGCTCGGTGGGGTTCTCCCCCTACATCGTGACCGGCAACGGCATCTTCTGGGGCGACTGGTACCAGGACCTTGCCGCCCACGAGTTCAACCACGCCATCCAGTTCGCCTACGGCTACGGACACGAGTTCTTCTACTGGGAGTCGACCGCCACCTACATCGAAGAGCAGGTCTACCCGTCGCACAACGCCTGGTCGCCCTACATCTCGGGCTACACCGAGAGCCCCTGGATCGCCCTGAACGCCTCGAGTCAGCAGGACAGCGAGGTCTTCTACCACATGTACGCGATGGCGATCTTCAACTTCTACATCGACGAATACCTCGGCGGACACGACCTGGTGAGGGAGACCTGGGAGTACGTGGAGGACTACCCGAGCTCGATCTACTCGCTGTACATGCCGACCATCCTCGAGGACCTCGGCCACGACTGGGAGGAGGCCTACGCGGGCTTCATCGCCGCCAACACGGTCATGGACTACGAGGAGAGCCGCTACTTTGGATCCGTGAGCCGGGAGGACTGGGTCCACGAGCTTCCGCTCCACGACGGCGCCACCACCTCGCGCCGGCCCGAGCCCCTGGGCCAGAACTTCTGGCGCATCAGCACCGACGCCTTCGACGCCGACGAGCCGGACCTGAAGCTGCACCTGGAGGGCAAGCTGGGCGCGGAGTGGATGGTGCTCTTCGTCGGAACCACCGACGACCGGGTCGAGGAGATCGTGGTCTGTGACGAGGTCGAGGGCGAGTCCGGCGAGGAGACCCGCGAAGGCACGCTGACCCAGTGGGACCGCTTCGAGGACGTCTGGGTCGTGATGTCGCCGATGGTCTACGACTACGAAGAGTCCTACAACTACGCCTTCGACGTGTGGTCCGAGGGTCCCCCGGAGCCGCCGCCGGAGGAGACCGTGGACGGGGAGGGCGAGGGTGGCGGCCTGATGGGCGGGTGCGCCACGGCGACGGCTGTGCCTGGTGTGTGGGTCCTGGTCGGGCTGGCCGGGCTCTTCTGGCGGCGTCGGGACTGAGCGGGTTCAGCGCCCGAAGAGGTGCCAGGGGCCGAAGACGCCGGAGTCGTCGGTCCCGTTGAGGCCCCGTGACTGACCGGCGGGCTCAGTTCAGGACGTGGATCGCCTCGCCCAGCGCCGCCTTCGCGGCCTCCATCACGCCCTCCGCGAGGGTCGGGTGGGGGTGGATGGTCATGCCGATGTCCATGGCCTCGGCGTCCATCTCGATGGCCAGGGCGCACTCGGAGATCAGGTCGCTGGCGTGGGCGCCGACGATGGTGACGCCGAGGACGCGGTCATCGGCCGCGTCGACCACGACCTTGACGAAGCCGGTGGTCTCGTTGGTCGTCAGCGAGCGCCCGACAGCGGCAAAGGGCACCTTGCCGACCTTGATCTCCAGCCCCCGGTCGCGGGCTTCGTGTTCCATCAGGCCGGCGGTGGCGATCTCGGGGTCGGTGAAGACCACGGCGGGCACGGTGCGGGCCTGGTCTTCGACCGCTCGCCCGGCGATGACCTCGGCGACGAGCTCGCCCTCGTGGGTCGCCTTGTGGGCGAGCATCGGCTGCCCGGCCACGTCGCCGATGGCGTAGAGCCCGGCCACGTTGGTGCGGCACTGCTCGTCGATGGCGATGAAGCGACCGTCCAGCTCGACGCCGAGGTCTTCGAGGCCGAGGTCCTCGGTGTTGGGTCGCCGGCCCACGGTCACCAGGATGGCGTCGGTCTCCAGGGTCTCGGTGCCCTTGGGGGTCTCGATGGTGACCAGGGCGCCGCTGTCGCCCTCTTCCCAGCCGAGGGCCTTGGACTTGAGCTTCACGGCGATCTTGGAGCGCTTGAGCTTGCGGGAGATGACCTTGACCACGTCGGGGTCGAAGCCCGGCAGGAGCTGGTCCATGAACTCCACGACCGTGACCCGGCTGCCGAACTTCGCCAGCGCCGTGCCCAGCTCCAGGCCGATGTAGCCGCCGCCGATGACGACGGCGCGGTGGGGCACCTCGCTGATGTCGAGGGCCTTGGTCGAGTCCAGGACCCGGGGGTCCGAGAACGCGAAGCCCGGGATCTCGACGGGCCTCGACCCGGTGGCGAGCACGATGTGCGCGGCCTCCACCCGGGTGGTGCCTTCGTCGTTCATGACCTCCAGCACGCCTGGGCCGACCAGGCGGGCGGTGCCCATCAGCCGGTCGACACCGTTGCCCTCGAGGAGCTTCTGCACGCCACCGGTGAGGCGCTTCACGATGCCGTTCTTCCAGGCCATCATCGCCGCCACGTCGAGGGTGGCCTCGCCGCTGACCTGGATGCCCATGGTCGCCGCGGTGTGGATGTCCTGGAGCCGCTTGCCGGCTGTGATCAGGGCCTTGCTGGGGATGCAGCCCACGTTCAGGCACACGCCGCCCCAGAACTCCCGCTCGACGCAGAGGGTCTTCACGCCGAGCTGGGCGAGGCGGATGGCGCAGGGGTAGCCCCCGGGGCCCGCGCCCACGACCACGGCCTGGTACTTCTTCGTCTCCATCGTCTGCTCCTAGCCGGCGTTCAGGGAGAGATCGCCGGTGGGGTCGGTCTCCGACAGCTCGTCCTTGGCCCGGACCAGGGGGTCCTCGCCGGGCGTCACCTGGGCCTCGATGAAGCGGGGACCTCCGGCCGCCCGGGCCTCGCTCACCGCGGAGAGCACGTCGCTGACCAGGCCCCCGTCGACCAGGCGGGCCTTGATGCCGTAGCTCATGGCGTGGTGGCTCAGGCTGCCGGCGAGCTGCTCGGCGTAGGGTGCGTCGTCGCCGCGCTTCCAGGCGTGGGCGAGGAAGATCACCCGGAGGTGGTGCAGGGCGGCGAAGTTCAGGGCCTCGTGGAAGGCGCCACAGGACGCGGACCCCTCACCGAGGAAGGAGAGCACCGCGTCGTCGGGGTTGGCCATGGCCAGGCCGCAGGCGTGCAGCAGCCGCGCGGCCGGGGAGGTGGTGATCGGGGCCACGCGCCAGGGCCGGGCCCCGGCCAGCCCGTCGACCAGGCGGTCCCTGGGGCAGCCGCGCAGCACGGCGCCGAGGCGCTCCCGCAGGCCGGGCACGACCCAGTCGGTCTTCTCCACGCCGAGGAAGCCCCCGGCGATGATCGCCTCCAGGCCCCTGGCCGGCACCCCGAGGGGCCTGGGGCTCGAGGCCTGGAGCCAGAGGTCCGCCTTGCGGAGCTCGGTGAGCGCCTCCATCAGGGAGGGCTTCACCGCAGCTCCAGCAGCAGCGAAGCCGGGCTCTCCAGGACCTTCTTCAGCGCCGCCACGAACCTCGCTCCGACCGCGCCGTCGATGATGCGGTGGTCGAAGGAGGGGGACAGGTACATCATGTCGCGGATCGCGACCTCGCCGTCGACCACCATCGGGCGCTGGACGATGCGGTTCACGCCGAGGATGGCGACCTCGGGCACGTTGAGGATCGGGGTGGCGAAGACGCCGCCGATGTTGCCGACGCTGGTGACGGTGAAGGTGCCGCCCTGCAGCTCGTCGAGGCGGACCTTGCCCTCGCGGGTGCGCTGGATGAGGTCCGCCAGCTCCGCGGCGATCTGCAGGATGGACTTCTGCTCGCAGTTCTTGACCACGGGCACGAACAGCCCGTTGGGGGTGTCGGTAGCCACGCCGATGTTGACGTCGCCGTGGACCGCCAGGGCGAAGGGGTCGTCCTCGACGACGGCGTTGACGTTGGGGAACTCCCGGAAGACGACAGCGCAGGCCTTCATCACGAAGGGCAGGTAGGTGAGCTTCACGCCCCGGGCGGCGGCGCCCTCCTTGAGCTGGCCCCGGAGGGTGACCAGGTCGGTGACGTCGACCTCGTCGACGTAGGTGAAGTGGGGGGCCGTGCGCTTGGACAGGGCCATCTGCTCGGCGATCTTGCGGCGCAGGCCGACGATCTTGATGCGCTCGACCGCGCCGGAGGGCACGACCTTGGCCTGGGGCAGCGCGGCGGGGGCCACCGGCGTGGCAGCCGGATCTGCGGCGGGGGCCGCGGCGTGCTGCACGAGGTCCGAGCGGGTGACCCGTCCACCGCGTCCGGAGCCGACGACCTTGGACAGGTCGACGCCGAGCTCTCGGGCGGAGCGGCGCACGGCGGGGGTGGCGATGGCCTTGGGGCCCCTGGGGCGGGGGGGTGGAGCGGTGGGAGCTGGCGGGGGTGTGGTGGCGGTCGGCTCGCTCGGCGGCTCGGCGGCGGCTCCAGCGCCGTTGGCGGGGGCGGCGCCGTCCTCGATGTCCACCAGCGGCGTGTGCACCGCCACCATGTCGCCCACGGCGTGGTGGAGGCGGGCGACCTTGCCCGCGCGGGGGGTGCTGATCTCCACGGTGGCCTTGTCGGTCATGATCTCGCAGACGGCCTGGTCCTCGGCGAGCACGTCGCCCTCCTGGACCAGCCACTGGACGACCTCGCCTTCGATGACGCCCTCGCCGATCTCGGGTAGCTTGAACTGGAACATCCGGGGCTCCTAGTAGGTGGCGCTGGCGGCCATGGCCGCGGCGACTTCGGCGGTCCCGCCCGACACCAGCGCCGGGGGGGCCTCCAGGTAGAGGAAGGCGGCCTCGGTGGCCGCGCGGAGGATGCGGTCGGCGGCGGCACGGTCGGGGCTCTCGCCCTCGACCAGCAGCACCCGGCCGGTGCGACGGACGGACTCGGCGACCGCGCGCACGTCGAGGGGGGCGAGCGTGCGCAGGTCGATGACCTCGACCTCGTGGCCCTGCTCGGCGGCCTGCTCCGCCGCGTCGAGGGCGGCGGCGACGTCGGCGCCCCAGGCCAGGGCGGTGACGCTGTCGCCGGTCCGGGCGGTCCGGGCCTGGCCGATGGGCACGAGCGCGTCGGTCACCGGCCCGCGGCTTGCGTAGAGCGCCAGGGGCTCCAGCAGCACGAGGGGGCCCCGGTGGCGCACCGCCGCACGCAGCAGCCCGGCGGCGTCGGCCGGGCTGGAGGCGCTGGCGACGGTGATGCCCGGAGCGCTCAACAGCAGCCCGACGACGGACGCCTCCTGGAGGTCCCCCGCGGGGCCGCAGGGCAGCCGCAGGACCATCGGCGCCGAGAACTCTCCGCCGGTGCGGCTGGCGAGGGTGCCCGCCTCGGCGAGGAGCTGCTCCAGGGCCCCGAACACCCTGCCGGCGGAGGGAAGCTCGATGACCGGGATCCGCCCCCCCATGCCCAGCCCGGCCGCCACGCCGACGAGGCCGGCCTCCGACAGCGGCGTGTCGACCACCCGGGAGGCCCCGTGGGTCGCCAACAGGCCCTCGGTGGTCCCGGAGACTCCGCCGAGCACGCCCACGGCCTCGCCGATGACCATCACCCGCTCGTCGGCGGTCAGCAGCTCGTCGAGGGTGTCGCGGATCGCGCGAGAGAACGGGACGGGCAGGCTCAAGAGAGCATCTCCGGGGCGGACTCGGACGTGCGGCGCAGGTCCTGGCGGATGTAGAACTCGCCGGCCTTGTAGCTCGAACGGACCAGCGGCCCGGAGGCCACGACAGCGAAGCCCATGTCCCGGCCGGCCTGCTCCCAGGCGGCGAAGCGCTCCGGCTCGACGAAGCCGGCGACCTCCAGGTGACGGCTGGTGGGTTGGAGGTACTGGCCCAGGGTGAGGAAGGAGACCCCGACCTCGCGCAGGTGCCCCATGGTCTCCAGCACCTCGGCCTCGGTCTCGCCGCAGCCGACCATGATCGATGACTTGGTGTGGTGGTGGGGCCGGCGGGCCTCGAGCCAGGCCAGGACCTCGAGGCTCTGGCGGTAGCCGGCCCGCGGGTCCCGCACGGTGGGCGTGAGGCGCTCGACGGTCTCGATGTTGTGGGCGATGACGGTCGGGTCGCTGGCTGCGATGTGCTCGAGCAGGTCCGGGCGGCCCTGGAAGTCGGGGATCAGGACCTCCACCAGGGTCCTGGGGCTGGCCTCGGCGATGGCCTGGACACACGCGGCGTAGTGGTCGGCCCCCTGGAGCTCCAGGTCGTCCCGGTTCACCGAGGTCAGCACCACGTAGTCCAGGCCCAGCTCGGCGATGGCCGAGGCCACGTTGGCGGGCTCGTCTGGATCGAGGGGGGCCCCGGACCTCCGGGTGTTCACGGCGCAGAAGCGGCAGCCCCGGGTGCAGAGGTCCCCCATGACCATGAAGGTCGCGGTGCCGCCGCCCCAGCACTCGCCGATGTTCGGGCAGCGGGCCTCCTCGCAGACGGTGTGGAGGCTCAGCTCCCGCGCACGGGTCTTGATCCGCCCATAGCGGGCCTGCCGCTCCCCGCTGGGAAGTCGGACCTTGATCCATGGTGGCTTGCGCTGCAAGGGAGTGCCCTGTTGAAGGGGTCGATTCCTAACCGGATAGCGGGTTGCATGGCCCGACCCACATCCTCCGTTCTCGCCGGACAGCCAGCACCCCCGTTCGACCTCCCAGACCAGCACAGCCAGCGACATCGCCTCGAAGACCTCGCCGGTCGAGCCGTGGTGCTGTGGTTCTACCCCAAGGACTTCACCAAGGGCTGAACCCTCGAAGCTCGCGGGTTCCGCGAGATCTGGGATCGCTGCCAGGAGCACGGCGTCGCGCTCTACGGCGTCAGCCTCGACTCCATCGACAGCCACAAGCGCTTCGCAGAGTCCCTCGACGTGCCCTACCCGCTGCTCGCCGACCGCGGCGGCACCGTGGCCCGCGCCTACGGCGTCAGGCGGGGCCTGGGGCCGGTCGCCGTCGCCAGCCGCAGGACCTTCCTCATCGGACCCGATGGCCTCGTCGTCCGGCGCTGGGACAAGGTCGACGTCCACGCCCACCCCACCCAGGTCGAGGTGGCGCTCGCCGAGGAGGGCTTCCTCGGCGAGGACGCGATCCCCAGGAGAGGGAAGTCCTGATCGGAGCGCGAGTGTCGCTGTGGGCGACATTGGAGGCGTCACACACCCGTGTGGGCGCCCGAGTGTCGCTCACCACGACACTCGGCTCTCGCCTGGGTGGTCTGGGACAGGGAATTGAAAAGGACATTCACTTTCAGGTGGACACGGACCGGCGGGGTGGACATACTCCGAGGGTAGTTGAAAGTGACTTGCAATTTCACGTTGGCTGGATGCAGCACGAAGACGGCCACCTCCCGGGACCCTTCCTCCCCCTCGAGCGGGGGCGCCCGCTGCTCTGGCTGCCGACGCATCCCGAGGGGCTGCCCCGCACACCGGCCATCGGGCGCCCGATGACCCGCTGCGAGTGCGAGGAGGTGGGCTTCGACCAGGTCGCCGAGCGCGTCGAGGCCGGCGAGCCGCTCCAGCAGGTGGCCGAGCGCACGGGCTGCGGGCGGAACTGCTCGGCCTGTGTCGACGACCTGCTGCGCCACCTGCACGCGCGTCGCGGACGCCCCTGCCACTGATCGGGCGGCTCGCCCACAGGGTGTGCTCCAGGGAAGCCGCCCGTCTGGCGTACGCGGGTTAGGTGGGGCGCCCTCCCAAGGAGCGCCAGATGAAGGGCAACGAGCAGGTGATCGAGATCCTCAACGAGGTCCTGTGTGCTGAGCTGACCGCCGTGAACCAGTACTGGATCCACCACCGGATGCTGAAGGACTGGGGCTATGGCCTTCTCGCCAGCCACGCCCGCGAGGAGTCGCTCGAGGAGATGAAGCACGCCGATGGGGTCATCGAGCGCATCCTCTTCCTCGACGGCGTGCCGAACATGCAGAAGTACGGCAAGGTCAGCGTGGGGCGCGACGTGGAGGAGCAGCACCGGTTCGACCTGGCGATCGAGCTGGAGGCGGTCGAGCACCTGAACAAGGGCATCGCGATCTGCCGGGAGCTGGGCGACAACGGCACCCGCGAGCTCCTCGAAGGCATCCTGCGCGAAGAGGAGGGGCACGTGGACTGGATCGAGACCCACCTCCACATGATCGAGGAGCTGGGACTCCAGAACTACCTGGTGACGCAGGTCTCCGACTGACAGCGTCCACGGCCCGGCCCGCCTGAGGGCTCCCGCTGACCCCTCTCGGTCCAGCACCGGGCGGGGCCGACGTGTGTCCGGCAGCACAGCCCGAGCCGGGGAGGCCGCCCGGAGCCGGGGGAGTTCGCCTCGGCAGGGGCGGAAGAATCCCCATAGGCGAAATGGCGATGGCGGAAAACGCGCCAGTATGGTAGATTTCCCACCGTGACCGCCTCCCTCGCCGATGCCGTCGCCGTCTTCCGCGGAAACCCCTTCACAGACAGCGGCATCGCAGCCCGGACCCGCCTGGGTCGCCTCCTCCTGACATCCTCCGCAGCACGGGCGATCCGCGGCGCCCTGCGGGGGGAGGTGGCGGTGGAGCCCGAGGGGCTGGTGCTCGCCGTGGCCCACGCCCGTGCCTGTGGCCTGGCCGATCCCGGCGCCGTGCTGAGCCCGGCCGTGCTGCCGGACCCGGTCGCCGCCGAGCTGCCGCGCCCGCGGGACGACTATGCACGCATCGGCTTCGCCGCCGCGCGCTGCTACCGGGCGCTGGAGGCCTGGCCAGGGCGGTCGGTCGCGGTCCGGACGCTTCGCCAGGAGGGCTGGCAGGCCGCCCTGGGGGAGGACCTCACCTCGGCCCTCGACCTGGAGTGGCTGCGGCGTCAGGAGCCGGTGGTCGTCTGTGGCGAGCCCGGGTCCGGTCGGGAGGCGCTGGCTCGTGCCGTGCTCGCGGGACTGCCGGCGCTGGCCGGTCGCCAGCCCTGGAGCGTCCCTGAGATCCTCTCCTGGGATCCCCCCGGGGCCGTGCCGGCCGACGCGGCGCTGCTCGTGCGGGACCCCGACCGGCTCGGCGCCGACGGGCAGCTCGCGCTCGCCCAGGCGGTGCGTGGGGCCAGCCACAGGCGGCTGGCGCTGTTGTGTGCACCGTGGCGCTCCGTCGCGGGACGGCTCCACCCGGAGCTGCGGGCAGTCCTGGTGGGACGGCGGCTGGAGATCCCCGCCCTCCGGGACCGCGGCGAGGACCTCGGGGCCCTCTCCCTGTCCTGGCTGGTCTCCTGGAGCGCGGAGGTGCGCCGCCAGGGGGGCTTCGCCCTGGACTTCGGGCCAGCCATGCAGTGGCTCGCCGAGGTGGAGTCCCAGGACCGGACACGGCCGGACCAGGTCCTCCACCTCCAGGCGGCCCTGAGGACGATCGTGCTCGGCGGCCCACCCCCCCCCTCGCCGGTGGAGCCGCCTCCGGGCCCGGAGGACCTGCCTCCCGGGCTGGCCGCCGCCACCTGGAGCGAGCGGCAGGTGAAGGACTGGTACCTGCGTCGGGTCCACCGCCGGACAGGAGCGGTCGGGTCGACGGCCCGGATCCTGGGACTGGATCGCTCCACGGTGCGTGGGCGCCTGCGCATCGGGGAGGGCACATAGGTGCCGCTCCGCTTCGAGGAGGTGGTCTGCCGGGTCGTGGTGGAGCGTGCTCGACGGGGTGAGCTCGATGCGGCCTTGCTGGACGGGGCCTGCATCGTGCTCGGGCGGGGGGCGCTGGGGCCGCTGCTGGAGGCCCTGGAGCCGCTGCTGCCGGGGCTCGGACTCCCGGGACAACGGCTGGCGGGACTGGACCGCGAGACGGACAGCCGCGCGGCGGCGAGGGCACTGACCTCGCTCTCGGAGGCCCCGGCCGCCCTGCTGGTGGCGGAGCACCTGGAGCGGGCCCGCCGGAGCCTCGATCGCCTGGAGACCCTGACCGGGATCCAGGACCAGGAGGCTGCCCTGGAGGTCGAGGCGCTGGTGTCGGACCTCGTCGCGGGTCGGGGCGTGTTGTGAATTAGATCTCCGGTCGCCAGACCCCGGAGGTCCCATGTCCCTCGAGCTCCTCAACGCCGGTCTCTCCCGCGAGGTCCAGGCCCTGGTCGCCGAAGGCCGGGCCAAGGCTCCGGAGCGCGTGATCGTCGAGGTCCTGCCGGCCCGGGGCGACCGCGGCCCCCGCTACCGCCTGGACGGGCACGGGGACAAGCCGTTCATTCGCATGAACAGCAACAGCTACCTCTCGCTCTCCCATCACCCGGCGGTGATCGCCGCGGCCGACGAGGCCACCCATCGCTTCGGCGCCGGCCCCGGGGCGGTGCGCTTCATCGACGGCACCTTCCAGCCCCACGTGGACCTCGAGGCCCGCATCGCGGCCTTCATGGGGCGCCCGTCGGCCAAGATCTTCAACTCGGCCTACACCACCAACCTGGGCCTGGCCCTGGCGCTCCAGAACAAGAGGACCTTCTGGATCGGGGACGCGCTCAACCACAACTGCATCATCCGGGCGATGCGCATCGCCAACGTGCCGCGGGCCAACAAGGCCATCTTCCGGCACAACGACATGGACCACCTCGCCCGCTGCATCGAGCAGGTGCCCGAGGGCATCGAGCGGGTGATCGTGATCTTCGACGGCGTCTTCAGCATGCGAGGAGACCACGCGCCCATCGCCGACATCCACCGGGTGCTGGAGCCTCACCGGCGGCGCTTCGCCGAGGGTCTGGTGACCGTGGTGGACGACAGCCACGGCATCGGCGCCTTCGGCGCGACCGGGCGCGGCACGGAGGAGGCCGCGGGGGCCCGGGTCGACATCGCCGTGGGGACCTTCGGCAAGGCCTTCGGCGTCAACGGTGGCTTCGTCGTCGGCAGCCCCGAGGTCGTGGAGGCGATCCGCCAGAAGGCTGACACCTACATCTACACCAACCCCCTGAGCGCGGCCGACTGCGCGGCGGCCAAGGCCGCGGTCGACGTCGCCGACAGCGAGGAGGGGCGGGCACGGCTCCAGCACGTGCGGGACCGCATCGCCCAGTTCCGGGCCGGCATCGCGGCCCTGGGCATGGAGACCATTCCCGGCATCCACCCGGTGACGCCGCTGATGGTGCGCGACACCGAGCGCACCCGACGCATGGTCGATGGCTTCACCGAGCACGGCGTGCTGGTGGTGGGCCTGAACTACCCCGTGGTGCCCGAGGGAGACCAGACCATCCGCTTCCAGATCAACGCCGCCCACACGGCGGCCGACATCGACGAGGTGCTGGCGGTCCTCGAGCGCCTGCGCTGAGCCCCGGACCGGGGGACAGCGCTCAAGTCCATGCCGCTTTGTCCGATGCTCACGGGGGGGCTCCCCCACGGGCCGGACCCGGCCCACTGCGAGACGCTCGATGGCAGCACGGCGATCCAGGGGCGCAGGTAGCGACCGGCGCTTCCACGCCAACCTCAAGGCGAAGACAGGCAAGCTACCGCCGCGCCGGCGCGGGGGCCTCCCCTCGGCCGACGAGATGTCGGTCTCGCTGCGGGCCGTCGACGCCGAGCAGGTCGCGAGGCGGCTCACCTCCGAGCTTGCGGATCGCCAGCGTGCCGTGTCGAACAAGGCGGACCACGCCTTCCTGGAGCGGGTCCAGGCCCGCGTGCTGGCCCAGTCCTACCGGCTGCCGGGCTTTCCGGAGACCCCTGCTGCCCTGGACGCCCTGCTGGCCCAGGCGGAGCCGGAGCCGGCCGCGCTCGTCGACGTCGTGGTCCGCGATCCATGGCTGGTCCGGCAGATCTGGACCCTGGCCAACTCGGGGAGCTACGGCGAGCCGGTGATCGACCTCGGCCTGGCCATCGCCCGGGTCGGTCCGGAACAGATCTGGACCCTCGGCGTTCGGGCGGCCCTGAAGGCCGTGCCCTACTACGTGCCGGGGTACGAGCACGAGGTGGCCCACGTCCGCCAGGAGGCCCTCGAGGTCGCGGAGCTGGCGGCCTGGATGACCCAGGAGAGCCGCGGGCCACACTACCTGGCTGGGCTGTTCGCCGGTGTCGGCAAGCTGCTGCTGCTGCTGGATGCCACGCCAGAGGACCGCCTGGCTCGCCCGCGGCGGGAGCTGGTGCAAGAGGTGGTCCGACAGTTCCACCACCCGCTGGCCTTCCTGGCGCTGGACTCCTGGGGGATCGAGACGGGGGTCTGTGTCGGGGTCGGCAATTCGCCCTTCCCGGCCGACGTGCCGGAGGAGCACCGCTCGATGGCGGCGGTCCACCACGTCGCCCTGAAGGCCACTCGGGCCGCGAGCGGCGTGGGCCCCGGCCTGCCTCCGCTGGCCGCAGCGCTGCACATGGCCCCGGAGGTGCGCCCGAGGCCGGCCTCCGTCTTGCGGCGTGCCCGGGTGATCCAGGACCGCAGGGAGGAGGCGGCCTGATCGTCGCTGTCAGGGGCGCCGGCGGTCACCTGTGGTGGTCGGTTGGCGAGCTCCTCGCCGAGCTGAAGCGCTCCCCCAGCTCCTCCCAGGCCGCGACCCGCCGGGTGATCAGACCCTCCAGGGCGTCGAAGAGGCCGATCCCCGAGGCGTCGAGCGGGTAGGGCTGCTCCATGAGGTTCATGAAGGACAGGGAGACGCTGCCGATCCGTCGGTAGTAGCGGGTCTCGTCGACCGCGAAGCTCGTGTTGATGATGAGCTGCGGCCGCCCGGCTCGACGCCAGCGGTGCTGGATCCCCCGCTGGGTCGCCCAGGACCCCTCGTAGGCCCAGCTCGCCAGCTCGTCGCCCACCTCGAGGCCCAGCAGCTCGTCCACCTCGGCGAGCGGCGCCTGGTCCGCGTCGACGATGTGACGGCCGCGTCCCTCGGGACCGGGCTGCCCGACCGGCGGTCCTGCGTCGACGATGGAGTGGCTGTAGTGGTGAGCGACGCCGACCTGGAACGCCGTGCCGACCAGGAAGCTGCGCTGGACCTCGTCGGCCGAGTCGTCCGAGGAGAGCAGGCTGCCGTCGTACCAGGCGTCGAAGGCGGTCACCGCCCGCGTCAGCAGGGAGGCATAGTCATCGTTCCAGCGAGCGCAGGTCTCGTCGTTCCAGCCCTCCTCGTTGAGCACGGCGGCCAGCTCGATGGCCTTGTTCACGGCCAGGCCGGTCCCCACGCTGTAGATGGGGTCGGCGAAGGCGAAGGCGTCGGCCATCAGGACGTAGTCGAGGGTGGCGCCGATCCGGGCCTTGCGGGCGAAGCGGGCCCGGGTGTGGACGCGATCCCGCCACCCCTCGCCCTTCGGCCTCCAGGACAGGCGATAGGGCGACGCCACGTGGGTCCGCACCACCCGCTCGAGGTGCGCGTGGTCCACGGGGCCGTGGCGGGAGACGAGGCCGAAGGAGAGGAGCTTCTCCCGGTAGAGGGGGATCTGCCAGGTCCACGTGCCCGGCTCCAGCTCGGTCAGCATCGTGCTGTGGGAGGGCTGCCACCCGTCCCGCTCGCGGCCCGGCAGCAGGCGGCCCTTCGGGATGTCGTAGCGCCGGTAGCTCAGGTCCGCGGACCGGATGTGATCCCAGAACCGCTCGGGCTCGACGGCGGTGATGTCGAGGTAGGCCCAGCGCGCCCAGACCGGCCAGAGCTCGTCGATGGTGCCGAGCTTGCTGGCCACCACCATCGAGGGACCGGAGCAGTCCAGGATCGGGCCGGCGACCTCGTAGCGGGTCGTCGACGTGGTGACGACCCGCCGCGCCACGTCGACCTCGCGCACGGCCTCCCGCACGATCGGGGTCCGCCAGGTCCGGTGCATCAGGGCCTCGAGCTCGTCCCGACCCACGTGCATGGCGACCTCGGCGCCGTGGGGTGGCAGCGGAAAGGAGGCCACGCTTCCCCGACCCATGAAGGTCGAGCCCGCCTTCGGCGAGTAGGAGGGTAGCTGCTTGATCGCCGGCACCATCTCCCGCAGCACCGGGTGGTGGAAGTGTTCGGGGATGATCGACTCCCCGATCTTGAACGAACCCGGCCGCGGATCGAGCACGACGAGGCGCTCGCTGCGCAGGAACCGGGCCAGGACGGTGCCGGCCATGCCAGCACCGATGACGAGGTGATCGACGCGCTTGGTCTGCATGGCCGCATCATCCCTCTGTGTGAGAGAGAAGGCACAGGCATTGCCGTGCGTTGACCCAGGCTTCGGGTCGATTGTCGCCCGCCGCTACCTCCTGCCGCCCGCTGTGCGTCCTGGTGGCCGTGGTCAGGCAGCGGGCAGCACCCGCCGTCCCCGTGCGAAGGCGTGGAGCCTCTCCCGAGGTACCGGCGTCCAGGGCTCGTCCGTCAGGGGGCTGGTCGCCAGCAGCAGCACCTCCTGGTCGCACCCGGCCTCGACGCAGCGCCGCGTCAGCTCGTGGAGCTTCGTGTTGGTGAACACCAGGAGGTGCTCTCCTTCGGACAGCATCAGGTTGAGCTCTCCCAGGGCCGAGAGCTCGGCCACCGGTGCCGCGAGCGCCGCGTCCAGGGCCTCGGGATCCAGCGGCGGTCCCCCACGCCAGTGCTCCGCCACCCGGTCGAGCAGGAAGCAGAAGGCCCGCTCGGAGTCCGTCTCGCCGATGGGCTGGAAGCGACGGGAGCCGAAGCAGGGGTCCTCGACGCCGGGGAGCTTGCCGTTGTGGGCGAAGACCCACGAGCGACCGCCCAGCTCTCGCTGGAAGGGGTGGGTGTTGGCCGACGTGCGGCCGAACCTCGCCGGGTTGGCCCTGCGGATGTGTCCGATCGCGATGGTGCTGCGGTAGTCGTAGCCGGTGATGAAGGCCAGGCAGCGGCTCTCGCAGGCCGGGATGGGCTCCTTGACGACCCGGGCCGCCCGGCCCTCGTAGAAGGCGACTCCCCAGCCGTCGGCGTGGGGACCGATCTCGCCGCCGCGGGGGCGCAGCAGGGCCAGGGAGTGGTTGACGTCGGTCGCGTGGCGAGCACTCATGCCGAGCAGCTCACACATGCCGGCCTCCCGTCAGAACCAGCGCCTGAGCCAGCGCCACTCGAAGAGGACCTTGCCGAAGTGCCACAGGAGCGAAGGGCTGCGCATGGCCACCCGGGGCAGGGGCTCGGCGTAGAAGTCGCCCCGCCCCATGCCGGCGCGGCCGTCACCGGTCTCGATGAAGCACTCGCCGAAGCCCTCGAAGCGGGCCGGGCTGCCCTGGCCGGTGATCGCCTGGGCGATGTTCGCCGCCACCACCTCGGCCTGGCCGTGGGCGAAGACGCCCGCCATGGGCAGCGGCTTGCCGAGGGCGAGCTTGATGCTGGTGATGTCGCCGATGGCGAACACGCCCTCGTGCTCCGTCTCCAGGGTGTGGCGGTCGACGGTGATCCAGCCGCTCTCGCCGACGAGCCCCGCGTCTCGCACGACGGACGGCGCCCGGTGGGGCGGCACGTAGGCCAGCAGGTCGAAGGCCTCGGTCGCCCCGCTGGCGAAGGTGAGGGTGCGGGCCTCAGGGTCCACCGAGGTGACCTGGTGGCCCGGGTGGTAGCCCACGCCCTTGCCCTCCACCATGCCGCGGACTGCGGCGCTGATCTCGGGCCCGGCCACGCCCATCGGGCCCGGCTCGGCGGCGAAGAGGTCGATCTCCACCTGGTCCCGGACGCGCCGC
The DNA here is from genome assembly GCA_964501915.1 of uncultured Enterobacterales bacterium. Lineage (GTDB taxonomy): Bacteria > Myxococcota_A > UBA796 > UBA796 > CAJQPC01 > CAYFPX01. Next base: position 67,170 of record CAZCVP010000006.1, read on the forward strand.
TTGCGGCAGTCGGACTCCAGCAGCATCGCCGCCTCGTAGGGGGCAGCCGGGCACTTGTAGCCAGGAGCCGCGGTGAGCACGACCAGGCGCCCGGCCTCGAAGTCGCGCAGGGCGTCTCGCAGTCCCACCGAACCGGACAGCGTGTAGAGGTCGTGTCCGGCTTCGGCGAGGCCGGGCACGAGCTCCGCGGCCAGCTCGGCGCCGAGGGCGATGACCACGAAGTCCCCCCGCAGCTCCTGGCCGTCGACCACGACCAGGCGCTCGGCCGGGTCGATGCGTTCGATCTCCCCGTGCACGACCTCGACGCCCTGCTTGGCCAGCCGCTCCAGGGGCCGGGCTATCTTCTCCGGCTCCCGCAGCCCGGTCATCAGCCACAGAAAGGAAGGGGCGAAGACGTGGTCGCGCTCGCGGTCGATCAAGACCACGCGGTGTTCGCGCGGCAGCTTCTTGCGAAGCTCGACGGCGGTGACGAGGCCTCCGACGCCTCCTCCCAGCACCAGGGTGGTTCGACTCTCGCTCATGTGCTCACTCCTTCGAACCCGACGGGCTCGCGATCAGAAGACGACGACCCTGTCGGCCCAGGTGGTCCAGTCGGTCAGCTCGTCCAGCGTGCTGCGCTTGCAGCCCGCCACCAGCGACTCCTCGCGCATGCCCCGGGCGTCCATGCAGGTGCCACACACGCCGATGTCGGCGCCGCGGCGGGCGGCGACCTTCAGCATCCGCTCCACGTTGTAGTAGCCATTGGGCACCACCTGGCCGGCGCTGGCGCAGCTCGCGGCGTCTCCCATCAGGAAGACGCGGACCTGCTCGCCCTCGCGCCTGGCCAGCGACCCCGAGAGGCGAAGCCCGTTGTAGCTGAGCTCGGTGCCGTAGGGCGGGTCGTTGAGGATGAAGAGCGTGCGGCTCATGGTCGGCTCCGGTTCACGGTTCAGCGCTCCCTTCGACAGCGAGCCCCCGGGCCCGCCACTCGGGCACGCCTTCCTCGAAGCGCACTGCGCGGAAGCCGCTGTCGCGAAGGATCTGGACGGCTTCGACGGCCAGGACGCAGAACGGGCCCCGGCAGTAGGCCACCACCTCGCAGTCGCGCGGCAGCGTCGCGATGCGCTCCCTCAGCTCCGCCAGCGGGACGCTCACCGCCCCCGGGATGTGGCCGGCCCGGTACTCCTCGGCCGGGCGCACGTCGAGCACGGTGACCAGGCCCTCGCGCACGCGCTCCACCAACAGGTCGGCCTCCAGGCGCTCCATCTGGCCGCGGTCCTCGAGGAACTGCCGGGTCGCCACCTCGACCTCGGCCAGGTGGGTCTCTCCCAGGTCGCGCATCGCCCGCCAGAAGTCGGCGACGTCGTCGCCGGCGAGGGAGCAGGTGACCGACACGCCGCGCTTGGTGCCCTCGACCAGGCGGGCCTCGCGCAGGACCTTGAGGTGGTGCGAGGTGTTGGCGAGGCTCTGGCCGGTCAGCTCGGCCAGGGCGTCCACGGTGCGGGGACCCTGGGCGAGCAGGTCGAGCAGCTCCAGCCGTCGCGGGCTGGAGACCGCCTTCCCGATGCGCGCGAACTCGGCGTAGATCGCGTCCTTGAACACCCGGTCTGGTCCTGACACGTGGACTCCGATACTCAAACAAGTATTTGATTAGCACGGGTGCCGGGCCTCGTCGAGGTCGACGTGGCGAGCCCCTGGGCCTGAGAACCAGGCGATGGCTTCGCCCACGGCCTCTCGGACGGGCGTCCTGGGCTCTCCGAGCGCCTCCCACCCGGGCGCGCAGTCCAGGGGGGCCTCCAGGCAGAGGAAGTCCGCGCTGATGCCCAGGGGTATCGGAGCGCGACGGCCCCCGGCGGCCAGCACCAGGTCACCGAGCTGTCCCCCAAGACGGAACAGGCCCCTGGGCACGACCCCCCGAGGAGGACGACGCCCGGCCTCCTCGGTCACCAGGGTCAACAGGTCCAGGTGCGTCCAGTGTTCCGCCCCGAGCAGGTAGCGCCGGCCCGGCTCTCCTCGGCCGAGGGCGGCGACGATCATGCGTGCGGTGTCGCGGACGGAGATCCAGGTCATTCCGCCGGGGGGCGCCAGCGGCGTCCTCCCGCGGAGGCCCGCGAGCACGATCGAGCCGGGGAAGTTGGGGCCCCGATCCCGGGCGCCGACGACGAAGGCGGGACAGAGGATCACCGGCGCCCGGCCGGGCCAGTCCAGGGCCAGGGCGCCGTGCTCGGAGTCGAGCCGCGAGGCCAGGTAGGGACTCCGGGGGGCGAGGTCCGCCCGGAGCATCGTCCACATCGAGGTGACCAGCACGGTGCGCTCGATCCCCGCCCCCAGGGCCGCCTCGCAGACCTGGAGCGTGCCCTCGACGTTGACCCGCCGGAGCGCCGTCCCCTGGCGATCGCCGCGCCGCAACAGGCCACCGCCGATGCCCGCGAGGTGGACGACGCCCTCCACACCCGAGATGGCCTCCCGTGCGTCTCCCAGCTCGCCGCGGACCACCTCGACCCCCTCGGGCAGCCCCGCGACGTCGCTCGATGCCCGCGCCAGCACCCGGACCTGGTGACCGACGCTCAGCGCCTCTTCCACCACCTGCAGGCCGATGAAGCCTGTCGCACCGGTGATGAGGATGCGCATTGGCTCACCCTCCTAGCACCCGCTCGTCAACCCTACTTGATCCGGTTCCCCCCCATCTCGTTGTTGAAGATCCAGGCCACGACCTCGCCGAGCTCGAAGCGGTCGCTCATGAAGCTCTGGATGTTGGCGGCCGCCGAGCCGGCCTTGCGCAGATCGGTGCGGGCCTGCTGCATCTGGGCGATCCGCTTGCGCCAGCGCTTGATGTTGGCGGGCCGCAGGTCGACCCAGCCTCGCCGGGCCCAGGTGTCGATGTTCTCGGCGGTCAAGAGCGCCGTGTCGACGTGGCCCATGACCTCGGGCACGTTGATGCGGGGTCCGCGCAGCATGGTCTGGCCGTCGGGCAGCAGCACGGGGATGCCGATGCTCGGCGCCAGCCGGGCCACGTGGGAGGGATCGAGCACGGCCTCGAGCTGGTGGGCGACCTCCTCGGCGCTGCGCGGATCGGAGAGCAGCTCGTGCGTCGTGCCCTTGCCCCGGGTGCCGTAGAGCGCCTTGAACAGCGCGGCCTCGAACAGCAGCTTGCTGAGCTCGGGGGGACCCAGCCGCCCCAGGGCGATGCTCGGCACGCCCTCGCCGGACTCCAGGGCCTCGGTCTCGCAGGCGGCGAGGTCTCGCAGCGCGACGCCGCGGACCAGCCCGGCCTTGTAGGAGGGGTCGAGCACCGAGCTGTCCAGGGCCGAGATGATGTCCCGGCCGGTGTTGTGCCCGGTGAGCTCCTGGACGACCGTGTGGGCGATCTCCTCGGGGGTGATGTACTCCATCTGCCCCAGGGCGGTGATCGCGGCGAACTCACCCCAGGTGAACACGCCGTTCTCGCCGGTGTCGAGCACCGGCACCTTGAGGTCGGCCACGGCCTCGTAGGCGCCGAAGGCCTGGGCCAGCTCCAGGGTCTCGCCGGCCCGCAGGTCGGTGGTCTTGGGCAGGAAGACCCGGTCGTTGCCGTGGCGGTCGGTGACCTGCTGGACCTGGATCGCCCGGTAGCCGATCATCGCCGCCGGCTTGACCTCCTTGACGATCGGGCTCTTCGGGGTGCGGGCCAGCAGGAAGAGCAGCCCGGTGTGACCGAAGGCCGCCTCGTTCTTGGCCAGCAGCTTCTTGGAGGGACGGTCCTCGGAGTGGGTGTAGGGGATGTTCAGGCCCATGCCCCCCGTGCCGGTGGTGCCGACCTTGAGGTAGACCCGCGTGCCGCACTCGCTGGTGGCCCGGTTGAGGAAGCGGATGTGACGGATGAGCTGCGGCACGGACTGGGAGAGCAGGAAGGTCTCCAGGTCCTGGATGCCGGCGGGGTCGAAGCCCTGCTCGCCGATCCGGCTGCGCACCTTGGCCGCGCCGTCGAAGACGTCCTGGTAGCTGAGCCCGGTGGCGGTGTTGACCGCGTCGACCACCACCTCCGGCCTGTGCCGCTGGATGAGGGTGACGAGGTGGTTGGCCGAGTAGGCCTCTTCGATGGGGCCGTAGAGCGCCTCCAGCAGCAGCGCCCGCATGGCTGGATCGCCGAGGATCTCGTCGCGGGTCGTCTCGGCCAGCGAGGTGGGCACGAAGAGGTTGCCCCAAGCGGGCACGAACAGCACCTTGTCGCCGAACTCGCGCTGGTGGCTGCGGCAGGCGGCCTCGGCCTGGTGTCGGTGCAGCGAGGCCACCACCACCCGGTGGGGCTCCAGGGCCCTGACGATGTGGCGCACGACCTGGGTGCCGACCAGGCCGGCGCCGCCGAGGATGAGGAAGTCGTCGTACATGGGTGCTCCGCGCCGTCCTGGCAGCCGTCAGGAGGTTCCTCTAGACGGCTGCCAACGGCGCTTCCTATAACCCCACCGCTCCAAGACCCACAAGACCTGCTTCAGGGCTTGCGCACCGTCACGTACATCCGGCGGCCACTTCGCTCCACGGCGACCAGCACGCTGGCGTCTGCCCGCTCGATGAAGCGCCGGGCGCTGGCGGCGTCCGTCACCCGCTTGCGCTCGATCTCCAGCAGGATGTCCCCGCGACGCAGGATCCCGTGGGCCGGGCTGCCCTGCGCCACGCTCTCGATGCGCACCCCCGACGGGGTGTTCAGCAGCTCCAGGCCGAGCACCTGGGCGCCGTCGTTGGGCTGGGGGTGCGGCTGGGCCTGGGCGATCACCTCGGCGTCGTCGGGGTAGCCGGCCAGGGTCACCGGGAGGACCTGCTGCCGGGTGTCCCGCACCACCGCGATGCGGACCCGGGTGCCGGGGGAGGTCAGGCCGACCTTGCGGGCCAGGTCCTGGGGATCCTCGATCGCGGTGTCGTCGACTCGCACGATCACGTCGCCCGGCTGCAGCCCGCTCCGGGCGGCGGGGCTCTCCGGACTGACCTCGGCGACCAGAGCCCCCGCCGGCCGCTCCAGCCCCAGGCCCTCGGCCAGGTCGGGGCTCAGGGGCTGCATGCGGATGCCCAGCCAGCCACGGGCCACGTGGCCACGCTCCTTGAGCTGGGGCAGCATGTCGCGGACCATGTTGGCCGGGATCGCGAAGGCCAGGCCGTCGGCGGAGGCGATGATCGCCGTGTTGATGCCGACCACTTCGCCGCGCAGGTTGAAGAGGGGTCCACCGGAGTTGCCGGGGTTGATGGCGGCGTCGGTCTGGATGAAGTCGTCGTAGAGACCGGCGCCGATGGAGCGCCCCTTGGCGCTGACGATGCCCTGGGTGACGGTGTGGCCCAGGCCGTGGGGGTTGCCCATCGCCACGACCCAGTCGCCGACCCGCAGCGCCTCGGAGTCCCCGAGGGTCAGCGAAGGCAGGCCGCGCTCGGAGACCTTGAGCAGGGCGACGTCGGTGCCCTGGTCGCTGCCGACGACCTCCGCGTCGAGCTCACGGCCGTCCATCAGCTTGACCCGGACCTCGGTGGCCCGCTCGACGACGTGGAAATTGGTCAGGATGTAGCCATCCGGCGAGATCAGGAAGCCGCTGCCGACCCCCTCCCGGGGAGGCTCCTGGTACACGATGCCGTCGCCGTCGCGATCGAAGAGGTGGCGCATCAGGGGGCTCAGGTTCTCGGCGAGCACCGGGGCCGACTGGGCCACCACCTCGACCCTCACCACGGCCGGCGAGAGCTCCTCCACCAGCGGTGCGAGGCTCGGCACGCCCACCCGATCGGGGGGCTCCGCCGCGACCGTGTCGACGACGGTGGTGCAGGCGGTGGTGCCGACGAGCAGCAGGGCGAACAACGGGATCAGCGGCTTCGAGAACATGGACTGGGCTCCTGCGTGGACCGGGCTCAAGACCCCGCCGTGGGGAGGGCGCTTCCCTATCCCTTGGACACCGGAATGCCCGGCAGCAACTACCGCGGGGGCAGAAGTCGGCCCGGGGCGGGATACGTCCGGCGGATGATCCAGCTCGCGGGCATCGCTGTCGACGCTGTCTCCGTCGGGGGACTGCAGACCTGCATCCAGGTGCCGGGGTGGGATCTCTGCTTCGACATCGGCAAGTGCCCCGACTCCGCCGTGAACCGCTCCACGGTGCTGTTCACACACGCCCACATGGACCACATGGGTGGCGTGGCCTTCCACGCGGCGACCCGCGCCCTGCGGGGCCAGCCCCCGCCGACCTACCTCGTGCCGCGGGAGAACGAGCGAGCGCTGGAGGCGCTGTTCGCGGCCTGGCGGCGCCTCGATCGCTCGCGCATGCCCCACGAGGTGGTCCCCATCGGCCCCGGAGACGAACACCGGCTGCCTGGCGGCCTCCTGGCCCGCCCCTTCCGCTCGCCCCACCGCGTGCCCTGCCAGGGCTATGGCCTCTGGTCGACTCGTCGCAAGCTCCGGCCGGAGTTCCACGGACTCCCGGGCCACGAGATCGCCCGGCTGCGCACGGTGGAGGGCGTGGAGGTGACCCAGACCTTCGAGGCACCCGAGCTGGCGTTCACCGGCGACGCCAAGATCGAGGTCCTCGAGCGGGAGGCGGTGGTGCGGGAGGCCGCGGTCCTGATCATGGAGGTGACCTTCGTCGACGACCGGGTGTCCGTGGCCCAGTGCCGGTCCAAGGGCCACATCCACCTCGACGAGGTCGCCGAGCGGGCCGAGCTGTTCGAGAACCGGGCGATCCTCTTCACCCACTTCTCGGCTCGCCACAGCCGCCGGGACATCGTGCGAGCCCTGGACCGCAAGCTGCCCCCGGACCTGCGGGAGCGCGTCACGCCGCTGCTGGGCTCCCACCGCGGGTGAGCCGAGCGCCCATCACTTCTTGATCAGGTCCTTCTTCAGCAGGGCCTTGATGTTCGTGATGTTGGCCTCCGAGGTCAGCAGCTCCTTCCAGGACTTGTCCTCGGGATCCCGCTCCGGGGTGGCGGCCGACACCACCTGGCCCGCCCTGCCGTCGCCGGTCGAGGCCGGCAGCTCCGCCCGCCGCCCCGGTCCCATCAGCGCCTCTCGGACCAGGATGGCGATGAGCTTGGGGTCGACCTCGCTGGTGAGGAAGTGATCGACGCCCCAGGCCGAGGGCTTCTCGTTCAGCAGCCCGGCCAGGACCGAGTCCTCCGGTCGGCCGTGGACCACGAACAGGCACCGCTCGCCGTTGGCCCGTCGCCGCAGCTCCTGGCACAGGGCCAGTCCGTGCTTGATGTCCTGCCTCAGGCTGGCCACCACCACCCGGGGCTTGCGGACCTCGAAGCGCTGGATGGCCTTGCCGGAGCTGCCGGTCGGCAGCACGAGCTGGTCCGGGTCCAGAGCCCTGCGGAACCGCTCGCGTCGGCGCGCGGACGGATCCACCAGGAGCAGCACGGTCCTCTCCAACGCAGCCCTCGAGCCTGGACGTCTGCCAGAGTAGCGGAGTCGTGCGTCGGTTCGCCAGCGAAGGGTCGCCTGTCTCCTCCATGTCGCGGAGAGTCAGTGGACGTCACCCTTCCCACAAGGAGCTTGTGTCCACGCCCCGCCCCCCCGACAATGGCCGCGAGGAGGACCAGCCATGTGGATGCTCGCCCTGGCGGGATGCGACATCATCCAGCTCTTCAACGACATCACCAACAAGGTCGATGAGCTGACGGATCCGATCGTGCTCCAGACCACCCTCATCGGCGTCGGCGCGGCACCGGAGGGCACCGAGTTCCCCCAGGACGCCGACATCGGGCCGGTGGTCACCGCCATGCTGGCCGACACCACCGCCGGTGGCGACTCCACGGGCAGCCCGATCCTCGGCGCCACCGCCAAGGTCAAGGTCGGGGACCGCGACTGGGTGATGCTCACCGAGGCCACCGGCGACGACGAGACACCCGGCTACACCGCCAGCGCCGCCGATGGCCTGGTCTACGAGGTGGGGGCCACGGCGATCGTCAGCATCGACAAGGACGACATCCAGGCGACCGCCGAGTGGGTCCTCCCGGAGGGCCTGGACTTCGACGTGCCCTGCCGCGTGGGCTCCCAGGGGGAGATGTCCCTCACCATGGAGTCCACCGACTACCACTCGCCGCTGGTCACCATCGTCGACTCCGACGGCGCGGTGACCTGGACCAACTTCCCGGCCACCCTCGAAGAGGCCGTCGACCTGCTCAACAGCGGCGGCATCAACGTCGTCGACGTGCCGGGCGCGGAGGCCTTCCCCGCCGACGGGCCCTACCTCGTGGGCATCGCGCCGGTGCAGCGGGCCTCCACCGATGCCTTCGAGGGGGTGAACATCTCCCTGTCGGCCTTCATGGCGGGCCAGATGCGGTTCTGGACGACCTATGCCGGGGAGTTCGATCCCGAGCTCTTCGACTCCGCCTTCCCGCTGGGCGACACGGCCATTCCCACCGACACGGGCTGCATCGACTACGGCGCCGAGTAGCTCAGCCGCCCCCGCAGCCCTCGGTGTCGCAGGAGAAGCTGCCCGTCACGGTCCAGCCTGCTCCCGCGGCGTCGATGTCGGTGGGACTGTTGTCCTCGCCCCCCTCGCCGAAGTCGCAGTCGGTGCAGCTCAGCGACAGGGCCGAGTCCTCGAGGAAGACACCACCACCGGCCTCCGAGGCCCGGTTGCTGTGGACCTGGACGTCTTCGAGCCAGGCGCTGGCGCCGGACCAGAGGTAGATGCCTCCGCCCTGCTCGCTGGCGTTGTCGACCAGGCGATCGCCCACGCCGAGGTAGGTGCTGTCGACCTCGAGCACGAGGCCGGCGCCCAGCGGGGCGGTGTTGCCGGCGATCAGGGCGCCTGCTCCCTCGAAGCGGGCCGCGTTGGCGTAGAGGCCGCCGCCGCCGCCCAGGGCGACGTTCTCCCGGACCTCCGTGCCTTCGGAGAAGCGACAGGTCGCGCTCGAGGCGAGCAGGCCGCCGCCCCAGGGCGCGAGGTTGGAGACCACCTGGGTATCTTCGAGCTCGACCACCGACTCGCCGAAGACCGCCAGGCCGCCGGCCCAGGCCTCGGCCACGTTGGCCTCGATCTCGGTGCCCCCCTCGAGGACGACGCTCGCCTCGGAGGTCACGTAGAGCCCGCCACCCCGGTAGGCCTCGTTGGCGTCGACCCTCACGCCGGACAGGGTCAGCTCGCCGCCGAGCACGTAGGCGCCGCCCCCGTGGTCGGCGTGGTTGTCGCTCATCCAGGTGTTGCTCAGCGTGCCCTTCACCGCGAGGGCGAACAGGGCGCCCCCGGAGGTGCCCCCGTCGTTGGCCCCGAAGACCGCGTCGGAGAGGTCCACGGTGCCTTCGTTGAGGTAGGCTCCGGCCCCGTAGTCCGCCGCGTTGCGCTCGATGCGCACGTCGGCGAGCCGAAGGTCCGAGGTGACCGCGAGCAGTCCGCCCCCCCTGGTGTCGCCGAGGTTGTCCTCGAGGACCACGTCGTCCAGCTCGAGGGAGGTCTGGACCAGGGACAGCCCGGCGCCCTTGGGGGCGGTCGAGAGACGCACCCAGAGCGCCTCACCGGTGACCGAGGTGCCGGACAGCGAGGCCCCGCCCCCCTGGTCCGTGGCCTCGTTGGCGGTGATCTCCACGTCCTCGACGACCAGGGCGTCGACATCGGCCACGAAGAGGCCGCCACCGCGCTCGGCTCGGTTGTGGTGGATGCGCAGGTTGCGCAGGGTCGCGGTGGGGGAGTCCACGACCTGGAGGCCGCCACCGACCTGTGGCTCGGGGCCGTCGGGGTCCTTCCAGCGGCTTCCGCCTCCGGCCGTCAGGTCCAGCCCATCCAGGGTGACGCTAGCACCCTCCACGCGCACCACGCTGCTGGCGCCGTCGCCGACCAGGAACGTGAAGCCGAGACCGCTGTCGGAGCGGATCACGAGGTCCTTGCCCACGTGCAGGGGGCCGTCGAAGATGCCGTTGCAGACGACGACGGTGTCGCCGGGATCGGCTTCGTCGACGGCTTGCTGGAGCGAGGGCCAGGCGAGGTCTCCGATCCGGGCGTGATCGCGCGGGCAGTCGGTGTGGCCCCACGCGGGCAGGTCCAGGCTGGCGGTCGACGTGAACCGCTCCGGCTGTGGATCGGTGTGCTCCTGTGTTGCGTCGGGCCCTTCCAGGCCGCGCTTCGGCCGCTCGAGGCCCGCCTCGCAGGCCAGGAGCAGCACGATCAGGACATGGGGGAGGACGCGCATCGACCGCCGCGTGGGAGACCGGCACAGCCTACACGCTCCGGGCCCCCTTCCACCGGGGTTTCCGACTACCAGTCGGTGTCACCCACCAGCAGCGGCCGCGCCCAGACGCCGGAGGTCCCCAGGCTGTCGAGGTCGTCCTCGCCATACCCGTCCTCGGTGCCCCAGTAGAGCTGCGTGGTCGGCAGGGTGCTCCAGCTTCCGGTGTAGTAGCCGGCGAAGACCAGCTCCGGCAGCCCGTCGCCGTCCAGGTCACCGATGGCGAGGTGACCGTTGCCCTGCACGGGCAGGTCGGTCCGGTCGCTGTCGCTGGGACCGCTGGCCGAGCCCCAGTAGATCGAGGCGTCGCTGTCGTAGGAGCTGTCGTCCCGGTAGGACGGCGCCACGAGCTCCGGGTAGCCGTCGTCGTCCAGGTCGGCGAGCTCGGGGAAGTAGGCGGCGTTGGTGTCGAGCACCACCGTGTCGGCGCTCGAGTAGCCGGTGACGGACCCGTAGAAGATGGCGGTGTTGCCCTGGTAGCTGCTGCCGTCGTAGACGCCACCGAACACGAGGTCGGGGTAGCCGTCCACGTCGAGATCCCCGACCTCCACGCTGAACGCGCCTTCGGTGGGGAGGGCGGTCACGGCGCCCGAGGAGTAGCCGGTGGACGCGCCCCAGTAGACCAGGGAGTCGGTGAGGTAGTCGCCGTCGTTGTAGCAGGCGAAGATCAGCTCCGGGTAGCCGTCGCTGTCCAGGTCCTCCGTCTCCACCTCGGTCGCGCCGGTGACGGGCAGGGCCGTGTAGCTGCTGGCCGACAGGCCCCGGGCCGAGCCCCAGTAGACGTAGGCGCTCGTGGCGTAGCTGCTGCCGTAGTAGCTGGAGAAGACCAGGTCCCGGTAGCCATCGCCGTCGAAGTCCCCGGCGTGGCTGTTGCGGCTGCCGGTGACGCCGAAGGTGCCGCGGTCCGCGGTCGAGTAGCCGGTCGAGGAGCCGTAGTAGACATAGGCCGAGGTCGAGTAGCCGCTGACCTCGCTGTAGTAGCTGGAGAAGACGAGGTCGGTCCAGCCGTCCTCGTCCACGTCGTCGACGAGCACGTCGACGGCCCCGGAGGTCGGCAGCTCGGTGAGGTCCGCGGAGGAGTAGCCGGTGACCGAGCCCCAGTAGATGTAGCTGTCGATCTCGTAGCTGCTGTCGTCGTAGACCTGGGCGAAGATGAGCTCCAGGTAGCCGTCGCCGTCCAGGTCCTCGGCCACGCCCTCCCAGGCCGCCGTGGTGGTCAGGGTGTCGACGTCGCCCGAGGAGAAGCCCGCCCCGTCGCCGTAGTAGATGATCGTGTCGCCCCAGTACGACGTCTCCGAGTGGTAGTTGGGCAGCACGAGGTCCGGCAGCCCGTCGCAGTTCAGGTCCGTGCAGGTGTCGATCCCGTCGCAGTCCTGGTCGACGCCGTCCGCCGGCGTCTCGGTCTCCGTCGAGCCGGGCCAGGCCGTGCTGTCGTCGTCGTGGCAGTCGCTGGCGTCGGCGACGTGGCCGGAGGGGACCTCGCAGGCGTCCTCGCTGGTGTCGGGGTCGCCGTAGCCGTCGCCGTCGGCGTCGGCGTACCAGGTGGGGGCGTCGGTGGCGTCCTCGTCGGTGTCGCCGTCGCAGTCGTCGTCGACCTCGTTGCAGCGCTAGGAGGCCGCGCGGGGGACCGACGCGGCGACGCAGTCGTCGGTGTCGGCGACGTAGCCCGAGGGGGCCTCGCAGGCGTCGAGGCCGAAGGTCGTGCCGCCGTAGCCGTCGCCGTCGGCGTCGCCGTGCCAGGTCGTGGCGCCCGTCAGGGAGGGGTCCTCGTCGTCGATCGCGTCGTCGCAGTCGTCGTCGCCGTCGTTGCAGACCTCGGCGGCGGCCGGGTTGACCGCCGGGTCCGCGTCGTCGCAGTCCGAGGCGTCGGCGCCGTAGCCGGCGATGCCGCTGCAGTCCACCACGGCGGTCGAGGCGTCGCCGAAGCCGTCGCCGTCGCCGTCGCGGTACCAGGTGGGGGCGTCGACGGCGTCCTCGTCGGTGTCGCCGTCGCAGTCCTCGTCGCGGCCGTCGCAGGTCTCCTCGGCGTCGGGGTGGACCGCGGCGGCGCCGTCGTCGCAGTCGTCGGCGGTGGGGGCCGACCCCGCCCGCCCCGGGCCCGGCTGCCCCGACAAC
>CAZCVP010000006.1:79443-79818 GCA_964501915.1 uncultured Enterobacterales bacterium
GGTCGTTGCAGTCGTCGGCGTTGTCGACGAAGCCCTCCGGCACGTCGCAGGTCTCCTCGGAGAAGGCCGCGCCGCCGTAGCCGTCGCCGTCGGCGTCGAGCCAGGAGGTGGTGAGTCCCTCGGCGTCGGGGTCGTCGGCGTCCACGAGGTCGTCGCAGTCGTCGTCGATCCCGTTGCAGGACTCGGCGGCGCCGGGGTTCGTGGTGGCCACGTCGTCGTCGCAGTCCTCGTCGTTGTCCACGGCGCCCTGGACCTCGTCGCAGTCCTCGACGGGGGCGTCGGGGTCGCCTTCGCCGTCGCCGTCGCTGTCATCCCAGAAGGGATCGCCGTCGGTGTCGTCGATGACGTCGTAGCAGTAGTTGTAGATGCCGTAGC
>CAZCVP010000007.1:0-23005 GCA_964501915.1 uncultured Enterobacterales bacterium
ACCACGACGGCGTCGGGTTCGGCTTCGGCGACCCGGCCCGGGGGGGCGAGTCCTGCTTGGCGGGCGCTGGCTACGTCTCCGACTGCACCGACTGCGACGACACCGACGCCGCCGTCAACCCCGACGCCGAGGAGATCTGCAACGGCCTGGACGACGACTGTGCTCCGGCGACCTCCGAGGACGGCAAGGTCAGCTTCGTGACGCCGGGTGGCGTCACCGGCGACGTGACCGCCAGCTTCCGCTCGGGCGGCGGTGGCCCGACGACGGTGACGGCGAGCGCACCCGGGGCCTACCACCTGTGCGCCGGGACCTACGACGCGGTGCTGGAGATCAGCGCCGACGTGGAGGTCGTCGGACGGGAAGGCGCCGACGTGACGACGCTGTCGGGCGGCGGCGCGGCCACGGTCGTGGGCATCGCCGGAGACGGGCTCACGGTGCGCCTGGAGGGGCTCACGCTCACCGGCGGCCAGGGGTCCTTCGACGTCCTCGACCTCGGCACCGGCGTGCTCGGCGGGGGCGGCGTCCACTGCGAAGGACGCAGCAGCCTGGAGATCGTCGACAGCCGCATCGAGGGCAACGCCGCCTTCGACGGAGCGGGCCTGCACAACGAGGACTGCGACACCTCGCTGGACGGGAGCACCCTCTCGGACAACACCGCCGAGAACGCCGGCGGTGGACTGATGATCGTCGGCGGCACGGTGACGCTGACCGACGCCTTCGTCCGCGACAACACCGCGGGCTCCGCGGGCGGGATCTACGTGGGCACCCTGGCCGACGACTACCCCTCGGCGGTGACCCGCGACGGGGTGGTGGACCTGGTCGACACCCTCGTGGACGGCAACCAGGCCAGCGTCTACGGGGGGGGCCTGGTGGTCGACTCGGCGGGCGAGGCGACCTGCACCGGGTCATTTGCTGGCGACGCGGGCTTCACCAGCAACACTGCGCTCGCCGGGGGTGGCGTGGTGGTGGCCGACGCTCTCCTCGTGGCCGACACCTGCGACATGGGCAGCGACGCCACGGGCGACAACAACTCGCCCACGGACTTCTTCGAATTCGAGGCCGACTACGGCGCCAACGCCACCTTCCGCTGCGACGGCGACGGCTGCCAGTACACCGGCGCCACCGTGGCCGACCTCGCCGCCGGCGACCTGCTCGTCACCGAGGTCATGCAGAACCCCGCCGCCGTCGACGACGACCTCGGCGAGTGGTTCGAGGTCTACAACGCCTCCGGGGTCGACGTGCTGCTGACCGACCTCGAGGTCCAGGACGCCATCTCGGACCGCTGGGTGGTCGCGGACTTCCTGGTGGCCCAGGCCGGCTCGATCCTGGTCTTCGGCCCCAACGAGGACTCGGGCACCAACGGCGGCGTGTCCCTCGATCTGGCCTATGACCGGGGCGACCTCACCCTCGGCAACTCCTGGGACGAGCTCTACCTGGTCTACGACTACTCGATCATCGACGACGTGGAGTGGGACAACGGCGTGGACTTCCCGGACCCCGCCGGCGCTTCGATGAGCCTGGACCCGGACTTCATGAGCCTGACGGGCAACGACGACGGCGCCAACTGGTGCGAGGGGGCCTCCAGCTATGGCGACGGCGACCTGGGAACCCCCGGAGCCGCCAACGACGAGTGCTGACCGCAGTCAGGGTCGCCCGGATAGGAGGGCCGCCCGATGACGTCGCTGCTCACCCTCCGCATCAACGGCGAGGACCACCACACGGCGGTCCCGCAGCACTGGACCCTGCTCGAGGCCCTGCGCTACGAGCTGGACCTGACCGGCTCCAAGCAGGGCTGCGACAAGGGGGACTGCGGCGCCTGCACGGTGCTGCTCGAGGGGGAGCCCGTCCTGAGCTGCTGTGTCCTGGCCCACGCCGTCGGCGAGCGCGAGGTCACCACCATCGAGGGACTCGCCACCGCCGAGGGGCCGGATCGGCTCCAGCGGGCCTTCGACGTGTGCGGAGCGCTCCAGTGCGGCTTCTGCCAGCCGGGCATGATCGTCAGCGCTCGGGCGCTGCTGGACGAGGACCCCCAGCCCGACGACGACCGGATCCGGGCCGCCCTGGGCGGCAACCTCTGTCGCTGCACCGGCTACACCAAGATCCTCGACGCCGTGAAGCTGGCGGCCAGCGACAACCCCCTCGCCGGCCCCCGGGTCGCCACCCGCTACGGGGAGCCGGCGGATGGCTTCCTGGTCATCGGGGCTCCCGGGCGCAAGGCCGACAGCATCGCCAAGGCCACCGGCGCCGCCCGCTACACCGACGACCTCAGCCTGCCGCGCATGGCCCACGGCAAGATCCTGCGCTCGCCGCACGCCCACGCCCGCATCCGCAGCATCGACACCTCGAAGGCAGAGGCGCTGGACGGGGTCTACGCCGTGATGGTCGGTGCGGACCTGCCCCGCACCTACTGCATCATCCCCTGGACCCCGGACGAGTCGGCCCTCGCCGTGGACAAGGTGCGCTACGTCGGCGATGGCGTGGCCGCGGTCGCGGCCCGCGACGAGGACACGGCCAACCTCGCCCTGACGCTGATCGAGGTCGACTACGAGGTGCTGCCCGCGGCGGTCGAGCCCGCCGCCTCCCTCGCCGAGGACGCCCCGCTGATCCACGAGCGCTCCTGGCGCGGAGAGCCCCGCCTGGACAACGTCTGCAAGACCGTGAGGCTGGAGTTCGGCGACGTGGACGGGGGGCTCGCCGAGGCCGCCGCCGTGGTGCGCGACACCTGGCACTACGAGGGCTCGACCCACGCCCCCATCGAGCCCCACTGCGCCCTGGCGAGCTGGGACAGCGACGGCCGTCTCACGCTGTGGAGCGCCACCCAGGTCCCGCACTACCTCCACCGCATCCTGGCCCAGGTGATGGACCTGGACCCGGTGTCGATCCGAGTCATCCAGCCCCACCTCGGGGGGGCCTTCGGCGGCAAGTCGGAGCCCTTCGACCTGGAGTTCTGCGCCGCCTGGCTGTCGCGCGAGGCCGGCCGGCCGGTGAAGATCCTCTACACCCGCGAGGAGGTCTTCTACAGCCACCGCGGGCGTCACCCCATGGAGCTGGAGCTGGCGGTCGGGGCCACCGCCGACGGACGGCTCACCGCGGTCGAGAGCGACGTCCTCATCGATGGCGGTGCCTACCACTCCTTCGGGCTGATCACGACCTACTACTCGGGTCAGCTCCTCACCGGTCCGGTGGACCTTCCCGCCTACCGCTTCCGCAGCCGCCGGGTCTACACCAACAAGCCCTGCTGCGGCCCCAAGCGGGGACACGGCTCTGTGCAGCCCCGCTTCGCCTTCGAGTGCGCCCTGGACGAGCTGGCCGAGAGACTCGAGCTCGACCCGATGCAGATCCGCAGGCTCAACGCGCTGGAGTCCGGTGCGGTGACGGTGAACGGCCAGACGGTGCCCTCGACCGGACTGGTGGAGTGCCTCGACGTGGTGGAGGCGGCCAGCGGCTGGAGGGAGCGCTGGGGTCGGCTGCCGCGGGGTCGTGGCCTGGGGGTGGCCTGCTCGATGTACATCTCGGGCACCGCCTACCCGATCTACCCCAACGAGATGCCCCAGTCGGGTGTGCTGCTGCGGGCGGACCGCTCGGGGAAGATCACCGTCTTCGCCGGCACCTCCGACCTCGGCCAGGGCTCCTCCGGCATGCTGGCCTACGTGGTCGCCGAGGAGACCGGTGTGCGGCCCGACGACATCCGCGTCGTGGCGGCGGACACGGACCTCACGCCGGTGGACCTCGGCGCCTACTCCAGTCGCATCACCTACATGGCGGGCACCGCTGCCCAGATCGCTGGCCGGGCCCTGCGGGACAAGATGGTCGCCGCGGTCGCCGAGGCCTGGGAGGTCCCCGCCGAGCAGGTCGGTGTGGCGCTCGGTCACTACTACGACCGCTCGCGCCCGGGCCGCACCGTCACCACCCGCGACGCCCTGGTGCTCGCCGAGTCCCGGTTCGGGACCCTGGGGCTGTCCGGCGAGTACGTCACCCGCGAGGTCGGCGGGGACTACCGGGGCGGGGCCATCGGTGCGTCTCCGGCCTACTCCACCACGGCCCACGTGGTGGAGGTGGTGGTCGACGAGGCCACCGGCATCGTGACCGTGGAGCGGGTCTGGGCGGCCCACGACTGTGGCCGGGCCCTGAACCCCGTGCTGGTGGAGGGGCAGATCGAGGGCTCGGTCTACATGGGCTGGGCCGAGGCGATCATGGAGGCCCAGACCTACCGGGAGGGCGGGCTCCACGCGGGCCCCAACCTGCTCGACTACCGCATCCCCACCAGCGTCGAGACCCCGGACCTGGTCGCCCGGATCGTCGAGACCCTCGACCCCGGCGGACCCTACGGGGCCAAGGAGGCGGGCGAGGGGCCCCTGCACCCGGTCATCCCGGCCATCGCCAACGCGATCTGGGACGCCGTGGGCGTGCGCCTCCGCCGCATGCCCTTCACGCCCGAGCGGGTGCTGGCGGCACTCCAGGAGTAGATCCAGATCGCCTCAAGGCGGTCCGGACCCGTCCGTAGAGAGGGGTAGCCCCCCTTGGACGCCGGAGGTTGGGATGAGCGAGCCCTCTCTGTCTTCGATCACCGGGCCCGAGCGCTCGTCCTTCCGAGACCTGGGCGTGATCCTCTTCTTCGCCCTCGTCTTCTGCGGCTTCGAGGCTCTCTGGGTCCTGATCTGAGCGCCCTCAGTCCGTCGTGCCGCTGTCGCTGTCGCCGTAGTCGACCTCGATCTCGCACAGCTCGGCGGTGAAGTCGCCGCTCAGGCTGCCTTCGTCGTCGTTGTCCCCCGGCTCCTTGAGGTCGACGTCGGTGAGGCTGACGAGCCAGGCGTCTTCGCCGGACTCGTCCAGCTCGACTTCGCCGTCCTCGGCGACCAGGGTGTCCACGGCGTCGTCCCAGTTGTCGTTGCCCTCCCCCTGGCAGTCCTCACCCAGGTCCGCCAGCGTGGCTTCGGCCGGGTCGGTCACGTAGTGGAGGAGGTTGAGCCCCGGTCCGGTCAGCTCGCCGAAGTCCTCCTCGCCGTCGTCGAACGTGCCGTCGCCGCCGGGGGTGATGGTCATCTCCCACTCGGTGTCGGGACGGGTCTCGAAGAGGGTCTCCAGGTCGGCGATGTAGGCGTCGCAGTCGTCCTGGTCGGAGAGGTCGTAGACCGTGTCGTCCATGATGAGCTCGGCCTGATCCTGGACGAAGGTCTGCTGGTCCTCGCAGGGCTCGCGCAGGTCGGTCAGCCAGAGGGTCTCGGTGACCACGGTCTGCCCGCCGGCGGACTCCGGCAGGTGGGTCGTCACCACGAGCCAGAGGGCGCCCCTGAGGGTCGGGTCCTCGGTCATGCCCTCGTAGGTGAGGGAGACGGAGGAGCAGGCGCCGAGGCCGCAGGCGGCCAGGGCGAGGAGGGCGAGGCGTGGAGTCCTTGTCATGTCCGATGGCTAACCAGCCACGGACCGACTCAGCGATACAGCGCGAAGGCCCGTGACTTGGGGCAGGTCGCGTCCGTTGGATCCCGGTAGAGGCTGAAGGCCTGGGCGTGCATCGCCTGGCCGGCCACGCTCAGGCCATCGCTGTCTCCCGGGTAGAGCTCGGCCGTGCCGTCGCCGGTGAGGAAGAGGTTGGTGGCCTGCCAGGCGCAGTCCCCGTCGACCGCGGTGCCGTAGGGGGTGCCCCAGTCCACCTGGAGGTCGCCGAGGTGCTCTTCGTCCATCCAGTCCGTCACCGCCTCGCTGTCGATGGCCAGGACCAGGCCCTGCGGGTCGCGCAGCAGGAAGGCCGCCTCGCCGTAGGAGAGGGTCAGGGCGGTCAGGGTGACCTCGGTGCCCAGCTCGATGCCCGGGTCGAGGCCGACGTTGTCGTCGTTGTCGTCGGTCAGGCGCCAGCCGAGGTACCAGGTGGCGCCCTCCCCATCGAGGATCTCGTAGACCTGGGCAGCACCGTGCTTGCAGTCGGCGAGCTCGTAGGCTCCCCACTGCTCGCTGCCCTTGAGCGTCAGCGTGCCGCTGACCTCGTAGAGCTCGTCGCGGATGGCGCAGTCCGGCGGCGCGGGCTCCTGCTCGGCGCTCGACGAGAGGCAGACCTCGGCGTAGCCCTTGCGCTGGAGGGTGTCCAGGGTGGTCGGGGAGCCATGGGGCAGGGTGTCGGTGTCGCCGTCACAGCCGAGGAGCACGATCGCGAGCCACATGCTGCGTTCTCCGCCTGGGGGTCGCGGCCAGTCTACCGTCCGCTCTCCCAGACCACGCCGGCGCCGGGCGCCAGGGACATCGTCGGGCCGTCTCCAGGGGCATCCCCCAGGATCGGCGCACCCGGCGGCCGGGGCACGTCGATCGTGTCCTCGCCGAGGTTCATCGTGACCACCGTGCCGTCGGCCAGCGCGTGGACCGGGGCGGCGCTGTCGTCGGGCAGGGCCAGCTCCAGCAGGGGACCCGCGTCGAGGCCGGAGACCGATGCCAGGGGGTCGGTGACCTCCACGGTCTGGCCTCGGGTCGCCAGCAGCGCCGGGTCCGTGGCGTCGGCGAGGCGGGCCGCATCCAGGTCCAGCAGGCTGTCTCCGAGGAACCAGGCCCCGCCGCTGGCCACCTGGGCGGCCAGGGCACCCGTCACCTGGACCTCGTCGAAGGGGTCGCGGATGAGCACCGGGTCCGGGTCGCTCCACCACCAGCGGCCATTGGCCCAGGACCGGGCCGCAGTGGACCGGCCCGCCCAGCGCAGGAAGGGGGCCTGCGGGTCCGGCCAGGCATCGAAGGAGATGTCGGCGCCGCTGCGGAAGGAGTCGAACCAGCCCACGCTGGAGAGCACCGGGGCCCCCGAGGCCAGCAGCCAGGTGTCCTCGCCGGCCGCCTCCCGCATCAGCCTCAGGGCCTCGACGTAGGCCTGGGTGCCGTTGATCGCTTCGTGGCGCAGGCCCTCCTGGGCGCCGGCGTAGAGGAAGTCGAGCTTGAGGTAGGTCCAGCCCTCGGCCACCAGCCGGGCGATCTCGGCCTGGAGCCAGGCCGCGGCCTCGGGGTGGGTCACGTCGAGCAGGGCGTAGTCGCCGGTGCCGAGGTTGGTGAAGGTGATCGGCTCGCCGTCGGCCTTGACCACCCACCAGTCGGGGTGGTCCTGCCAGGTGGTGGTGCTGCGGTCGACGTAGAGTGGCGCCAGCCACAGGCCGGGCCGCATGCCCGCGGCCTCGATCGACGCGGCCAGGCCGTCCATGCCCGAGGGGAAGCCCTCGTCCGCCGTCCAGTCCCCCCAGACCACCTGCCAGCCGTCGTCGACCTGGAAGACCTCCAGCACGCCGGTCTGCGCGGCCTCGGCCAGCTCGGCGAGCAGGGTGGGCTCGTCGATCTCGGTGAAGTACTGGTACCAGCTCAGCCAGCCCGTCGGGGGCGTGCTCGAGACCGCGGGCACGCCCAGCTCTTCGAGGGTGAGGTCCGCGTAGTCGGCGAGCAGGCCCGCGGGGTCGCTGCCCACCTGGAGCCAGAGGGGGTCCAGGGTCAGGGGCTCTCCGGGGGCCAGCTCGTGCGTGCCTCCTCGGAGGCCCCAGGTGGCGATCAGCTCGTCCTCGGTGACGGCGACGTGGAACCTGGTCCGGGTCGAGCCGAGGGCGCCGAGACCGATCGACGCCCCACCGTGCTCGCCCAGCACCGCGACCCACCAGGAGGTGCCCGGCTCCTCGCTGCGCACGTCGGTGCCGTCGCCATCGCCGCCGACCTCCGGCTGGCCCGCCTCGTCGAGGGTGGCCTCCTCGAAGGCCGTCACACCCGACCAGGACCAGGACTGGTAGCCCTGGCGCCACCAGGCGGGCTCGGCCGGGTCGCCGGGCAGGGACCAGGGGCCTCGCAGGGTGAGGCCCTCGAAGACCGCACCTTCGGCGCCGGCGGTCAGCGTGAGGCGGATGACCGGGGCGTCCTGGGCGTCCAGCTCCAGGGTCAGCTCTCCGGTTCCGTGGACCTCGGCCACCAGGCTCACCTCGCCGCAGTCGTCCTGGAGCAGGCTCACGCCCTGGTCGTCGAAGTCGTAGGACGGGGGCGCCGTGCACAGCTCCGTGCCTGTGTCCTCGGGCAGGGGACAGCCGAGCAGCAGCAGCCACAGCGGGGTCACTCCGTGATCCCCACCGACTCGAGCAGGAAGGCCCACTCGTAGGCCTTGTCCTCCAGGTAGCCATAGCGCCCCGAGGCACCCGCGTGGCCGGCCCCCATGTTGGTCTTGAGCAGCAGCACGTTGTCGTCGGTCTTGGTGGCCCGCAGGCGGGCGGCCCACTTGGTGGGCTCCCAGTACTGCACCCGGGGATCGTTGAGCCCCGAGGTGATGAGCAGCGGCGGGTAGTCCTGGGCGGTCACGTTGTCGTAGGGCGAGTAGGCCAGCATGTAGTCGAAGTAGACCTCGTCGTCGGGGTTGCCCCACTCCTCCCACTCGATGGCCGTCAGCGGGATGTCCTCGTCGAGCATTGTGGTGACCACGTCGACGAAGGGCACCTGGGCCACCACGCCGGCCCACAGGTCGGGCCGCTGGTTGAGCACGGCGCCCATCAACAGGCCACCGGCGCTGCCGCCGTAGGTGGCGACCCGGTCCGGGTGGGCGTAGCCCTCGGCCACCAGGAGCTCGGTGCAGGCGATGAAGTCGGTGAAGGTGTTCTGCTTCTGCAGGTACTTGCCGTCCTCGTACCAGCCCCGGCCCATGTCGCCGCCGCCGCGGATGTGGGCGATGGCGAAGACGACGCCGCGGTCCAGCAGCGGCAGGCGGGTCACCGTGAAGTAGGGGTCGTAGGGCTCGCCGTAGGCGCCGTAGCCGGTGAGGATCAGCGGCGCCGTGCCGTCGAGGGCGAGGTCAGCCCGGTGGACCACGGTGACCGGGACCTGCACGCCATCGGGCGCGGTCGCCCAGAGGCGGGCGGTGGTGTAGGCGGCCTTGTCGTAGCCTCCGAGGACCGCCTTCTCCTCGAGCAGGGTGCGCTCCTGGGTCGCCATGTCCCACGCGAAGGTCGACTCTGGCGTGATCATCGAGGAGTAGCCGAAGCGGAGGTCGGTGGCTTCGAAGACGGCGTTGGGCTCGTCCCAGATCTCGTAGGCGTCTTCGGGCATGGCCACGAGGTGGTCTTCGCCACTGGCGAGGTCTCGGACCCTGAGCTGCACGACGCCGCCGGCCCGCTCGTGGACCACCAGGTGCCCGGCGAAGGTGTCGAGGCCCTCGAGGGTCACGTCGTCGCGGTGGGGGATGACCTCCTCCCAGGTGCTGCGATCGGTGCCGTCCACGGGGGTCCGCACGACCTTGTAGTTCAGGGCGCAGTCGGTGTGTTCCCCGGCCTCGTCGTCGCAGTCGTTGGTGCGCAGGTAGAAGTGCTCGCCGCGGTGGGCCAGCGTGTACGCCATGCCCTGGTGGCGCGGGGTGAGGGTGCGGAAGGGGCGGTCGGGGGTGTCGGCGTCGAGCACCCTGAGCTCGCTGGTGATCGAGCTGAAGAGCCCGTGCACCAGGTAGCCGTCGGACCGGGTGCGCCAGACGGTCGTCCAGAAGCGCTCGTCGGCCTCCCGGTGGATGAGCACGTCGCCCTGCTGGGGCACGCCCAGGCTGTGTCTCCACAGGGCGTCGGGCCGCAGGGCGTCGTCGAGGCTGGTGTAGAAGAGGGTGGCGCTGTCGTTGGCCCAGGTGAGCGTCGCCGTGGTGTGCTCGAGCACGTCGTCGAGCAGCTCGCCGGACGCCAGGTCGAGGAAGCGGATCGTGTAGATCTCGTCCCCATCGGTGTCCTCGGCCACCGCCAGCAGCCGCCCGTCGGGGCTGACCTCCCAGGCGCCGAGGTCGTAGTAGTCGAGGCCCTGGGCCCGCACGTTCTCGTCGAGCATGACCTGCTCGACGGCTGCCGCTCCGTCGGCGATCGGCTTGCGGCACCAGATCTCGTAGTTCTTCCCCGCCTCGGTGCGGGCGTAGTAGAGGTGGTCGCCGTCGGCCCAGGGCACGTCGGCGTCGTCCTCCTGGATCCGGGCCAGCATCTCGTCGAAGAGCGCCTGGCGGAAGGGCGCTGCGTGGGCGTCCATGGCCTCGGTGTAGGCGTTCTCGGCCTCGACGTAGGCGATGACCTCCGGGCCCTCCTTGTGCCGCAGCCAGTAGTAGGGGTCGGCCCGCTCGACGCCGTGCTCGGTGTGGGTGTGGGGCTTCTCTGCTGCGACCGGAGGGACCGGGTCGGTCGGCGTGGCGGCCGGCTCGGGGGCCTGCTTGGGGGCGCAGGCCAGGACCAGGGCGAGGACGGGAACCATGGCGCCTCCAGGGGAGGGCTCCTAACCCTGTGTGGAGGCGGACTGTCGCGCCCTCAGGGACGCCTGCGTCTCGCCAGTCCGACCAGGACGAGCCACAGCCCGGCGCCGCCACCGGCCGTGGAGCAGCCGCTGTCGTCGTCGGTGTCGTCCTCGTCGTCGTCGTCGTCGCCGTCGCCGTCGTCCTCGCCCTCGTCCTCGTCGCCGTCCTCGTCTTCGCAGGTGCCGTCCGCCAGCGCGTCCAGGCCCTGGCAGACCTCGTTGGCCTCGCCGAGGGTCTCATCGCAGGCATCGTCGAGGGCGTCGATCTGCTGGCAGAGGGTGTCCCAGTCACAGGTACCGGCGGCTGGGGTGTCGTCGTCCTCGGTCTCGCCCTCGTCGTCCCCGTCGTCACCGCCCTGTTCGCAGGTCTCCTCCACCGCGCCGATGGCCTCGCAGGTGGTGTCGCCGTCGCCAAGGGGCGCCTCGCACTGCTCCTCGACGTCGTCGAGGGCCTGGCAGAGGGCCCGGCACTCGGCTTCGGTGTGCTCTCCGGCGGAGGCCAGGGCGACGAGCAGGGTGAGGGTCATGGTGTGCTCCTGGGTGGAAGGCTACATCGCCAGGACAACGCCACCGCCCAGGAAGAGGAATCGATGACGAGATCGGTGACCCCGCTCCGCTGGGGAGTGATCGGCGTCGGTCGTGCCGGGCGGGCACGGGTGGAGGCCCTACGGGCCGATCCCCGCGCCGAGGTCGTCATCGGTCACCGGGGGGACCCTGCGGCTCTGGGCCTGCCCGCGGCGCTCTCGCTGCACGAGGTGATCGGCACGGTCGACGCCGTGGCGATCTGCTCCCCCGACGCCCACCACCCCGACCAGGTCCGCGCCGCGCTCGAGGGGGGCTGCCACGTGGTCTGCGAGGCACCCCTGGCGGGCTCAGCCGCCGCCGCCCGCGCCCTCTTCGACCTGGCGACCGAGCGGGAGCGGGTGCTGCACGTGGAGCACATCGAGCTGCTCACCCCGTCGGCCCGGTTCCTCGAGGAGCGGTGCAGTGGCCGGGTCTTCGAGGACGGCTCGCTGCGCTTCCAGGGAGAGACCCGGCGCGACGCCGCGTCGGTCGTGCACGCCAACGTGGCCCGACTGCACCGGGTGGTCGACGCGCTGGGCCTGCCGACCGGCCACCGGACCACGGTCTGCAAGGTCGACGACTTCTCGGGGGTGCTCGAGTACCCCGAGGGCGAGCTGGAGGTCGAGTTCGCCCACCTCGAAGGGCTGCGTCGCCACACCGAGGTGGTCCTGCGGCTCGACGACGGCAGCGTCACCCAGCTCAACCGGCTCGTCTTCGAGCGGGGAGCCCCCGTGAGCCTGCCCCGCTCGCCCCTCGGTCTCTTCGTCCAGGATCAGCTCGCCGCCACGGCCCGCATCCTCGACGGTGCACGACCCTATGTGACCGACGAGCGCGTCGTCGCCGTGCTGGCCCTGGCCGATGCCCTGGCCTCCGCCCCCCTCTCCGAGTGTTGAATCCGCTCCAAAGGAGTCCATCGTGTTCCGGCTTCTCACCCTGATGCCCCTCTGGCTCGCCTGTGGCGACGACACCACCACCGACGACAGCGTGCCGACGACGACGGAGACCGACACGGACACCGACACCGACACCGACACGCACACCCACACGCCCCCCGACACCGACACCGACCCCGACACCGACACCGTGCCCCCCCTGAGACGCCTGACCTCCAAGGCCGACCTCTACGTGGTCCACGAGTCGCGGAACATCGAGTCGTACACCGAGGAGACCCTCGCCGCGATGTGCGAGGACAACGACGACCTGATCGTGACCGGAGGCTGCTACACGTCGGAGCCGAGCAACAACATGGACTTCATGGGTACGCGGCCCCTGAACGCCACCGACACCACCAAGAAGGCCGGCTGGGGCTGTGACTACCAGGCGGACAACTTCGCTCGTCCGGGCGAGGCCTGGGCGGTGTGTCTGCGGGTGGAGTAGCCGAGCAGCAGGACCGCCCAGAGGGTCCACCCGGCTCCCCCACGACGCCCCGTGGCACAGCCACAGCCGAGCTGTGTCGACTCGTCCTCCTCCCCGCCCTCGCAGGGGCTCCAGTCGGTCCAGTCGCAGCCGTCGCACTCCCGCTCCCGCACGCCGCCGTCGGTGCAGACCATCCTCTGGACGAAGTCGGCCTCGTCGCACTCACAGTCGAGGCCGGTGTCGATCGCGGTGTCGACCCAGGTGTCGCCGGTGTCGTCCGTCGTGTCGGAGACCTCGTCGAAGCGCAGGGCGTCGAACATCACCGTGCGGCCGGCGTCGGCGCTGTCGGTCCAGGTGTCTCCCAGGCGGACCCACTGGTCTTCGCCGGCGGCGAAGTCGAAGGTGCCGAGCGACGCCCAGCCGCCGCCGTTGGCCCGCTGGTCGAGCGCCACCTTGGTGCTGCTGTCGCCGTGGAAGACCTTGTACAGAGCCCCGCTCGTGAGGTCGTCCCGCTGTGGCACCCAGGCGTGGACCTCGTAGGTCCCGGCGGCCTGGAAGTCGAGCAGCGTGTTGATGCCCTCGGCGTAGTCGGGCTCGGGCACGTCGGCCTCGGTCCACCAGGCGTGGTCGTCGTGGCCGGAGGTGGTGTGGATCTCGCTCGTCGAGCCGGTCAGGCAGCCACAGCCGTCGTCCTCTTCGATGACGGTGCGCCCGGTCGCGGCCACGGTGCAGGGGCCGGTGCAGGTCTCCTCGGTGTCGGTGTCCTCGCCGATCGCCCAGTCCGACAGCGCGGCCAGGCTGCCGTTGTAGAGGTTCGTGTCCACGTCTCCCGAGATGCCGGACACCGAGCCGGTGGCGCTGGTCTGCCAGAAGACCCAGTCGTCCCAGGGGTTGGGCACCAGCGGACAGCTCACCTCCCAGTTCGCGGTCCAGAGCGGGTGGTCGCCGAAGTCGGCGTCGCCGGTGAGCTCGCTCCAGAGGTAGGCGCTGGTGTAGATGATCGGCTCGCGGCCGATCTCCCCCTCGACCACGTCCATCCACCTCTGGATGCCATTGGTCATCTGGGTCGTCGAGATACCCTCGTTGCCATAGGACTCGACATCGAGCACCGGCGGCAGGTCGCCGTCGCGCAGCGGCCCCATCTCGTCGAGCAGCAGCCAGGCCTGGTCCTCGGCGTCGTCGCCGGCGAGGAAGTACTGGTAGGCGCCGCGCACGATGCCCTCTTCGCGGGTGCCGGACCAGTTGTCCTGGAACTCCGTGTCGTAGACCTGGAGGCCGTAGGAGACCCGCATGAAGGCGAAGCGGATGCCGTCGCTGGCCACACGGCCCCAGTCGACGTTGGGCTGCCAGTAGGAGACGTCGATGCCGGGGATCGTGGCGCCGTCGGCGCAGACGGTGTCGTAGGGCGGCGGCGGGACCCCCTGGGCGGTGGCCTGACGGTCCTCGAACCACCCGGCGTCGGGGGGTGGGGGGGCGGTGCAGGCCGTCCACAGGCCGGTCGCGAAGAGGATCGTCACGATGCTCACCTCACTGTGCGGGCTCCAGGACCGGCATCGAGCGCTCCAGCTCGTCCATGAGGCTGGCGCTGTCGGGCACGCCCGAGGAGACCATCAGCTTGCGCAGGGTCTGGATCGCCAGGCTCCGGGTCTCGGGGGACGGGACCAGCCCGAACACCACGCCCTGCATCACGACCTCGCCGTCGACCTCGAAGTAGCCCACGCGCATCGTGCCGGTCCCGCCGAGGCTGTACTCGGCGTCGAAGTAGGCCACTGCGGTCGGCTGGGGGCTGGCGTAGGTGGACCAGTAGTCCCCGTCCATGGAGGTGAGCCGGAGGTCGTAGGTGGGCTGCTCCTGCTGGAGCTTGGGGGTGGCCAGCATGAGCTGGCCGACGTTCTCCACGATCACCGCCAGGCTGTTGCCGAGACCCTCCCGCTCGGCGGCCACCAGCTCGACATCGGCGTCCGCCGGCACGTGGAAGCGCTCGGCGGCGGCCTCGTTGTCGCCCTTGCGCAGCAGCTCGACCAGCTCCAGGGCGTGCTCCAGCGGCTGGGCGATGCCCTGGACGGGCGCCGCGGCCGGTGCCTCGGCGGGCGCGGGCGCCGCCACGGGTTCTTCGGCGATGGGCTCCTCACCGGAGCACGCGAGCAACATCAAGAGCGTGATCATGGCGGGAAGCCTACTTCAGCGGTGCACATCGGGGGCGGGACAGGCTCCTCGAGAGCGCCTGTCGAGCCTGCGCGACCTCCCCCCGGTCCTCAGGAAGGACTCACCGGATCTGCGAGGAGCTGCCGGCGCTGCAGGGCGTGGATGAACAGCACGACACCGGCCATCTCCAGGGTCTCCTCGAGGGTGTTCCAGAGGTTGTAGGCCAGGGAGTGGAGCTGGTCCGTGTCGGCGTAGAAGTCCGTGGAGCGCTCGACCCCGATGGCTCCCCCCAGGTAGATCAGCCCGGCGACCAGGAACACGGCGCGGGTGCGGCCGTCGAGGCGTCCCAGGAAGGGCGCGAAGACCAGGAGCAGCAGGGCCGCCCCGGCGGCACCGAACAGGGTCCAGGAGGTGGTCTCCAGGGCGGTGTTCAGGGACTCGTGCAGCCCGGCGACCTCGTCCAGGGACAGGAGGTGGAAGCCGACGGCGAGCAGCGCCCAGCCACGCTGCTGGGCGCAGCCAGCGTCTCGGGACCGGCTGTGCTCCTCCACGAGGAGCCTCCCAGCGAGCAGGAGCAGGACGGCGCTGAACCAGGTGCCGAGGCTCTGTTCGGCGTCGAGGTCGAAGATCGACACCTGCCAGTAGCTGCAGTCGACGTAGCCGCCGAAGTAGGCGGTGATCGCCACGACGTGGGCCGCCGAGAGCAGGGCCGTGACCAGCGCCAGCCGACGAGCCGTGACAC
The DNA here is from genome assembly GCA_964501915.1 of uncultured Enterobacterales bacterium. GTDB lineage: Bacteria > Myxococcota_A > UBA796 > UBA796 > CAJQPC01 > CAYFPX01. The sequence continues at coordinate 15,050 of CAZCVP010000007.1, forward strand.
CCGGCTCGGCGCTCAGCGGGAAGCCGGGGCCCCTGGACACCTACTTCTTGTCCTTCTTCGACTTGGCCGACTTCTTCGACTTGCCCGACTTCTTCGACTTGCCCGACTTCTTCGACTTGCCCGACTTCTTCTTCTTCTCGGCCTGGCCCTCGTCGCCGCTGGAGTCGTCGCTCGACGAGTCCGAGCCGAGCTGCGAGACCACGTTGGCCACCACGGCGGCTGAGCCACCTCCCGCGAGCTCGAAGTCCTCCAGGTGGAAGCTCACGGAGCGGCTGGCCCCGGCCGCCCAGGCGCTCCCGATCAGCCAGTCCCAGGGGGAGGGCTCGGGGACCTGGAGGTTGTAGGCGAGGGAGTCCGTGATCGCCGTCGCGTAGGCGTCTCCCACCCCGTCCGCGTTGGGATCGATCACACCGCCGCAGACCACGTGGACGCCGGTGCCCGGGTCGAGATCACAGAAGTAGGCGCCACGCACGTCGCCGTCGGGAGACCAGCCCAGGTCGTCGAAGCCCTTGGCGCTGGCGGGCCACGGCACGGCCTTCTTGTCCAGCGCCGACACCGCCCGAGGCTGCTCCGTGGCCTCGATGAACTCGTCCCGGATCGAGGAGTAGGCCCACTGCGCCGTGATCAGACCGTCCACGTTGGTGGGAGCCTCGGCGACCTTGGCGTCGTGCTGCATCTCCATGAAGTTCGAGACGGCGATCGCCGCCAGCAGGCCGATGATGCCCGTGGTGACGGTCAGCTCGACCAGGGTGAAACCGCTGCGTCTGGGCATGGTGACTCCTCTCCTGGGTCCAGGCCAGCAGGACCCCGCTGTGCCTCCTGATCGGTTGGTGGTGCCGATCACATGAGACCTGTCCTCGCTACCCGCGGCACCGGTTCATCGGTTCTCCGGAAGCCGTCGGATGTCAGCGGGCGGTCTTCCACGGGAAGAGCGACGGGCCTCACCCGCTGGTGCATCCACGAGCGCTCCCGAAGCGTCGCTGGGCGACAGGGACTCACGGCTCGCGTGATCCTCCGCTGGAGGGCAGCGTCCTGGCTGGCTGCTCCCGTGAGCCCCTCACGCAGCCAGGAGCTCCAGCACGTCGTTGATCCCGACATCCCCGGGATCACTGGTCCGCAGGGACAGTCCGACCCGCACCCCTTCCGGGACGCACACGAGGTGGCGTACCTCCACCCGGACCCGCAACAAGGTCCTCTGGCGGAACACCAGCTCGCCGCTCAGCCGGGTACCCGCGCGGGGTGGGCGAGTACCGTCGGAGACCACCATGCTGGCACCGGTCCGGGAGAGCTCCACGAGGGGGAAGCTGTGGCTGGCGCCTTCCTGGTGCAGCCGGAGGACGAGGCTGTCGGAGCCGACGACCACGGGCCGGCGTTCCGGGCCCCGAGCGTCGGCATGCTCCATCAGCCGAGGGGTCGCGAGTCGGATGCCCGCGTGGTCGATGCCGAGGACCGTGCAGAAGAAGGAGGTCCGCAGTCCTCCATGGCGAAAGGCCACCCTGACCGCCCCGGAGGGCTCCAGCCCGGCCCCGTCGGTCTGGAGCAGGAGGTGCTCGCCGCACCAGTGCAGCGGGCCTCGCAGGACGCCGACCTCGGACTCGACGACCGCCTCGGCGGGCTCCTCCAGGTAGCGGTCGAGCACGGTGCAGGCCTCGGCGAGGCTGTAGGCGCAAGCCCTGCCCGGCGGACGGTCGGGCGGGCCCGCGCGACCGTGCACACGCACGCAGTCGGCCAGCTCGGCCAGCGCGAGCTCTCGGCCATCGGGGCGGCGGCGTGTCCAGAGGAAGGCGACGGCGAGCGCTGCGCTCACCCAGGTCCCGGCGAGGAGGTAGACGACCATCTGCGACACTCCTGCAGAAGGCGTGCCGGATCGGCAGCCCACTCGCAGGATCGGCGCGGGTCGGTAGAGGTTGAGCCCCCCAGCTCAGAATGCACCTTCGAGGCCGAGGTTGGGAGCGGTCCCCCCACGAGTTCGGCCGACGGGATGACTGTCGTCCCTCGGCGGGGGCTCAAGCCGAGCCGCCGGCGATCCGTGCCCGGGTGTGAGAGGGGCCCGCATGACAGACTCGCCGCACCAGACCCTCAGCCGGAGAGACGACGTCCTCCATCACCTGAGAGAGGCCCAGGCCGCAGGCTACAGGGTCGTCTTGCGCTGTCCCGGTCTGCCCGAACACCCGGCCCGCTTCGACGGCTTCGATCCCTCGGGCCGTCTCCTGCTGCGAGGCCTCGGTCCAGTGCCCCTTCAGGCGAAGGTCGGAACCGTGGTGCTCGTGCACGCCCGAGGGGCCGGCGGTACCATGGAGTTCCTCAGCTCCCTGGCGGGCTGGGACCGGAGCCATCGGCTGGTCCTGGTCACGCCGCAGGTCTTGACCCTCCAGGCGGGACGCCGACGGGGCCCCTTCCTGGTCAGCGACGGGGGAGCAGCCGTCCTCGACGTCACGGCCAAGGACGGCCTGATCCGCATGGAGGTGGTCGAGCTGACGCGCAGGGGAGTGGTCTTCCACTGTCCCGCCGGTCCGGGGCTGAGCCGCCCCGGGCGCCGCCTCACGGGTACTCTGCGCGTGAAGGGCCGCGGCGGTTGCCGACTCCACCTCGAGGTCCGGCATGCCCGGCGCCTCGAGGAGGAGGATGGTCTATACCGCGTCGGGGCCCAGATCGTGGACCTGGACGACGAGCAGCGGACCTGGCTCTCGCACCTCGCCGAGCTGAGCCGCGTCGCCTGACAGTTCGACCTCCCGGACGAAGGGGACCTGCACCCGTGGCGCAGGGTGGGTAGCCTCGGGGTCCGGGCGGGAGAGCCCGACTCGGCCCTCGGCTGGAGGGAGACCCTGTGATGCATCGCGACCCGGCCCGGCAGGGCGTCACCCTCGTCGAGCTGATGATCGCCCTGGCGATCGTCGGCGTCCTGGCGGCGATCGCGATCCCCCGCTTCCAGGACGCCCGCAACCGCTCCCGGCGTGCCGAGGTCGTCACCAACCTGCGCGGCATCGGGGTGTCGGCCCACGGCGCCTTCACCACCGGCAACGACCAGGAGTTCGACGGCGCCGGACCCCAGCCCCGCGCCGACGCGGCCCTGGACAAGAGAGCCGTGCCCTGGGTGAGCGACGCCGGCTTCGACTTCCTCGGCTTCGCCCCCGATGGCCACGTGCGCTGCAATTACACCGTCGATGTCTCGGACCCCGACGACATGTTCGTGCGCGGCGCCTGCGACATCGACGGCGACGACGTCCTGGCCGAGGCGAGGCTCGAGCCGGGCAGCGGCGTGGAGCTGCTGACAGGGGAGGACGTGTACTGACCGGGCTCAGAGCGCCGGGAAGATGTTCTCCACGAGCAGGTCCTCCGCGTCGTAGTCCGGGAGGAAGTCCCTGGTGTTCGTGGTCACCACCACCACCAGGTCGAGGTCGTCCACCACGTAGACGAGCTGTCCGCCGAAGCCCCAGGCGATCTTCACCGCGTGGCCGCCGAGCTCCCGCATCCACCAGAGGTAGCCGTAGTGGTAGGCGCCGCCGGCGGGAACCTGCTCGGCCAGCGAGGCCTCGACCCAGGCGGGATCGAGCAGGGGCTCCCCGTTCCAGGAGCCGTCCTGGAGCATCAGCATGCCGAAGCGCAGCAGCTCGCGCGGGGTCAGGTAGAGGTTGTAGCCCCCGGAGAAGATGCCCTGGGGGTCGCTGCCCCAGTGCTCGGCCTGCACCCCGAGGGGGGTCAGCAGCACCTCGTGGGCCAGCTCGCAGAGGCTCTGGCCGGTGGCCGCGGACAGGGTGGCGCTCAGCAGGTGGGTCTGGGCGGTCGAGTAGTTGAAGGTCGACCCGGGCTCGGTCTTGAGGTCCAGGTCGACGATCGCCTGGACCCAGTCGTCCTCATCTTCGAGCACGTACTCGGAGGCGTCTTCGATCCACCGGAAGCCCGCGGTCATCGTCAGCAGGTGGCGCACCGTGATGTCCTTCTTGGCCGGGTCGTCGACCGCGGCGAAGTTGGCGGGCAGGATCTCGGCCACGGTCTGGTCCAGTCCCAGGTCCCCGCGGGCGATGGCCAGGCCGGTGACGGCGCCGAGGATGCTCTTGGACGAGGAGTGCACGTTGTTGCTGTGCTCGACCTCGGAGCCGTTGAAGTACTGCTCCAGCAACAGCTCGTCGCCGCGCAGCACGTGCAGGCTGAGGGCGAAGGGGCGCTGGGCGAATCTGTCTGCGGCCTCCTGGAGCAGACTCGCGTCCACGCCGACGGAGCCGGGGTCCACCGCGGTCCAGGGCCCGGAGTGATCCTCGGGGTCCGGGTAGGTGGGGTTGGTCTCGTAGAAGGTGCTCGACGCATTGGCGCCGATGGCTTCGCAGTCGACCGCGGGGGTCGTGTCGGTGTCGGTGTCGGTGTCGGTGTCGGTGTCGGTGTCGGTGTCGGGCAGCGCTGCGGTGTCCCCGGTGTCCCCGGTGTCGGTACAGGCGGTGGCGAGGAGCCAGGGCAGGACGAGCCAGGGGATGACCGGGTGGCCTCGCACCGGGCGCCTACGCACCGGCCGCTGGCCCGATCCGCCGCAGCACGTCCAGACCCCGCTCCAGGGTGACGTCCAGGGCCGCGAAGCACAGCCGGAAGTGGGTCGAGCGCCGGCTGAAGGCCCGTCCGGGCACCACGATCAGCTTCTCGGCGATGGCCCGCTCGCAGAAGGCGAGGTCGTCGCCTTCGGGGACCTTGGGGAAGATGAAGAACGAGCCCTCGGGCTTCTGGACCTCGTAGCCGGCGTCGATCAGGCCCTCGCAGACCAGGTTCCGCTTGCGGCGGTAGCGCTCGAGCTGGTGGCCCATGTCGGTGTCGAAGGCGGCCAGCGCTCCCCGCTGGACCAGGGTCGGGGGACAGGTGTAGCTGAACTGCTGGAGCACCCGCATGCGGTCCACCAGCTCTCGTGGGCCCGCGGCCCAGCCCAGGCGCCAGCCCGCCATGCCGTAGGTCTTCGACAGGCCCCCGATGAGCAGGCTCTCGCAGTCGCCGAAGGCCTTGATGCTGACGTGGGGTCCGTCGTAGACGAAGCGCTCGTAGAGCTCGTCGCTGACGATCGGGATCCCGCGACGACCGCACAGCTCGGCGAGCCCCCGCATCTCTTCGGCGGTGTACCGGGTGCCGGTGGGGTTGGAGGGGCTGTTGACCACCAGCAGTCGCGTGCGGTCGGTGATGTTGCGGTCGACGTCTTCCAGGTCCAGGCGGAAGCGCGGGTAGAGGTCGTAGAAGACCGGCTTCGCCCCTACGATGTGGGCCAGGTTGCCGTAGACGACGAAGAAGGGATCGGGCAGCAGCACCTCGTCGCCGGGCCCGGCCAGGGCGAGCATGGCCAGGGTCAGGGCCCCCGAGGCACCGGAGGTGAGCATGACGGCGTCGCCGTCGGGCAGGTCGTGGTGGTCCTCGAGCCAGGCGCGGGTGGCGGCGACCACGTCCGGGTAGCCCTCGGTGGGGCTGTAGCGGCCGCACTCCCCCTGGATGGCCTCGATGGTGGCCGCCTTGATCGGGCCAGGCACGTCGAAGTCCCCCTGGCCGATCGACAGGTCGATGGCTCCCTCGATGCTGCGGCCGCGATCGAACAGGTCTCGGATGGCAGAAGCTCTGACCTGCGTCATTCGATCCGCGAAGCGCATGCACTGATCCTGAGGCGTGATGCCGGCTCACCCCGCTAAGTACGGGAATCCAGGACCTATCGCGGGAGACCCGGGGAGGGATCAGCTCTCGGGTAGGCTGGATGTGGTGTACGCCCGTTGTTGGAGGTCCAATGGACCAGATCCCGATCGATAAGCGGTTCGCAGTCCTCTGCAAGATCACCCGGGCCCAGCACTTCGCCTGGCGCGAGGCCGTGGCCGAGCTCTGCCCGGGCGTGGACACGGCCGAGGTGGTCAACAGGATGTGGGAGCTCACCGGGGTCGGCACCGGCCAGGCCTATGAGGGTCGGCTCGACCTGGAGCGACCCCTGGCTCCCCAGATCGCCGCGAGCATCGTGTGGTCCAGCCAGTGCATGGGCGAGGACGCGGCGGTGGAGCCGGGCGAAGGCGACGAGGCCTTCGTGGTCCACGCCGACTGTCCCTGGGTCCACTGGCACCGGAAGCTGGGGCTGTTGCCCGAGGATCGGCCCGGCTGTGACGCCTGGTTCCAGTCCACCCTGGACACGGTCAACGCGGCTCGTGGCACCAGCCTGCGCTTCGAGACCCTGGAGTCCCTGCCCGAGGGAGGGTCCTGCTGCCGCCGCCGCATCTGGTCGGAGAGCTAGATGCCCTCGGCACGATTGGCAAGCCGTTGCGCGGACCCCTTCCGCCCCTGTCGGCCCGGGGGCGCGCTTGGAATAGCGGTGCTATGCCGGCGGCACCCCCAGACCAACAGGGACGGAAGTTGCCTCGCGCACCGGCTCACCACTCATGCCGAGGTCATCTAGTCGTGGACGGTCTGCACTCCCTGGAGCTGGATCCCCTGCTCGGCCGGCCGGGTCACACGGCGGCGCTGCTGGGCAACGAGGCGATCGTGCGCGGCGCCCTGGAGGCCGGGGTGAGCTTCGCCGCGGGCTACCCGGGCACGCCGTCCTCGGAGGTCACGGACTCCTTCGCCCGGCTCGGACCCCTGCTGGCCGACACGGGCTTCTCCTTCGAGTACTCGGTCAACGAGAAGATCGCCCTGGAGATGGCCTTCGCCGCGTCGCTGGCCGGGGTGCGCTCGATCTGCGCCATGAAGCACCTGGGCCTGATGGTCGCCGGGGACCCGCTGTCGACCATTCCCTACATGGGTGTCGTCGGCGGCATGGTGATCGTGAGCGCCGGGGACCCCTCGTGCCTGACCAGCCCCAACGAGCAGGACCAGCGCCACCTGGGGCCGATGCTGCACCTGGTGGTGGTCGACCCACCCACCGTCGCCGACGCCCACCGCATGACCCGCCAGGCCTTCGAGCTCTCGGAGCACTGCCGCCTGCCGGTGCTGATGCGCATCACCACCCGCGTGGCCCACAGCCGGGCGAGTGTGCGCTTCGGTGCGCTCACGCCTCCTAGAGAGGCCCTCTTCCAGCGGGACCCGAGCCACTTCGTGCCGATCCCGGCCCACGCCCGCAAGCTCCGGCTGGAGATCCCAGGTCGCCTGGAGCGGGCGATCGAGTTCCTCGACGCCACGGGCTTCACCGAGGAGCGGGGAGAGGGCACCACCACGGCCATCGTGGCCTCCGGCGCCCCGGCCGCGACCTGCGCCGATCTGCTCGACGAGCACGACCTCTGGAGCGGCCTGCGCTTCGTGAGCCTCGCCGGCCTCCACCCCCTCCCCGAGGACCGCCTGGCGGCCCTGCTGGGTCAGGTCGATCGGGTGCTGGTGGTCGAGGAGCTCTCGCCCTATGTCGAGGACTTCCTCACCGGCCTCGCCGGGCGCCTCCAGCTCGGCGTGGAGATCCTCGGCAAGCGCAGCGGCCACTTCCCCGTGGCCTTCGAGTACACCCCCGACGTGCTGCTCACCGGCCTGCGGGAGGCGCTGGACCTCGGTCCGGGGGCCTCGACCTTCGGCGAGGCGGCGCCCCTGCCGGTGCGACCCCCGGTGCTCTGTGCCGGCTGCCCCCACCGCTCGGCCTACTTCGCGGCGCGGACGGCCTTCGGCAAGGACCAGCTCTTCTTCAGCGACATCGGCTGCTACACCCTCGGCTTCGGCCCGCCGCTGGAGACGGCCGATGCCCTGGTGTGCATGGGCGCCGGCTTCACCCTGGCAGCCGGTGTGGCCCGGGTGACGGGGGAGCGCACGGTCGGCTTCTGCGGAGACTCGACCTTCTTCCACGCCGGCATGCCGCCGCTGCTGAACGCGATCAAGGAGGAGGCGAACCTCGTCGCCGTGATCCTCGACAACCAGGTCACGGCGATGACCGGCCACCAGCAGAGCCCCACCACGCCGGCCACGGCCGGCGGGCGCCCCCCCGGGGTCACCATCGAGGGCCGGGTCCCGGCCCAGGGCGGCCAGCAGGGGGAGCCC